>CAZXEU010000055.1:0-3176 GCA_964639665.1 uncultured Rhodothermaceae bacterium | reverse complement strand
GGCCATCTCCGGCTCGATCATCCAGAACTCGGTCAGGTGCCGGCGCGTCTTCGACTTCTCAGCCCGGAAGGTGGGACCAAAGGTGTAGATCTTGCCGAAAGCCATGGCCATCGCCTCACCGTGCAACTGGCCGCTCTGCGTCAGGTAAGCCGGGTCGCCAAAGTAGTCGATGGCAAAAAGCGTACTCGTTCCCTCCACTGCACTGCCGGTCAGTATCGGCGCGTCCATCTGAAGGAATCCCTGCTCCTGAAAGAATTCATGGATCGACATGATGACGCGATTGCGCACGCGCAGCACGGCCCATTGCCTCTTGCTACGCAGCCAGAGGTGCCGCCGCTCCATCAGGAAATCCACGCCGTGCTCCTTCGGACTGATGGGATACGGCTCAGCCACCGAGATTATTTCGATTGCGCGTACATGGACTTCCACGCCACCAAGCTGCCGCTCGTCCTCGACCACACGCCCGCCAATTCTCAGCGCACTCTCCTGGGTTGCGGCGACTGCTCGCTCCCAGTCCCTGTCTGAGACGTCGCTGCGACTAACCACGCACTGCACAATGCCGCTGCCGTCGCGCAGCTCCAGAAACTGCAGGCGCTTTGAGCCGCGCTTGTTGTAGAGCCACCCTTCCAGCACGGCTTCAGACCCCACATGCCCGCCAAGGGACGCTATGGCGGCGCGTTCACCCGTCATGCGATCTCAGAAACTCGCCCGGAGCTCCTGCTGCCAGTTGGGCAGCTTCCGCTCTCCTGCCACCGTAGAATGAATCATCTCGAATTCTCCGAAACCATCCAGGTCCGCGAATATGAACATGCCCTGGCCTTCTCCCGGAATGCTGTTGTAAGTCCAGACTTCATAGGGTCTCACGTCACGCTCGTACAGGTAGGGCTCGATGTTCGAGGGCACGCCGTACTTGATGAGCGTCCTGCCCCGGTCCGTCTCCCAACCCGCTATGGTTCTCACGGAATAACGCTCGTTGGCATACGACATCAGGGAGTTGAATTCCTGCTGCACTTCGTTATCCGCCGTGCCTGGCGTGGGATCCCTGACTTCCCAGAAACTCATCAGGAAGCGCCTCTTTTCGTCCAGGTCCTCAATTCGCCTTATTCGCCGCTCTTCCTGCTCGGTCGCGATTATCCGAATGTATTGAAAAGCCTCGTCCACTTCCTCTTCCGGCATGGACGCATACTCGCTGGTCTCAAACGACACCTCCAGTGGCTCGGGCGCCGCTACAACTATGGACGGATTGTACACGAAGAACTTCTGCGTCTGCTCGCCTACCGCCGCGTTTCCTTCATCCAACAAGACTACGTGCACGAAATACGTCCCCGTGGGAAGCGCCTGCAGATCGAATGCGCCGACGAGCACATCCGGCATCCTTGCCTGCCGGACAAGCCGCTTCTGCAATCCCGCCAGCGGAGCTGCGCTATTGGCAGCGGCAACATACACCAGCGCGGTGTACTGTCCGGCAGCGGTTGCCACCTGGTCTGCGTGGTAGACCTCGGCGTAGTAGAAGAGCTGCGAGACGCCTTCTCCGTACAGTTGGTTGGGATTCGGCGTTATGCTGAGTCCGTTCTTATAGAAGGGATCCTCGCGGTCGCCCGACTGCACGATTCCTGTCGAAATCGTGATATCCGAAATCTTTGCCGACGTTGCATCCAGATAATCGGGGACAATGACGTCGCGCCTGATCTCCACTACCGGTACGCCAACCGTGTCCATCGCCGCTACAGCCAACTCGAATTCTCCTGGAGGCGACGTAAGTCTGGCCTGTCGCAGGTAATACTGTCCCTCCACAATGCCCGCCGTGTCTGCAACTGCAAATTCCACGGTCTGGTCATCCTCCCAGGTCACGGGCGCCGCGAATCCTTCCATACCTGCGTCCGATGCGCGCGCGAGGCTGAAGGACATTGGTACCCTGGCAACGAATCCGCTTTCTGCTTCCGCATAATCGAGCGTTTCCGCCTGGAAGGCCAGGTATACCTCAATCGCAGCATTCTCCGCATCGTATGCAAAGGTTGCAATGTCCACATCGATAACCGGTATGCTCTGAGCACGAGCGATTCCGGAATCCATCAACATGAGCAGCACACAGAGGCCCAAAAGCCGACAGCGCAGCGAATGAAACACCAGGATTTGCATTGCACGACCTTGATCTTGAGGCCTTCACGCTCACGATTCTGCCAGAATTCAGTTCCCTTTCCTTCAGCTCTTCTGGGACGCACTGCGAGCACTGCACGCGCCATCGCGTCCCAAGAGCACAGGGTGACCGCCTGCTTCCCGTAGGCACGGCCGAGCATACGTTGGCGGATAATGAACTTGCTCAACTCCGGGTAACGGATTCGATTCCGCGCAATAGCAGCACCGGATGCGCACCTGAGCAAGGCTGTGCCGATCTCTGGTCAACAAGCCCATCTGGCGCGTGGATCCAGGTCGTAGCTGTTCTCCCTTTGCAGATCAATCGCTCCAACAACACCTTGCATCTTCACGCGCTCAACTGGCAGGCTCTTGCGGGCCACTTAATGGCAATAGGAGCGCCGCGCCAAACGAATAGCCTGATATTTCTTCGATCGATGGCATCGGATCATATCGCACACGCCACACGGCCGGCTGTGTGCGCTGGTTGTAGGTATTCGTCCAACGACCATACTTGATCAGCCATGCCTTACGCGGTACTACTAACAATCTCACAACCCAACCAACTATACCGCCTTGCATCGCACGGCGGGCCGCGCTATCTGTCGCTACCGGCAATGCCCAAACGCACGCGCGCCCCGGCGCCAACTAAGGCACCGGGGCGCGCTACTCTTACCCTGACTTGGTCAGAGTTCCAGCTCTACTTGATCAACATCATGCGACCCGAATCAATGTTCGTTCCGCTTGCCGACTTCGCAATCACCCGGTACAGGTACGCTCCCGAGGCCAGATTCACCGCGTTGATCTCCACCGCGCGCTTGGCGCCGGCTTCAATCTCACGCGCCGGTACCGTCATCACATGCCGTCCCAGCATGTCGATGATCTGGATCGTCACTTCCGCTTTCTCCGGAAGATCAATCTGGATGTTGGTCGACGGATTGAACGGGTTCGGATAGTTGCCCTGCAGGGCGAACTCCGTCGGAAGCTCTTCCTCTGCTTCCGCAGCCGTGATCACCGACGGGAAGAACGTACTGCCGTCCTGC
>CAZXEU010000054.1:0-14210 GCA_964639665.1 uncultured Rhodothermaceae bacterium | reverse complement strand
CGACACATACTCGTCAACCGTCCGGGGAAAAAGCTCCAGAGCACTGCGGTCCATAGGAACAAACCTGACTGCCATAGCGCTAATCCAGCTATTGAACGTACTCACCGCTTACAAACATCGGAAAGCCCGACAGGCTCCTAGATAATGCCCAAAACCTTGAAACTGCTGCCGAGCTGGCGCCTGGGGACCGGGGTCTTAGACAGTTTCTTCAGGGATTACAGCTCCGAATCCAGAATCGGAGAAACGACCGTCGTTGGCACGCCTTCTACAACTACGACGAACTGGGTGTAGCCTCAGTCGGTGACTGGCTTGCAATGCTAGGAGTCGAGAACGCCGAGTCAGCGCCAACCGTTGTAATTGATTGCTCGATGCTTAGCCATGAGGTTCTCCCGTACGTTTGCGGCATCATAGGCCGGGTGTTCCTCGAAGTACGCGAGCATGCGGTAGCCGCTGCGCGATTCAAGGAACCGTGGGTTATCATCCTCGATGAAGCACACAATTACGTGCGGCCTCGTCGTCAAGACGAGCCGAAGGGCTCAGCGGTGTCCCGTGAGACGTTTGAGCGGATTGCAAAGGAGGGTCGCAAATTCGGCCTCTCCTTCATCGCAGCAAGCCAGCGCCCTAGTGACGTTAGCGCCACCGTACTGTCACAGTGCGCGAACTTCGTTGTTCACCGCCTCCAAAACCCTGAAGATATCGACCATTTCCGCAAGATCGTGCCTTCTCAATCCCGGAGGCTAATGGATCAGATTACTATCCTGGCTCCTGGTGAAGCCATAGTGGTCGGAAGTGCCTTCAATATCCCGACCCGGGCGAGAGTCCGGTTGCCGGACCCGGTACCTGCGTCACCTACTTCGAGTCCATTTGTGGCGTGGTCTCAAGAGAGTGATCCCTTTGATATCGAACAGCCGTTGAATACTTGGGTAGGGCAAGACGAAATCGGACAACCGGCATCTTCAGAGCGGTAGACACGCGATGAGTAGCGGTCACCGGGTGCCGGAAAATGGTGGTGTAGAAGGGGTGCTAATTGGCCGAAGTGAGCCAACTGCCGCAAATCGGCCCCAAACGGGCATGTGTTTCGGTATGTGCAGAGGGAGCAAAGTCGCACGTAGACGGCCTTCGTGAGCTAAAACCGTATCCTGGTACGGTTAAGGCCAAATACGGACACTGCGCGGCCGGGCCAGTGCGCCGTGTATTCAGGTATTCATCCCTGCCGGGGGCTTTGCCGGCCATATCCGGTAGTCAGGCACTGTTCCACAACGGGCCATGTTCCCTGAGCCAAGCCACCAGATGTCCGGGAGACATTCTCCGCTGCCGCGCCAGGTCCCTGGCCGCAAGGGCGCGGCGCGGATGCTTACGCGCTATCGCCAGAGCGGCTCTCGAGTAGATCTCCCGGTCCTCCATTTCCCGGCCATAGGCCCGTATGGCGGCTTCCGCCTCATCCGGATCGGGACCCCGTGCTCCCGCACTGGTGGCGGGTGAGGACATTTCAGGCTGCAGCCCGGCCGCGGCCGGCGGACTGCCGAGCAGCGCCTCCCGCACGAGCTCCGACATGGATTGGCCAGGTCTCTTGCGCCTCTGCAAGCGCTGTGCTTCCTCGGGCGTGAAGTAGGCAAAGACGGCGACGGACCGTTTTCGTTCGGGCGGCAGGGCCGGACGGCCGGGTGAGCAGGGCTTGGGCTTCATGGCAGTTGAATACAAGGAAGTACGTAATGCGCCGTCCGGCCGGGAGGAGCCGTGCGATTGCCTACAGTGCAGTATTCCAGGTGAGCGGGACCTGTAGAGCATGAGGGCGGGTCTGGCCTCGCGACGTGTTAACAGGTAACGCCGGTCGTTTCGACAATTGCCGGGGCCAGGTGCAATCGTAGCGGGATTGTAGCGTGCGGCAAGTCCTTCCGCGCTCTGCGGCGGCGACCTACAGGGAGACGACACAGAGCAGCGGAGCAAGCAATGTTTTCCTTGAGTGAAAGCTCCCCGCATCCGGGGAAAGGCGCCTCACGAGAGGCGGATACCGGTGCCGGTACGAGGGAGCGCGGCCGCGGCCGCAGGCCTCGCCGGCATGAGCACGAGCGTGTACGTCCGCCAGGCGGCGCTGGGGGCGAAGCTGAGCGCGAAGGTCAACGACCGCGTGTACGCGGCGCTGGGCCGCATAGGAGGCAACCTGAACCAGTTGGCGCGCATAGCGAACCGTACGCGACGTCTGCCCATGGAGCGGTACCTGCGGGATGCAGTGGAGGAGGTGCTGGCAATGCGGCGCAGGCTGTAGGGGCATGGTAGGCAAGGTGACGCGCGGCAAGAGCTTCCGGGGCCTGGCCACGTACCTTGTGCGCGATCCGGAGCGCTAGGTGTGGACGGACACGCGTTGGCTGGGAGCGGATCAGGCGAAGGAGGTGGCACGGGAGATGCACGTTTCGGCGCAGGTATCGAGCCGCTGCGAGAAGCCGGTGTATCACGTGAGCCTGTCGTTTGACAAGGAGGACGCACCCTCGCGCGCACAGATGGAGGCTATGTGCAATACTGTGCTGCGGGATCTGGGCCTGGAGGATCACCAGGCGTTTCTGGTGGCGCACAGTGACACGGCGCATCTGCACGTGCACATGATGGTCAACCGGGTGCACCCGGAGACGGGCAGGGCCTAGAGCACGAGTCATTACTACCGCCGCAAAGAGCGTACGCTGCGCGGCCTGGAGGCGGAGTGGGGTCTGCGCCGGGTGCCGGGGCACCACGCTCGCAAGCCGGGCCATGAGCGTCCGGACCGATCGAGATCGCCGGGGACGCGGGCCCTGCAACGGGCACGTCGTACGGGAGAGCGGCCGTTTGCGCTCGAGGTGCACGACAGGGTGGGGGAGGACCTGGCCCGCGCACGCAGCTGGCAGGAGTTCGTGGAGACACTGAATGCAGATGGACTGCACCTGGAGATCCGGCATCGTGGCATGTTGATAACGGACGGCCGTCGTTATGCGCCGGCCTCGAGGGTAAGCCGCCTTGCCGGCCGCATCTTGCCCGGGGTGTCGTGCGGGGCAGGGCGCGCCGAGCTCGCCCTGTGGCCGGCTACCCTATGGTGTCTGAAGCGTTGCACGTGATGGAGCACTTCGTGCGCGGAATGGACGAGGAGAGGAGGGAAGCTGCACCGGAGATGCGGATAATGCTGCGTCTGGCGTTCACCCTGCTGCCAAGCGACCGGGAGCTGCGGCCGGATGTTTGTGTCCGTGAAGGCGGCCCAGGCTGCGCAAAAAAGGCGTCAGGAGCTGCAAGCACTCCGGAGCAGGCACGCCTATACGCCGGAGCGCGTGGTGCGGGATCGCCGGGCGAGGCTTTCCCTCGAGACGCAGAGCCTGGACCGGTTTTTGGTTCAGGTGTACCGGGATCCCGCGAAAGCGCGCCGTGCACTGGCCAGCCTGGCGGACAGGGAGGGACCGGAAGCGGCCGCGGAAACGCTTGTGAGCCGGCCGTGGCGCTTGGCGCCGGTGCTGGAGGAGGAGCGCAAGGTCTGGTTTGGACTGGGCGTGCGTCCGGACCGGAGCCGGGCATATGCTGCAGCTGCACTTTCCCGGCAGGCGGCGCGGTCATACCTGGAAGCCCGCCTCCGCGTACCGGGCCCAGAGGAGCTGGCGTGCATGGAAGCGGAGGCGCGTGCGCGATCGGAGCGGATTGAGCGCCTGGAGCGTCATGCGTGCAGGTTGCCGGACGAGGATACTCTGCTGCGCCGCGCGGCGGAGCGGGCATCGGAGCTATCTCCGGAGAGGATGAATCGGCTGACGCGGGCGCTGAGCCGGGAGGCTTCCTTCGATCTCAGGCGGGAAATCAGGCGGGGTCTGGAACGCGATCGGGGTCTGGAGCGGTAGAGTGCCGCACGACGAGGGGTGAGGCCGGGGTTGTAGGGAAAAGAGCAGATATGCAGATCGTGCAAATTGTCTCCGGCCGTGCAATCATACGGTCAAAGGCGCGAGAGGAGGCTCTTGGAACCACCATCGACCCCAACAGAAGCTCCAGTACCGCAGTCTGGCAAAGGTCTATTACGAGCTGGATGGGGACTCTTCAACCAAACCCGCAGTCAAAACCGTAAGCGATTACCCACTGGGGCCGACATGCCCCGCCATAACCCATAACCCTGGCAGGGCTCTATCTTAAATGGACCGGAAAACTGTCCAGCGGAAGGGGTATACCTCATAGCTCGTAATCATGTACGACCAGCGTGTTCATGCCCTGCTCTACAAGGTTAGTCATGGGGATGGCGTGGATTACGCCAGGGCACGACCGCTTGAAACAGAAACGGAAGATTTTTCCGTAATTCTGAAAGACCTCGTTGCGAAGATCATACTTAAGCGTGATCACGCGAGCGTGAAAGAGGCTAGGACTTTAGTAGACCCCTTCTTAGAGGAATGGGAGTTTGCTGCAGACCTCGCGCTGGGGCCCTACGCGCTTAGATTTCAGTACCATCGCGCACAAGTAGAATACTTTGGACGGACACCACCCTTGGGTCCAGGTATCCGTGTGATTGGGCTTGGAGGCACGGGCCGCGTGGTGTATGAGGGATTCCCGGAGGTTAAGCCGCGAGTGATACACGGTTTGTATGCCTATCCCTCGCCTCCCTCGACGAGAATGAGTTTCCCGACAGAAGCCATTATAATGCGTGATCGTTATATGAAACAGAGGCAGGGCAGAGAACCCTTGACAAGCATGGCTTACTACTGTCTTACAGTCTTGGAACAGATGGGAGGGGGGCGGAAAAAGGCTGCCCACCAATTCGGGATAGGCCTTAGAGTGTTGAATCGCATAGGTGCGCTATGTCACGAGAAGGGAGGCGAGGAAGCGAGGAAGTCCAAAGGTGCGGATACGCCGTTCACACCAGCGGAATCAAAATTTTTGCGCCAGGTTATCCCCGACATAATTCTGCGCGTTGCTCAAGTCGCGGCAGACCCCGACCAAGTAGAACCCAAACTAGTGTTAACCAGGTATTTCCCCCTGTCCAAGTCAGCACGCTAAAGACCCGCATCTGTAGCTACCTGGCCAGCATAGTGATGCAGGTTTTGGGTCAAGTCCGATGCACCGATTTCATGCACTTAATACAGCCGTTCCTGCAGGACCTCGCGCATTTCAGTCTACGGCCAATTTTGGCAAGTCATCCCGGGCATGTATCACCTCCATCCGGAGGATGCCGCTTGGCGCTGCAGTCTGGGCGCCTGCGAACTCTCCCCGCTGTTTTCCAGACCCCGTCCTCCTGGAGTGGCGTATTCTGGATGTGTGCAGTACCGGCAGGACAGGGCCACGCAGGAAGGCTATGAACCGTTCACCATCGAGTTAACAACGGCATTTGTGGGGCGAATGGAGGAGCTTGGATATCACCAGTGCAACATACGTCCGGTTATGTTGGGTTCGCGCCGCCGAAAGGTGTGTGCACAGGGTCGGGAGAAGGCCCGGTCGCTTCTATATGCATGCGCTTAAAACGGCCCTCAAGACATCCCTGAAATACCGATTGTTCTTGGAGACTTAGAGATGCCTGGCTACGGTACGGAGCAGAGGAAAAAGCTGGACGAAGTTATCCGCGAAATCAAAGCGGGCCCTCCTCGCGTAACTATCGATGATATCGATACGCTTTATGCTTATGGACTCACCATTCGGGACTGGGTCATCGCACTCCGAGCATTAGCAGCGCCCATTCTTCACCGCGATATCATTACACGGTTGAGCGGGATCGACGTGGACGTGGATCTCACTGATTTCACGTCCACGTCCGAGGCCATGACAGAACTTGGAGCTCTCGTTCCAACCATTGAGGACGCCCTTGCTGAGATTGACGGTGGATCAAGGAGGCCCCCGATGGATTGGTCCAGCCTCCAGTCATTGCGGATCCAATGCGACAAGCTAGAATGGTCTGTCGGGGAGGAGCTCGGCTCCGGCGGCCTAGGTCGCGTTTTTTTGGTCGAGTCTAACGGCCTGGTTCCCCACGCCGCCAAGTTCATTCCGAAAGACCCCGGGGCAGACCGTGAACTCCTTTTCCCAAGGCTAGCTGACCTCAAGAACGTTGTGCCCGTTGTTAACAGGTGCCAGTGGGACAACTTCTGGATCATCGTGATGCCTAAGGCCAAGAAGTCCTTAGCCGACTTACTCTCTGGTACGGACGGGCCACTATCCACAAGCGATGCGAGAAGCATACTCGTCGACATTGCCAACGCCCTTGTCTCTATGAAAGATCGTGTCGTGCACAGGGACATCAAGCCGTCCAACATTCTCCTAATCGACGATAGCTGGTGCCTCGCGGACTTTGGCATATCCAAGTATGCCGAGGCGACTACCGCTCCTGACACACGAAAGCACTTCTTAACGCCCGCGTATGCCGCACCCGAGCAGTGGCGAGGTGCAAGAGCGACGACTGCGACGGATGTGTATTCGTTTGGTGTCGTCGCATACCAATTATTTGTTGGCACGCTACCCTTTACCGGGCCAGAGCGTCATGACTACCGTCAGCAACATCTCAAGGGCTCACCCAAACAGATTGCAAGGCTTCCGGCAGGTCTCCGTTCGCTGGTGGACAGCTGCCTGAGGAAACCCCCTGAAGCCCGTCCGGCTCCCGCAACGATTCTTTCAAGACTAACGGAGTCTACGAGACCGCAATCGCCGGCAGCACAGCGTCTTCAGGAAGCCAGCTCCCGAGTTGCGCGAATGCGCTCAGAAATGGCTCGGAAAGAATCAGTTATTCAGTCCGAACAAGAACGCAAGGAGGAAATACAGCAAGCAGCCCAGGCCTCTTACGATAAAATCGTCGCATTACTCAAGCAGCGAATTCAGGATGCTGCGCCAGAGTGCACCGCAAATTGGATACCGTCGACCTTCGCAATGCGGATCACCTTGGGGAACGCTGTTCTCATTGTTGGGCCCATGACTAGAACCGACACCCAAGTTACTTTGCTGGACGGTTTGCGTTGGGAGATATTGGCCTTTGCTGAGATTGTTCTGCACAAACCTCGTGATCATAACCGAAATGAGGGCAGGTCTCATTCTCTATGGTACATGCGACAAAGCGATGCCGATGGCTTTCGCTGGTATGAGTTAGCGTTCGAGTGCGACTTGCGTTTTGGGAGGCGCGCTTACGTCACGCCGTTCTCGCTTCCGCCCGAGAGTGAAGATGTCCGACTTGCGCTCTCCCGAGGCGCTGTCCATCCAATTACCGAGGCGCTGTCCCCCGCCCCCATTGATCAAGGCAACGAATTCGACTTTGTCGAGCGATGGATCGGGCATTTCGCAGACGCTAGTTGACGAGCACAAGGCGCCATCTAGGTATCGGATCCGCTCGCTTGGTGCCATTTGATTTGAGTGTAGGAGTTTGATTGACGACTATTGCCATCCTACGTCTCCAGCAGCCTGGCCACGGCATTTTGCCCGGCTCTTGCGCTGCGGGCATAGTTAGCTGGCATGGAAGGAGATTTCCAGCGCCCGGCCTGCTGCAGCTCAACGAGACTGGCTCCACGCTCTGCCAGGCTGTGGGCCGCTCCCGTCCGTCCGCTGTGCCCGGAATACTTGTCCATAAGGCCGGCCGCACGGGCGGCAGCCCGTATGCGCTGGGATATCTGACGCGCGCAGAGCCCGAAGAGCGGCATATCGGGAGTGTGATACGGTGACCACAGGCGCGTGAGCGCAGCCACGGTGGCGCGCGTGAGATAGGCCGTGTGCGGCTCTGCGGCCTCCTGGTCCGTCTTGGTCGGCATGGCAAGTGTCAGCCTGCCGCTGCCGTCGGGCTCTACACGGACGTCCGCCCACACGAGGGCTTCCGCCTCGCTTCGGCGAAGGAGCGCATCGCGCATGACGCGGATGAGGGCGATGTCCAGCTCCCCGCGGCTCCTTGCTTGGGCTTCGGACTCGGGGTGGCCACCGCGGCCGATCCGAGGCTTGGTGGCCGCGGCCTCGATGGCGGCAATGACCGCTTCCGTCAGCGGTGCGGCCTGGCGCGGAGCACCGGGGTTCTGTCTCTGGAGACCTGTCAGGGTGCGGCGAACGCCGGCATGCGCGGCGGGAGACGCTAAGCCCGCCTCTTTAAATGCGCCCGTTTTCGCGGCCGCCGCCTGCAGGCGCCAGCTGTGGCTCTTCGTGGCGCCGGGGGCGGCTAGGTAGTTGGCCACGTCGATGGGCGTGGCGCCCAGCACATCCTCCCCGAGCCACGCTCCGAACGCGCGCACATGCATGGCATAGATCCGGCGCGTTTCGGCGGCGCGGGCGCTCAGCAACGCCTCGCGCGTGGCCTCGGAAACATCCTCTTGCACGGGGGAACGCCCCTTTTCGGGCGGAGAAGCCGGCGCAAGGGCCGTTTCAGGGTCCATAATCATGCCAAACCCCGTCCGTGAGAGCGGGTTTTTCGGGTACGGGCGGGGTTTTGTAAACATTCGTTAGCGGTAATTAGCGGATGTTTACAATGGCGCGCGTGGCGTGACCGTTCGGGGGATTCTCGGGGCTCGTGCGGGGCGACCGGCAGCGCCTAAACTGAAGGTGCCGGACTCTATTTCCAATTTCAGGCGATATACATTGTAGGCGCCCGGCTGTGGAGCGTAGGCGGACGAGTGGGATGTGGGAGTCAAGGCGGCAGGGTAGCCTGCGCGCTGCAGCGACCGCTCAAACTGCGCGAATCGACTCCGGGTGCACAATCATGCGACATAGGCTGTAAGATAGGCATACCAGACGTCCACCGAGATCGTCGCGTCGCACCAGCGGGTACATATCTTCTGCCGTACGTCTGGGTATTCTCATGCGATCCAGGTCTTGAGTCCTCAGGTTTGGCATTAAATCTCCAAGAATTTATCACCGGATCTAGATGCAGTTTGCCGGTCGCTGACTGCGTGACAGGTCGATCCAAGGAATGGGCAGCTTCCGCATGTGCGCAACAGCCTGCTGCACCAATTCCAAACTAAGGCGGCCTGCCGTTCTGGCAGATCCGGCAACTGACAACCATCGTCTGGAATAGTGGAATACTTGAAATGGAACCAGTGGGAGTCATCGAGTGGACTACCTCGGGGCTAAGTAGGAAGCCTTGCTGCCTGTGGTCAATCACAGCACGCGCAAGCTTGGCCAGGTAGGCAGCCTAGTCTGACCTCACAGCATCTGCGCGTCACAGGTCTCGGCAGATCCCGGAGATGCCTCACTGTTATCGAGAAGAGATCGGGGTATTAACCGAAAATTCCGACTTCTTTCTACGAAGCGTGTACGCAGCTTCTACGCTGCCGCTACGCTTGGCATAGCGCTATCGGTCCCGCCGAGGCTAGCAAAAAATCATGCCAGTCGCAACGGAATCGAGAATCGAAGGATGTCAGTAACTACCTCGTTTGGTCTGGATGACATTCTCAGTGCGTGGCGTGAGGAGGCTGCGAAGGCGTCATTCAGCCGTGAACGTGTCAAGGGAACGGCCTTTGAGCAGTTGTGCGTGGCCTTCTTGACGCACGACCCCATACAGAAGACACTTTTCGAACCGCCGCAGCGCTACAGTGACTGGGCAAGAGAACGGGGCCTTCCCGAAACAGACCTGGGTATCGACCTTGTAGCCAAGGTCCGAGGTGCTGACGGCTGGTGCGCAATTCAGTGCAAGTTCTGGGCGAAAGGTAAGCGAATTCCCAAATCAGAGATCAACTCGTTCCTGGCTGCGTCGGGTGCCGCTGAATTCACTCGCCGCGTGATAATCGACACGACCGGCAAGGATTGGAGTCGACTGGCAGAGGATGTAATCCGCCGCCTGGCCGTACCCGTAATTCGGATTGGCCTGCATGATCTCCGCGAGAGTCCCATTGATTGGGGGAAGTATGCACGCAGTGAGGAGATTGAGCGAAGAGAGCGCAAAGCGCTTCGTCCGCATCAGGAAGACGCGGTTGCGCGAGCTGTCAACGGTCTCGGTGCAACAGGGTCCCGGGGCAAGCTCATAATGGCTTGCGGGACGGGAAAGACGTTTACGGCCCTCCGTATCGCGGAGGATCTTGTCGGAAGCGGCGGTCGCGTACTGTACCTGGTTCCAAGCCTCGCACTGATGGCTCAGACCGTGCGCGGATGGACGGCAGATGCGCGCCAAGAGCTGCGGGCTTACGCAGCGTGCTCCGACTCGCAGGTTGGCAGGCGCAGACGCCGCAATGACGACCGCATCGACATGGATGCCCTGGATCTGGCGTTTCCCGCTACAACGGATGCAGCCAAGTTGGCGCGAGAGGCCTCGCCACTTGCGCCGGATGCGATGACCGTGGTGTTTGCCACATACCACTCGCTTCCCGTCATTGGCGCTGCCCAGCGACAATTTGAACTGCCGGACTTTGACCTGGCCATCTGC
Source organism: uncultured Rhodothermaceae bacterium (assembly GCA_964639665.1). GTDB lineage: Bacteria > Bacteroidota > Rhodothermia > Rhodothermales > Bin80 > CAZXEU01. The sequence goes on along the minus strand of CAZXEU010000054.1, from coordinate 3,913 downwards.
GACGAGGCTCACCGGACTGCGGGAGCCAGAATCGCAGGCGAGGAAGAGAGCCACTTCGTGCAGATTCACAGTCAGGAGGGCATCCGTGCGGACAGGCGGCTGTACATGACCGCCACGCCCAAGGTGTATGCTGCATCGGCGCGCAACAGGGCGGGCGAGGTGAATGCCGCCTTGTGTTCGATGGAAGATGAAGCGCTTTACGGCCCGGTCCTCTACGAAATCGGCTTCGGGGCGGCAGTAGAGAATGGATTACTCACCGATTACAAGGTGATCGTTCTCACCGTGCCGGAAGATGTTGTAGCCCGCGGTTTGAGTGAATCGCTAGCCAAGTATGAGATCGAGCTGACCGACGCAGGGAAGCTCCTGGGGTGCTGGCGGGCGTTGGCAAAGGCTGACGAAGACGAATTCCCGGAGGACGATCAATTGCCCATGCGGCGGGCGATTGCGTATTGCCGCAGCATCAAGGCTTCTAAGAACATAGAGGAGCTGTTCAACAAGATCGCGCGTGAATATCGAACTTGGGCCGAGGCAAAAGCTGACGGTCACGTGCCGGACTACGAGGTCGCCGCAAGACATGTCGACGGCACATTCAAGGCAATCAGGCGAGCGGAGCGATTGGAATGGCTTGATGGAGTCCGCCCCGCTGACCGGACGTGCCGCGTTCTATCCAACGCCCGCTGTCTGTCGGAGGGAGTGGATGTGCCTGCGTTGGATGCCATTCTGTTCATGCATCCACGCAAGAGTCAAATCGACATAGTCCAGGCGGTCGGCCGGGTCATGCGCAGGGCCGCCGGCAAGCGCATGGGCTATGTAGTCCTGCCTGTTGTCATACCGTCAACTTCGGATCCTGCAGCTTTTCTGGACAGGTCGGATACGTTTCGTGTGGTATGGCAAGTTCTGAACGCCATTCGTTCGCACGACGAACGGTTTGAGGCCATGCTCAACCTCCTGGAGGAGGGTAAATCCGGGAAGCACCTGGGCATCATCGCACTTTCGGATTGGCAAAAGAGATCTCCTGGGCCCAGACCGCGAAATGGCGACAATGGGAATGGTAACGGAGGCAACGGCCGGAATGGTCGTCAGACGGCACTGGAGTTTGATCTGCCGGCGGCTATTCGGGCCAAGATCGTGGAGAAGTGCGGCAGCCGGCGCTATTGGGATGAATGGGCAGGAGACGTTGCTGACATCGCCCGTCGGCACATAGTGCGAATTGAGGCGATGGTTACCGCCGACGAGGCCGCCCGAGAGGTATTCGGAGAATTCCTGGAGGAACTACGGGACGATCTGAACGAGGGAATCACCGAAAGAGACGCGGTCGAAATGCTGGCTCAGCATATGGTCACGCGGCCCGTATTCGAAGCACTCCACGGTGATGCGAAGTTTGTCGATCAGAATCCGGTGAGCAAGGGCATGCAGCTGGTGCTGGACGTACTTGAGCCGGCCAACATTGACACCGAAGCTGAAAGCCTTGGAGAGTTTTATGCCAGCGTGGCACGGAGAGCCAAGGCCGCCAACACGCCGCTGGCGCGGCAGAAGATCATTACTGAGCTGTACGACAAATTCTTCCGGAACGCATTCCCAAAGACCGCGGAGAGACTGGGCATCGTCTATACGCCCATCGAAATTGTGGACTTTATTCTTCATTCGGTGGATGAGATCTTGCGCGCTGAGTTTGGGCAGTCTCTCTCCTCGGACGGCGTCCAGATCCTGGATCCATTTACCGGAACGGGCACATTCATCACTCGCATCATCGAGAATGGCCTGGTCAAGCCCGAGGCTTTGGCCAGAAAGTACAAGTCAGAGATCCACGCCAATGACATCATGCTGCTGGCGTACTACATCGCCGCCGTAAACATTGAAGCCGCCTACCACGCGGCAGTGGGTGCAGACGTATATCGTCGCTTCGAGGGAATCATCCTGACGGATACCTTCGAAATGCAGGATAGTCCAGACCTGATCGCAAACATCCTACCAGAGAACTCCGAGCAGCGAAAGAGGCAGAAGGACGCACGTATTCGGGTGATTGTAAGTAATCCGCCGTGGTCTGTGGGCCAAAGGAGCGAAAACGACGCCGCACCGAATCAGAAGTATCCCGCATTGGATGAGCGGATCGCCCGCACTTACGCCCATCATTCGAATGCCAAGCTTAAGACCAGTTTGCGAGACAGTTATGTTCGGGCAATCCGTTGGGCGTCCGACCGCATAGGGGAAAGTGGCGTGATCGGGTTCGTGACCAATGCCGGCTGGCTGGAAGCCAACGCGATGGATGGCATGCGCAAGTGTCTGGAAGACGAGTTTACCAGCATCTATGTGCTGCATTTGCGTGGGAATCAGCGGACTCAGGGCGAGCGTTCACGGCAGGAAGGCGGCAAGGTATTTGGGGCAGGATCGCGGGCGCCGGTGGCCATAACCCTGTTGGTGCGCAACTCCGAGCGAAAAGGATGCGAGATTCGATTCCACGACATTGGCGACTACCTCAGCCGTGAGGAAAAGCTGGAAAAATTGGCGGCATACCGTGGTCTTTCCGGCGTGGGTGCCAATGGTGGATGGGCACAGATTAAGCCGGATGCACACAATGACTGGCTAGACCAGCGGCATGCCGGGTTTGCGGCATTCATGGCGATGGGGGACAAGTCTGGAGGCGTCCGGCTCGGTGAAACGATCTTCAAGAATTACTCACAGGGAGTTAAGACCAACCGAGACCCATGGTGCTATAACTATTCGCAGGCGGCGCTACGGGGCAACATCGAGGCCATGATTCGCTTCTACAATGCGAAGCGTGAACGCCTGGAAGGTCAAATCACAGGTGCCCGCAGGCTGACCAAGTTGGAGATTACCCGCCTCGTAGACAATGATCCCACGAAGATTAGCTGGTCTGGCGATCTCAGGGACGAGCTGTGCCGGAATAGGGCATTGGGCATCGAGGAAGGACGAATTGAATTCTCCCAATACAGACCCTTCACACGGCAATACCTTTACTTTAGCCGCCGGCTTAACAACAGTGTCTACCAAGTCCCGAACCTGTTTCCGCACGCGGAAGCCGAGAACCGAGTGATTTGTTTAACGGGAAGGGGTGAGAGCGATGATTTTTCATGCTTGATGGTAAAGGATATTCCGAATGTGCATTTGATTTCTGGTGGCCAGTGCTTTCCACGGTGGCTGTATGCCAAGTCCAGTGCAGTGGACGGCGGCATGTTCGGCAATGGAAGTAAGACTGACGCCCACGGGTTCGTGCGCGAGAGTGCGATCAGCCAAGCGGCGCTGGCTGTGTTGCGAGAACGGTCGGATATCGGAGAGGAATTGACGGCCGACGATCTTTTCCACTTTGTGTACGGCGTGCTTCATATGCCAGCGTACCGTAAGAAGTATGCGGCCAACCTGCGGAGAGAACTGCCACGGATACCGACCGTGAAGCATGCTGAGGACTTTTGGGCGATTAGCCGGATCGGTGAGCAGTTGGCCGACATTCACGTCGAATACGATGCAGATGAGCCCTGGCCGATAGAATTCGAGATAGGAGGCTGGGAGCCAGAGGGTGGTATTGCGGACACGGACTGGTTCCGCTTGGGCAATAGGCCCATGCGTCATCCACGTCAAAACAAGGCCAATGACATGACGCGAGTACGGTACAATGACTACATCACGGTCAAGGGCATTCCCGCTGAGGCATACAGCTACATGGTAAACGGCAAATCGGCCATAGCTTGGGTCATGGAGCGGCAGTGCGTCAAGGCAAACAAAGCCAGCGGAATTGTCAATGACGCGAACCGCTTTGATTGACGACATTTAGAATTAACGGCGACGACAATTAAAATTAACGGGACTTGACGTCGTCTTGTGAGTGGACCGGCCGGTCTGTTCGGTCAGTCCACAAGCGAGATGGTAAAGGATGCGCAGGTCCTGCTTCTACGCA
>CAZXEU010000053.1:0-17807 GCA_964639665.1 uncultured Rhodothermaceae bacterium | reverse complement strand
GCTTGAAGGCATCAATGGCCAGGAGCCGGTCCGGAAGTACGGCCAGGTCCGTAATTGCTCGAGTTGTGATACCCAGCGAAGTATAGGCTGTCGGCGAGTCTCTGCGGCCCAGCCCCCGATCGGTTCCCACATAAATGTGGCCATCAAAGGCAGCAATGGTCTCTACCATTCTGGAAGGCCGTACGGCCGAATCCACCTGCCAGGCGTTGGGATCCTGCAGGTTTCTGGCTTGTAGCGCCGCGTAGGCTACGCCGCCTTCTGCCCCGAGCCAAATACCTCTTCTGCCGTCAGGCAGAGGCGCGATCACCAGATCCCGGACCGCCGTACCCGCCGGAAGTGCGCCTAGCTGGCTGTAGGTGTCGCGCACTTCCAACCGCTCCGTATCGAATATTACCAAACCGAATGACGTCGCCACGAGCAATGAGTCACCGAGTAGGGCAAGGCGATTTATCTCGGGAGAGGGAAAGCGCTGGCTTCGCTGGATGTCGAAATACGTGGTGACATTACCAGTGCCGGCATCGAGAGCATCAAGTACGCCGTCAACGTACCCGGTCCAGACCACGCCGCGGCGTGCGTCAAAGGCAATGGCTCCCGCCTGCACGTCATGTAGACCCTCGGTAACGGTATAGCGGACGATCTCGCCCGAGGTCACATCGTAGCTGAAGACGCCACCTGATGTCGCTGCCCACACGATGTCCTCGGCCACAGCAAGGGCCCGAACGTTTCGAGCTGAAGTGTGAGCCGTCCACCGATCGGCCTGCATTGCGGAAAGCTGGCCCACGAATTGAGGTGCTAGGGCCAGGTACATTGCAAAGGGCAGCACCCTGGTCATAGGCAAACTGAATTACGGCAGGTTCGAGAGCAGACCGGCCATCTCCAGCGCGGCAATGGCCGCTTCCGCGCCCTTGTTGCCTGGACCCTCTCTCGAGCGCTCCACGGCCTGTTCCACCGTGTCGGTGGTAATGACTCCAAGCGTGACCGGAACACCCGTTTCGAGCGAAATCCGCATCAGGCCGGAGGCCAATTCATTGGAGATGATATCAAAATGGTATGTGGCCCCGCGAATTACGGCGCCCAGGCACACTACCGCATGGTACTTGCCCGAATTGGCCAGCCGCTGGGCTACCATGGGAATCTCGAAAGCACCGGGACATCTCACGATGGTCATGTGATCGGCGGCAACGCCGCGTTGCTGCAGGGCATCCGATGCTCCCTTGAGCAATGATTCCGTAATCGGGGCATTGAAGCGGCTGACCACCAGGGCGATCCTCACTGCTCCAGCAGCCATCTCACCGGCCAGCTCCTTGTACATGAATGCTCCTCCTTTCTTGGTGCGCTTGAGGGCCCGTCATTTGCGCGGGTCGCCGCTCTCCGGGCCCGATTGGACCAGCCAATACCGACCTAGCATATGCGGGACCCGGCCACGACAAGCCGATCCTCTTATCCCGGGTATACCCGGCAGGTGACCGAATTGACGATATCGGATAGCTCGTTCTTCATCGTTCGTCGATTGTGCGAATATTGTGGCCTCACCAACCTGGCAAGCCTCTGCCCTGCCGGTTGCGCCAAACGACGCCCCGCAGGCGTCTTCGTCTACGTGCATATGGCACTTTAGCCGTTTTGCTGAAACTTCCGAAACAAATCACGGTGCCGCCCACTCCTCTCCACACTTGTCGCAATAGCCACATTGCGCCGTGCAGGGTGCACCGAATGCGTTCGGCGGGCTGAGTGACGCGAGGAAGGTCATTCGGGAGAATGGCAGGCATGCGCATCCGGACGAGCGCACCGATCGTCCGACCGATTCAATTCTGAATTCGCGAAGTTCATACACAATCTGGGCGAGGCGGGTTCGATACTCCCATCTGCGCCGCCGTGGCTGCGATAATTGCGGGACTGCAGGGCGTAGTCTTCGCATGCTGGCTGCGTGGCCTGTCACCGGATCTAGCGGGACAGCGAATCCCGTGGCGTGGTTTTCTTGTCTGACCTTTCCTTCCCCAATACCATGCATTCCAGGATTGGAGGCGGTCCGTTTCCCCAGCTTGCAACGCCTTCCAATCGTGCAAATGCTTGCGATGCGCAATGTCCTGCGTGCCGTATTCCATGTATTCGACCAGACCTGGCACACCGTTACTGACACTCGTTTGGGGATTCCACCCACCCGTCATTCCCGAGTCTCGCGCTCCAGACCAGCCGACTCTGGCCCTTTGCGCCACCTGCGCTCGGGTGAGGGAGACGAATCCTGACTACATGGCAGCGGTCGGCCACCATCCTCTGGCCAGACCGTGACGAAGCGCCAAGATTGCCGGCCTCAGAAAACTCGATTCCGACTACCGGCCCTTTGCGTGCAGGGCTTACGCCTTACCGCGCTAGCACGGCTTAGCCACACTGCCCTTGATTCGCGTGTCCTGCGTGCCACAATTCATTCCGTGATTTCCCTTACAATCTTGCTGCGTACAGTGGGGCTCTTGCGTGGCGCACTTGTCAGCATCGAAAGGTCCCGGTGGCAGCCAGGAGTTGCATGTGCCTACGCTCATCCCGGGCATTTTCATGGTGCCCCTTGCTTACCCATGCGACTGAAGGCCTGCACCGCCCTAGCGGCGACCGGAATGTATACGACCATTCACCAGGTCGAAATCTGGACCGGCGAGCTCTCGCGCGACCGACATTAGGAATGGACTAGTGCCTTCGCTTCTGGAGCAGTCTTGACAATGCTAAATCCGGTGAATCCATAGATGACCGACAAGACGGGATTGGTCAAATTGAAGAATGCGAACGGCAGGTAGGCAAAGGTGGGCACTCCCAGCGCCGACGCCATGAACGCACCACACGTGTTCCACGGGACTAGCGGCGAAGTCAGCGTGCCAGAATCCTCCAGGGCACGTGATAGATTTCGGGTGTCCAGGCCGCGCTTGGCAAACTCTGCACGGAACATTCGCCCCGGCACCACAATGGCGATGTACTGGTCGGATGCCACAATATTGGCACCAATGCTCGTGGCCACAGTGGCCAGGATAAGGCTGCCCGTGCTCTTGGCCGCACCCAACACGCTGGCGGCAATCACCCCCAGCATGCCAGTCTTTTCCATCGCGGCACCGAACATCATGGCCGTTACTATGAGCCATATGGTATTCAGCATGCTAGCCATGCCGCCACGCGACAGCAGCACATCCAGGTCAGCATTGCCGGTTTGTGCCGTAAACGTGGTGAAGAGAGATTTCCAGAATCCCTTGGCAAGCGCTAGGGCGCGCGGAAGGTCGGTCTCGCCCACATAAGCGAGCACGACCTCCTGCTGGAAAAGAACGGCAAAGATTCCTCCGAGCAGCGCTCCAATGAGAAGAGCCGGGAATGCCGGGACCTTCTTCGAGATGACAAAGATCACAACTGCGACGGGCAACAGCAGGTACCAGGCGATATTGAAGCCGCCTCGGAGGGCCTCCAGCATGACACCAAGACTAGCCTCACCTCCCGGTTCCGGACCGAATACACCGATTCCCGTGAACAGGATCACGGCCAGGACAAAACTCGGAATCGTGGTCCAGAGCATATGACGGATATGCGTGAACAGGTCCGTCCCCACCATCGCGGGCGCAAGGTTAGTGGTGTCCGAAAGAGGAGAGAGCTTGTCGCCGAAATATGCTCCGGAGATAATGGCACCGGCAGCAATGCCCAGATTGAGTCCGAATACAGCCGCAATGCCGACAAGAGCGATGCCGATTGTGCTTGCAGTAGTCCATGAGCTCCCCGTCGACACCGCGACCAAGGCACAGATCACGCAACACGCGGCGTAGAATACCTTAGGATTGAGAATCTGGAGGCCGTAGAAGATCATGGTGGGGACAATCCCGGCCATGATCCACGTCCCGATCAAAGAGCCCACAACCAGGAGGATGAAGATGGCGCCCATGGCCAGGGAAACTCCGTGCACCATGCCATCCTGCAGCTCACGCCACGAAAAACCAAGGCGCATGCCCATGATCGCGACCACCATGGCTGACAATATGAGCACGATCTGGTTCGGACCCTGAGACGAATCCGCCCCGAACAGGGCAACGGAAGAGGCGAGCATCAAGACCAGGAAACCCACAGGTGTCACCGCCTGCAGCAAGGTGGGTTTGACGCGCGTCTTTTCTTCCATGATGCCCCGCCTGCCGATCTGCTAGGCCTCCCGGCTGCCCATATGCCGCTCACGGGCCTTCTGCAGGTACTCTTCCTTGGTAATCCCCGGCTTGAAGTCTTTGAAGTAGTCGTCCGTGAGCTTCTTGACCACGCCGGAAAGCAGGAGCAGCGCTAGTACGTTGGGTATGGTTACCAGCGACAGTGCCGTGTCGCCCAGACTCCACACCGTGTTAAGCTCTGTCACCGCACCGAAGAAGTGCATTGCGACGAAAACGAGCTTGTACACAAGGATGGCACGCCTCCCAAACAGGTAATTGGCACAGCGGTCTCCGTAATAGCTCCAGGAGATCGCCGTGGAAATACCGAAAAGAAGCACGCAGATGATCACAATCATATTCCCCGCACCGCCCAGCCCCCTGGAAAACCCTAGCGCGGTCAGGGGAGCTCCACTCTCCACGGCGGGGCCATGCAGCGACGTGAAGGTAGATCCGTCATCTGCCGTGGCAACGCCAACCTCCGGAATGATGCGCCCGGAAAACGGAATGGTCTGAGCCTCGTCCGTGTACAGGTCGAACACCGGAACTTCATGCCAGGCCAACAGCACAGCGCCTGGTCCGGTCGCCTGTTGTCCTTCGCGAACAGCGATCTCGGCGGGAGGCTGATCCGTCGGCACATATCCCCTGTCCGTTTCCACGACGTACGAAAGATCCCCTCCCTGAAGGGTGATTTCCGTCTGCGTCGTATCATTCCATACACCCGTGGTGAGCACTACCAGTGCCGTAATCGTGCATATCACGATCGTGTCAATAAACGGCTCGAGAAGAGCCACTACGCCTTCCGATACGGGCTCCTGCGTCTTGGCCGCCGAGTGTGCGATGGGGGCCGAGCCCTGACCGGCCTCATTGGAAAACAGGCCCCGGCGCACTCCCCAGAGCATTGTCTGGATAAAGATGCCTACGCCCGTGCCGGCCACGCCCGCCGTGGGCGAGAACGCCTCCGTGAAGATGCGCCCGAATGCGGGAAGAATCCCGTCATAGTGGATGCCCAGGATGACCAGACCGCCCGCCACGTAAATGACCGCCATGGCAGGCGCCAGAATGCTCGTAACGCGCCCGATGCGACGAATTCCACCCAGGATTACAAGGGCTACGATGGCAGCGGTAGTCAAACCGGTAGCCCAGACCGGGATGGTAAACTCTGCTTCCATGAGGTCTGCCACCGTGTTCGCCTGAATAGCGTTGCCGCTCAGGAAAGCCGTGAGCATGAGCGCAAAGGCCACGAACAAAGCCAAAGGCTTGAATTTCAATCCAAGGCCCCGCTCGATATAGTACATAGGGCCACCCGATACCGAGCCTACCATCTTGCCGCCGGAATCTTCCACGACGCGGAAACGCTGCGCAAGCGTAACCTCGGTGTACTTCGTAGTCATGCCCAGAAGGGCCGTCATCCACATCCAGAAAATGGCTCCCGGACCGCCCCAGTGAATCGCAATGGCTACGCCGGCAATGTTGCCAATTCCAACGGTCGCGGAAAGCGCAGTCGTGAGCGCCTGAAAGTGCGAGACATCACCCGGGTCGTCCGGATCATCGAATTTGCCCATCGTAACCGCGACGCCGTGACCCAGCCGCCGAAATTGGATAAACCCGAGTCGAATCGTCAGGAAAATACCCGTGCCCAGCAGCATCACCAGGAGCGGATACTTCAGGAGCTCGTCGACAAAGCCCTGAATGCCGGTTATGAATTCCATGTATCAGGTAGGTAAGTCATTTGGAGCAAGAGCCCAATATATAGTGCAGAGTGTGGCAGGGCAAACGGCTGTGCAGACTATCCGAAAGACGCGCTCAACCGGCGGCGGCGCACGATGTCTCGCGCCAGGTAGATGGCGCTCCGCATGCTGGAGGCAGACGCAATCCCCTGACCTGCAATGTCGAATGCCGTTCCGTGGTCGGGTGAAGTGCGAACTATGCTCAAGCCTGCCGTGTGGTTGACGCCTCTTCCAAAGGCCAAAGTCTTGAAGGGTATTAGACCCTGGTCGTGATACATGGCGAGCACGGCATCATACTGCTTGTAGGTGCCTGCTCCGAAGAACCCGTCGGAAGAAAATGGACCGAACGCCAGATGACCTTCCTTGCAGCATTGTTCGATGGCGGGAGCAATGATTTCCTGCTCTTCGGCTCCGATAATCCCTCCATCCCCCGCATGCGGATTCAGGCCCAGAACTGCAATCTTTGGTTTTATGATGCCGTAATCCCGGGCAAGGCTCGCGCCCATAGCCCTTATATGCTTTGTGACCGCTTTGGTGGTAACGCGTCCGCTGACTTCGCTCACCGGCACATGCACGCTGACAAGCCCGACGCGCAGATTGTCGGCGACCAGCATCATAACCACGGAGCCGCTCGCCAAGCGTTTGGCAAGGAATTCGGTATGTCCGGCATACTCGTAGCCCGCCAGTGAAATCGCCTCCTTCGATATGGGGGCAGTAACCAGGGCGTCCGCGTTCCCCTCGCACACCGTGTCCATTGCAGCCTCTACAGATTCCATGGCAACCCTTCCCGAAGCCTTGGTAATCTTCCCGAAACTGACAGCCGGCTTCCGGTCGTCTCCTGTTTCAAGCACCGCGCACGCTCCTTCGGGCACGGGTGCCCCGGCGGACCTTATCGCCTTCAGCCGGGGCGGCCTCACTTTGAGCCGAGCCGCATGCGATTCGAGTACAGACAACGAGCCGACGATCAGGGGTTCTACATAGCGCAAAATGCGCTCGTCGGCCAAAGCTCCCAGGATTACCTCAGGCCCGATTCCGTTGGGATCTCCCAGCGAGATGGCAAGCCGCGTACGCTCCATATGTCGTTCCTAGTGCAAGCTTGCCGTCCCGGACCTCAGCGCCTCCTCGGATGTGCTCGCAGCCTGAGAAACTCGACCAGCAACCTCACTCCAAAACCTGTGGCACCCTTCGGACGATACGGCTTCTCCTTGGCCAGAAACGCAGGACCGGCTACGTCTACATGCAGCCAGGGATAATCCACAAAATGCTCAAGGAACTTCGCGGCCGTAATGGTGCCGGCCTCCCGGTTTCCGATGTTCTTGATGTCGGCAACGTTGCTGCTTAGCGCCTCCCCAAAGTGTTCGTCCATGGGCATGGGATGCACAAGGTCACCGCTGCGTTTTGCAGCCTGCGTAATCGAGGCCAGCCGTTCCTCGGCCCCTTTCAGCGCGTTTGTCATCACGGCTGCCACTTCGCTACCCAGTGCCACAACCTGCGCGCCCGTCAGCGTGGCAATGTCGATAACCAGCTGAGGACGGTAGAGCTTGGCATAGGAAAGGGCATCCGCGAGAATCAGCCTGCCTTCGGCGTCCGTATTCAGCACTTCCACCGTCTTGCCTGAGTGCATGGTCAGCACGTCGCCCGGTACGTAGGCATTCTGGCCCGGCCTGTTGTCCGTAGCAGGTACCAGGCCGATCACGTACACCGGCAGCTCGAGCCGAGCCAGTGCCTCCATCGTCGCGATCACGGCCGCCGCCCCGGCCATGTCCGCTTTCATGTGGTCCATGGAGTCCTTTGTCCCCTTCAGTGAAAGCCCGCCGGTATCGAACACCACACCCTTGCCAACAAGCACGACAGGCTGCGTTCCTGCTGCCTTGGTCGGACACCAGGTCATTTCAATGAATGCTGGCGGCTCCATGCTGCCGCGGTTTACCGCGAGAAGGCCACCCATGCCTTCCTCCTCAATCACGGCCTTGTCCCAGACAGAGACTTCGAATCCATACTTCTTGCCCTGGCGCTCCGCTGCTTTCCCTAATAGAGTGGGCGTTTTCTCGTGTGGAGACGTATTGACCAGATCGCGGGCCGTAATTACCGACTCAGCCACGATGCGCCCGCGCTCGGCGCCTCGGCGAACGGCCTTCTCCTCCGTGGCCGCATGCAGCACAAGCCTCTCCACACGATTATCCTGGCCATCCTCCTCCGACTTGTAGCGGACGAACTTATAGGAAGCGAGCAAAAACCCCTCGACCAGTGCCTGGCCCTGGACTTCCGCCTCGACCCGGACAGGTGGCACGCGGAGCGCCACGGTAGCAGCCCGGGTACGTGCGGCGATCTCTGCCCCCTTTGCCCCGGCCTTGCGGAGTGCCTCCGCTTCCAGGTCGTACGAATCTCCGAGGCCTATCAGGCCTACGCGCCGAGCGCGCCCCCCGGCAGGATACAAGAGCAGCACTTCGCCAGCGGCAGCCTTGAAGTCGTGTCCCGCCCTTTCCATGGCCTCCCGCACCTCTTCTCCAACTGCCGCTGCAGTCTCTGCCCGCAGTGTTTCCGAAACCGGCAAGAGCAACAGATCTACATCCAGATCAATCAGGGAAAGAGTAGTTACGGATACCTTCATCTAGCGCGTGACTTCCAGTAGAGAGGATAGATATGCCAGGTCTTCACCATCCAGCCTGCGGCCATGTACAGACTCTTCAGACCCAAGAAACCGATCAGCGGAGGCCAGCACGTCCTGAATGGTCTCATCCAGCGGCCGGCGCACGTACGCACCCGCGGCATTCCGATGGCCGCCCCCGCCGAAGACCTGGGCCCATTGGTGAACAAACCGGTCCCCCTTTGATCGAAAACTGATCTTTGTACCGCTAGCCGTTTCCGTAAACAGGAGTGCAACCTCCACGCCGTCAACAGCGAGCGGGTATTCGACAAAGCCTTCCGTATCGGCGGAGTCTGCGCCAAGCTGCGCAAACATGCGCCGGGACACGTACATGTATCCCAAACGGCCTCCCTGAGCCAAGGAAAGCGTGCCCAGGGCCCGTCCCAGAAGTCTGGCCCAGTGACGTTCCCTCGTCTCGTAGACGGCACCGTATACCTTTGCGGGGGAAATCGCCCCTAGCCTCAACAGATCGGCCGCCATCAGATGAATCGCCGGCGTAACGCTGTCAAAGCGGAACGATCCCGTGTCCGTCATCAGTGCCACGTACAATGCCACGGCAATTTCTCGCGTGACAGAATCCGGATCATGGGTCCGAATAAGTTCAAACACCAATTCTCCCGTTGCCGCCGCGTCTTCCCGGCGGTATACGAGGTCGAACCAGGCCTCCGGATCGGTATGGTGGTCGATCAGAATCTTGCAGGCCCGCGAATCACGGACAGCGCCAGCTACTTCCTTGCCCAAGCGATCGCTCACGTTGCAGTCGACGATGACTATCGCCTGCGCCTCGGCAAACCGCTTGAGTTGTTCGACTGAGCCGGAATACTCCTCCAACAAGTCTGCACCCGGCATCCAGGAAAAATTGTCCGGGACAGGATCCTTGTTAATCAGCGCGACGTCTTTGCCCAAATTGCGCAGAAAGAGCCCGAGCGCCAACTGGGAGCCAATTGCATCTCCGTCCGGCCTAACGTGCGTTGTTATTGCAAAGCGATCCCGGTCTAACAGCGCCCGCAGAACACGGTGATCCATCACAGAGGCGAAATTATGACTGATTTGTACGCGAATTTGGGCTGCTTGTTCGAGACCTTCTCTTGATCCCGATCCTACACCTGCTGCCAACTTTTGGCTTGCCGCACCAGCACTTCGCCCGGCACGATGTCGCGCCGCAGCAGGGCCTTCGTGACGTGCTCCATCCGCACCCCCTGGGAACCCTTGAGCAGCACTACGTCCCCGGGTTCGGGATTAAATCCGTCTGCAGAAGCTATGGCCAGAGCAGCGTCGCGAGAGAGGGCAAAGTGCTGAAGCGGGCCACTGGCCAGATCCGGCATCGACGAAAAAGCCCGCTTCATCAGCGGGCCTACGAGGATTACCTTGTCCGCCTTAGTAACTGCCAATCTAATGGCGGCCGCATGGGCGCTCGTTGCCTTATCTCCAAGCTCCAGCATGTCACCCAGGATCGCAATCCTGCGCCGTGCCGGATAGGCTTCCAGCGCAGTCAGCGCAGCTTCGGTGGAGACAGGCGACGCGTTGTAAGTATCGTCTATCAACGTGGACTGGCCTATTCCAGGCAGTGCGTTCAGGCGACCTCGTTCGGGTTTGAGGCCGGCCAGGGCCCCATTCGCCGTATTGTCGTCGACTCCAAGCGCACGGGCCGCGGCCAATGTCGCTAGGGCGATGTAGACGACATGCGGTCCCAGCAGCGACATGGTGGCGGTGATGTGCTCGGGCCTCACTTCGCAACCGGCGTCGTGACCATAGTAGATCGTCCTTCCTCCGTGATGTTGGACCATGTCGCGAACCAGCGGGGCATCATGATTCAGGCATGCGGTGCCCGCAGAGGAAAGGGAGCGGATGATCTCGGCCTTGGCTTCCGCCACGTTTTCCACAGAGCCGAAACTCGACAAGTGCACCCCGTGAACGTTGGTTACTACCGCGACGACCGGGCGAAAGTACCTGCATAGCTCTGCGATATCGCCCTTGCGGGTAGCGCCCATTTCTAGCACCAGGATCGTGCCATGATCAATGTGCGCATTGAGAACAGTGAGCGACACTCCCAGTGGCGTATTCAGGTTGCCCGGGGTGGAAAGGACAGTAGACCGGCGGGACAGGACAGCAGCAATGGCATTCTTTGTGCTGGTCTTGCCCATCGACCCGGTTATTCCCACTACCCTCGCCCCTGTATTCAGGACCTTTCTGGAAGCACGATCCGCCAGGTACTTCTCGCTGTTATCAACCAGAGAAACGTGCACGTCAGAAGGAAGGCCCGCAACCGGGCGCTCGATTACTACCGCTGAGGCACCCTTGCGCACGGCCTCGCGCACAAACTCGTGCCCATCGTGACGCTCGCCCCTTATCGCAACGTACGTGTCTCCGGGGGCAATGGTGCGCGTGTCCTTGGAGTAGGGCATCGTCTCCCTAGCGGTGGCGGCGGATAGCCATGTCTGCCGCGTGCCGCTCGAACGCCGCTTCGATCAGCAAATCAACGAGCCGCGAGAAACTCACTCCGGAGTGCTGCCACAGAAGAGGGAACATGCTCTGCGAAGTGAATCCCGGAATGGTGTTGAGCTCGTTTATGAATACATCGTCGTCCCCATTCAGGAAGAAATCCACTCTCGCCATGCCTTCGCATTCCAGCGTATTGTAGGCTTCGAGGGCGAGGCTGCGAATCCTCTCTGACGTGGGTGGGGATATCGGTGCGGGCAGGAGAAGTTGGGTAGCCTTCTCATCTAGGTATTTGGCCTCGTAGGAATAGAAGTCATGGCCCGTCCTGATTTCTCCAACCACGGTGGCCTGCGGGTTTTCGTTGCCGATTACGGCGCATTCCAGCTCTCTGCCAGGGATAAACCGCTCAGCCAGTATTTTCTTGTCATGCGCAAAAGCGTGTTCAAGTCCCGCCGCGAATTCGTCCCGGCCGTACACCTTGCTTATTCCTACGGAGGAGCCTGTATTCGCCGGCTTCAGAAAAAACGGTATCCCAAGCCGGGCTTCAAGCGCCTCGTATCCCGGACTGCTGCCTTGTCCCCTTTTCAATACTACGAAGTCTGCAATCGGCAGACTTGCCGCCATGAGCAGCCGTTTTGCAACCTCCTTGTCCATACAGACCGAGGAGGCCAGTACACCAGCCCCTACAAACGGGACACCCAGCATCTGCAAGAGTCCTTGCACGCTCCCGTCTTCGCCATTCGTGCCATGTAGAACCGGAAAAACGACGTCGAGAGCCAATTCGCGCTTCCGCGTGCCGTTCTCGGCCAGGAATGTCCTTCCTTCGCCGCCATGTGGTGATAGCAGTACCGGAGTTCCCTGCGTGACTTCACCTCGCAAGTGGCCTGGCGACTCCATGGCATGCCATTTGCCCGCTTCGTCAATCCAGAGCAGCGCAACCTCATAGCGACTCTTGTCCAGCGCGCCGTATACGTTTCTTGCGGAAGCCAGCGACACGGCGTGCTCAGCCGACACGCCACCATAAAGCAGACCCAGCCGGATAAGACGCGCTGCTGGGATCATGGCAGACTCCGTACCACGATTGTCAGCTGCGGCATCGGGCTGCGGACAAGCGTCTTTTCTGCAACGCTATTCTGGTCGGCAGCGTCGTGGATCCGTGAAGCGAACCTGGCTATGTGCAATTCAGGCACCGCGAAGGGGATTCTCCTTGAGCTGCCCGTTATTGTAGATGGCCCACGGCCTGCCGCGCATGGCCATCCCGAGAAACGGCGTGTTGCGGCTCTTGGAGTGAATGGACAACTCATCGAATACCCACTCTGTTGAAGCATCGAAAACGGTCAGATTCGCCGGCTTCCCTTCCAGCAGACCAGGAATTTCGAGATTCAGTATTCGCCTGGGCGCAATACACATCTTGTACACCGCCTGCTCGACGGATAGAGTGCCGGGGCCTGTCAGATAGCGGCCCACTAGGCCCCAGGCCGATTCAAGCCCAATTATGCCGTCCGGTGCTGCACTGAATTCTACGTCTTTTTCGAACGATGCATGCGGGGCGTGGTCCGTACAGATGACATCGATTGTGCCATCGGCCAATCCTTCGGTAATGCCTATGACATCCGGGTGCGTCCTGAGGGGAGGATGCATTTTGGTTGCAGTCGAGAATCCGGTCTGCATGACGGCCTCGTCCGTTAGAGCAAAATGATGCGGACAGACTTCTGCGGTGACAAGAATCCCTCGCGCCTTGGCAAGCCGCACCATCTCCACGGACCTTGCCGTAGAAATATGCGCCACATGGAGGCGACCGCCTGTCAGCTCGGCAAGCAGCAGGTCGCGGGCGATCATCAACTCCTCGGACAAGGCCGGTACTGGCCGCACGCCCAGGCGCGTCGCAACAAGCCCTTCGTTCATGTGCCCCTTTGGTCCGGCACCAAGGTCCTCCATGTGGTTGATGATGGGCTTGCCAAGCATGGAGGTGTACTCTAGCGCCCTGCGCATGAGACTGCTGTTTTGCACTGGCGCACCATCATCACTAAAGGCAACCGCACCGCCCTCTGCAAGCTGGCTCATTTCTGCCAGCTCATTCCCTGCCCGGTCTTTTGAAACACAGGCGATGGGATAAACATCAACCGCAAGCCCCTCCGCACGGCGCAGGACAAATTCCAGAACGTCCCGTGTGTGAATCGGAGGGTCGGTGTTGGGCATACAGGCAACGGCCGTGAAACCCCCTGCGGCCGCCGCCCTGCAACCTGACTCTATCGATTCCTTGTATTCGAATCCCGGCTCCCTTAGATGGACGTGCATATCCATCCACCCGGGTGAAATCAGTCGGCCGGCAGCCTCGTAGACAGCCTCCCCGCGGGATTCCACGCTCTCGCCAATTTCCGCGATTACGCCGTCTGCAATGCGGACATCGGCCTTCCTGCAGGATCCGGCTTCCGGATCAACGAGCGTGCCGTTGCGAAGGAGCAGGTCCGGCTTTATCACGTCCGGTAGAGTCAGGCGGATTCTCGTTGCCCAAATATATGATCTATCGCCATGCAAACGAAACGCGCTGCAATCCGGGGATTGGTAGCATTATTCGGGACGGTCGTCCACGTCGACAACCGGATTCGCACAGCATCGGGTGTCTGCCTGGGCTCTCCATACCGCCGAATCCGTTTTCATACAGGCGTTGGGCAGCGAGCTGGGTCCTCATTCGGCCCGAATCGGGTAGCCAGTAAGAGCCGATTTTGGTAGATTTAACCATTTGGTGCGGGGACGTCCCGGACCGCGACAATCTGCCCGTCACTTTATTTGCATTCAGATGCCGGTTACCGCAACAGATCCTGCCGACATCCAGATTCTCGTCGTTGATGATGAAGAGGATGTCGTGGAAGTAGTAGGTCACTTTCTGGAAGAGGAAGGATTCACGGTTGTCAAGGCTTACGATGGCGAGGAGGCCCTGGAGCTGGTTTCCAAAAACACGAACCTGATAGTGTTGGATATAATGTTGCCCGGCGCTGACGGATTTGAAGTCTGCCAGAGACTTCGCTCCAGGGCGGAAACTGAACAGATACCCATAATCTTCCTCAGTGCAAAGATAGAAGAGGAGGACCAGGTAAAGGGGCTCATGCTTGGCGCGGATGCCTATCTGACGAAGCCAGTCCCGCCCCTGGTAATCGTGGCGTATGCCAAGGCAGTGCTGAGGCGTTCGGGCTACGAAGAGAGCAAGGTCATTCGCATCGAATCACTGACCATTTACGAAGAAGAATACCGAGCCTCACTCGACGATGAGGACCTGGGGCTTACGCTGACAGAATTCCAGCTTCTCAGGTACCTTGTCAGGCATCCGCGCAAGGCCTTCCGCCGTACACAGCTGCTGCACACCATCTGGAAGGATGCCATGATGGTAACCGAACGCACGGTTGACGCCCACATAAAGAACCTGAGGGAAAAGCTTGGCCATTTGGCCGGATGTATCCAGACCGTCCGCGGCGTCGGCTACCGCTTCGTGCCGGAAAGTGAAACGGAGGAAAGGGCAACCGAATCCGGGAGCACAGCCTGATGGCTGCGTCGCAGCCGGACGCGGCGGCAGCCACGGCATAGTCCAGAGCCGCTGCGCGTCTACAAACCTTTTTCAAGTTTCCGCCGCTCCAGGTCTGGCCAGCAGGCAGAAATGCACTTTGTACGTGTCACCAGGCACGCTGCCAATGATCTACCTTTCCCTCGGTGACGCTTGCATTCACGCGCCTTGCCCGCTTGGCGACGCACACCGGAGCTAGTATTCGCCACGGTTTGCCGGACAGGCGCCGATTCCCCGATCACGACTCCTGGCTACTTTGTTGCCGTCTAGGCCTAAACTCCCATGTCTTACATCTCCTGGATCTGGCGGCTGGTTTTCCCTCCACGTGCCCAAACGCAAACATGGATGTTTCTGACCTTCGCACTTTTCGTGGGTCTGGCCGTGGCGGGCGTAGGCAGTTACGTCCTGTTTACCTTGCGGACGCAAATACGGGAAGCGACGGAAGTCACGTACAGTGCGGACCTAGATCACGTTGTGGAGACGCTTGCCGGCGACATTCCGCGTCCCGTACAGCTTTCGCGTTTGGACGAGCTGAGCCTCTCTTCGGACTTCCGCGTCCTGCTCATGCTGCGCGACAGCCTCATCTGGACCAGTGGACCCGAGATGGCAGACGAAGCCGTGTCCCACATTCGGGCCGACCTGGCGGTGGGACTTGACCCGGACGATAAGTACTATTCCCGACTGCGCTTGCCTGACGGCCGCCGCATTACTCTCAGTGCCGCACTTCAACCGGAAAGTGGTCTCCTCGTAGCCGTACTCCAGCCGGAGCGCCTATTTCATTCCGTTGCGCTGGATATGCAATGGACACTGATACTTGGCATGATTACGGCGTTGCTAATGGCGCTCGTAGGCAGTTGGATAGCCTCCGACCGCGTGACCACGCCGCTGCTCGCCATTGGCAAGAGTGCCGACAACATTGCTCGAGGCAAATTTGACACCCCCATCCAGGTAACGACACGATCAGCTGAAATCCAGGACCTCGCGGCCAATCTGGACCGCATGTCCGTTAGCTATCGTCAAAAGATTCGCGAGCTGGAACGAGTAACCAGGATACAGAGCGAATTCATTGGCAACGTGTCGCACGAAGTGCGTAATCCCATTTTCTCGATCAGCGGGTACCTGGAAGCACTCGCGTCTTCCCAGCTAAGTGATGCGGTGCGCAGCCGCTACGCGGCAAAAGGACTGGTAAATCTCCAGCGCCTTGGCAACCTGTTCAACGATCTGATCGAGATCGCACGTCTGGAATACCGAGAGGACCTATTGGAGCCCTCGGTAATCGACCTCGCGGAGCTCGTACACGAGGTATCCGAGACAATGCGCCCGAAGGCAGAAGAAAAGGCCATCCAACTCATTACCAGTTCCCAGCCTGTGCATGTTCTCGCGGACCGCAACAGGATCCGGCAAGTCCTGGTGAACCTGTTGGACAACGCCGTCGCCTACAGCGATTCTGGCGTGGTCAAGTGCCAGTACCAGCGGCAGGGAAACAAGGTACGAATTGAGGTAGCGGACGACGGCCAGGGCATCAGCGACGAGCATATTGGGCGAATCTTCGACAGATTCTACCGCGTGGATCCGGCACGAACCCGAAAAAGCGGCGGCAGCGGGCTGGGCCTTTCCATAGTCAGGCAGATATTGCACGCTCACGGCGAAAGGATACGCGTAGACAGCAAGCCCGGTGGTGGCACCCGCTTTTGGTTCGATCTTCCGGCGGCCGATGCAACATAAACCCTTGGCGCCCGATTTCGTAAATTCAGGTCAAATCCCCATTCCGCATTGTTTCATGTCACGGCAAGAATTGCCTATTTGAATAGAAGGGCGTCCAGAGACCATGCAGGCGGGAAGTATTCGATTCACGTTAGATTAAGGCCCGTATGGCAGAACGTGTAATTCAAGCTCGAAATACGATTCAGGACCTCGACACCAATATCAGGACTGGCAACTCGAACGGCAGCCACCCGGCAGATCAGAACCTGGGTACATTGACCCATCCGGGCGTAGCCGTCGAAGCCAGCTCGGGATTGCTCCCTTCCGGTATTGGAGGTTTCGATAGAGAAGCGCTTGTCGGCATTTTCCGCACCATGCTAACGGCGCGTCGTCTCGACGAAAAGATGATGACGCTCCTAAAGCAGGGCAAGGGAAACTTTCATGTCGGCTGTAGTGGCCACGAGGCGATTCAAATAGCCCTCGGGTTGCTTTCTCGGCCGGGCCATGACTGGTTTGTACCGTACTACCGTGACCTTGCATTGGCGCTTACGCTGGGCCAGACAATCAAGGAAACGCTGCTTGACCATCTGGCCAAGGCAGATTCCCCAAATTCCGGTGGCCGGCAAATGCCGTCCCACTACAGCCACCCCGACAAGAACATCTTTACGGTCGCTTCTTCCGTCGGTGCGCAGTGGCTGCCCGGCCTGGGCACTGCCATGGCTGTTCAGCGACTGCAGAATGATGCCTACGTGCTGTGTTGCGGCGGCGACGGGGCAACATCCCAGGGGACGTTTCATGAAGCTCTTAATTGGGCCGCCCGAACGCGTGCGCCCATTATGTTTCTGATCCAGGACAACAAGTATGCAATTTCCGTCCCGGTCGCGGACCAGGTAGCGGGCGGGACTCCGTACAAGCTTGCCGCCGGATATGAGGGGTTGGCGCGTTACCGGGTCGACGGGACGGACTTCTTCGAGTCCTATGCCGTGGCCAAGAGTGCCGTAGATCATATTCGCGAGGGCAACGGTCCTGTCTGCCTGGTTGCTGACGTCGTGCGACTGCTGCCCCACTCGTCATCCGACAACCACCTGAAATACCGTTCGTCCGAAGAATTGCGGCAAGACCGGAAGGTCGATCCCGTTTTCCGCATGGAGGAAACCCTGCTCGGTGCCGAAATCCTGACGAAGGAGTCGGTGGCAGCATTGCGCGCGGCGGTTCACCAGGAAGTGGATGAGGCCGCAGCCTGGGCAGAAACGCAACCTGATCCGCTCCCGGATACGGCCACGCGCCATGTGTATTACGAAGGTCCTGCGACGCTCGAAATAAGTGCAGACGAAGAGCTTGGAGAGTCCGTGGTGATGGTTGACGCCATAAACCACGCTCTGATGGAAGAAATGGAGCGGGATGAAAGCGTCATAGTCTTCGGCGAAGACGTAGCCGGCGAGAAGGGAGGTGTTTTTACCGCAACGCGCAACCTGACCACCACATTCGGTGAGACCAGATGCTTCAACGCTCCGCTGGCCGAAGCGTCCATCGTGGGCACCGCTGTCGGGCTAAGCGCGGCCGGCTACAGACCCGTA
>CAZXEU010000052.1:0-2654 GCA_964639665.1 uncultured Rhodothermaceae bacterium | reverse complement strand
TCGTACGCCTCCGTCTGCACGTCCTGCGGCAGGGACAGCGTGACGGCGCCGGTGTCCGCCGGACTGGTGAGCACGCGCATGGCCTCCGGAAGCGCGGAAATGATCTGGTCCGGCCTGTTGATCCGGTCCCAGTAGCGGCTTACTGCGCGGAAGCAGTCATTGACGGAAAGGTCCTGGGAGTGCTCCGATTCGAGTTGCTGCAGAACGGGCGCTACATTGCGGCGCGCAAAGATGTCTCCCGGAAGCAGCAGCACAGGCAGCCGGTTTATGGTGGCGACCGCCGCACCCGTAACCATGTTGGTGGCGCCGGGTCCTATGGAAGTAGTACAGGCCAGCGTCTGAAGCCGGTTTGTCATCTTGGCATAGGCCGCCGCCGCGTGGACCATCGCCTGTTCATTGCGCGACTGGTAGTAGCGAAAATCCAGGTGCTCCTGCAGCGCCTGGCCGATTCCCGCAACGTTGCCGTGTCCGAAAATGCCAAAGCACCCGCCAAAAAACGGCCGAGCGTGGCCATCACGTTCAACGATCTGCTGCTTGAGGAAAGCGATGACGGCTTGCGCCATCGTCATGCGTACGGTCGACATGGGGAATTGAGATTTATCCTAGAGTCCGCCTCTCGGCGTAACAAAGGTATGCACTTCTTCCATTGTGGGCATGAAATTGGCACACCCGTGGCGGGTCACGACAATTGCGCCACAGGCGTTTCCCAGCCGCGCCGCCTTGCGAAGCGGCCACCCGTGGACATACCCGTAGATGAAACCTGCCGCAAAAGCATCGCCAGCTCCCAAAATATTGTAGACATCCACGGGATATCCCGGCGCCTCCTCGCACGATTCGTCCTTCCGGTGAATGCGGGCCCCTTCCGCGCCGCACTTTTCCACGAGAACGTCTGAGCCAAAGGAGAGCAGGGTCGCTATGGCGGCCTCCAGGTCCCCGCTAACTCTGGCATCCGATACCTGCTGATGCGTGAGAGTCACCTGCCGGGAATCACTTAGCACGGCCGCCTTGATTTCGTCCTGCGTGCCAATTACGACATTTGTCAGGGGCAGCGCGGACCGCAGCGCTACTCCGAACGCGCGCGGATCATGCCACTGATCCGGTCTGAAGTCGATATCCAGGATGACCGGCACACCGGCGCGCCGCGCAACTTCCGCCGCGAAAAGGGTCGCACTCCGGCTGGACTCCGCACTCAGGTTTGTCCCCGCAAACTCGAAGGCGCGGCAGCGCGTGATCGGTGCCGACAGCACGTCTTCCATGTCCAGTGCATTGTCTGCGCAGTTATCCCGGTAGTATACCAGTGGAAACCTGTCCGGCGGTTCAATTCCGAGTATGACTGCGCTGGTGCGGCGCCCCGCCTTGCGTGCGATAAAGGAGACGTCGATGCCCTCCTTTTCCAGGAACTGCACCACAAAGTCCCCCACGGGATCCTCTCCCACGGCCGTAACAAGCGCGGTTCTAAGTCCCAGGCGCTGCGCCCCGACGCTGATGTTGGTCGGAGATCCTCCAACGTAGGCCGCAAAGCTCTTAATGTCCGGAAATGCCGCGCCAACGTCATTGGCGTAAAGGTCAATGGAGCTTCGCCCCATCGTGACCAGATCGTATGACTCTTGCAACGAATCGCGGAAGTCGATGAATGAAGACAGTTTCCGCCTCTAGTCCCGCGTCTGCAGGAAGAACGTGAGCACGTACCAGAACAGCAGCGCCACGGAGGCAAACAGCTGCAGCGCTGCTCCGACGTAGCGGTCCTCCGGAAAGTGGTTCAGCACATTCGAGGTGTCGTACAGGATGGCGCCGCCGGCAAGCGCGATCATGGCCACCGAGAAGAACGTCCCCAGATTGAAACCGAAGATCACGGAAGCCACGATCAGCACCAGGGCCATGATGAATCCCCAGCGCAGCGCCCCGCCCAGAAACGAAAAATCCCGGCGCGTGAAGTGCACGACACCGGTCAGCCCGGCGAAACCGAGGATGGTAACGGACGCAGCGCTTTCAATGGCGCCCGGTGCGATTTGTGTAGCCAGATAGAGCAGCGGAACGAAGATGATGGCTTCGGCCGCCACAAAGGCGCCGAGCGCGGCGTACTGCGCACCCGTGGTCCGGGCGCTGAAAGCCGTCTTGCTGGCAAACCAGCCCACGACCATGAAGCCGCCCAGCACAACAAGCCAGGACACGCCAAGAAGTGCAGAGGCGATGCGCTCGGCCAGACCGGTCGAGAACAGCCACATTTCGATGGCCACAAAGAACAGCACCGCACCCAAGAGGTGCATATAGGTCCGGGTGATGAAGGTGGCGCGCGCTCCTACATCCAGCCATGCGGCCGGCTGTTCGCGCGTCATGTTGCGGGAAGGATTCATGGCAGCTGCCAGGTTAGTGGTTCGGGGATGCGGCCGGCACGGGTCATTCCATGCTGATCATCGCCTTGACTAGGCCGGGCTTGCCAGCCAGGGAGCCAAAGTGCTTCGGGATGTCCTGAAACGCATACCGGTGGGTGATGAGTTTCGCTGCAGCCGGCAGGCCTGCCTCCAGGGACGCCACGACGTGGCGAAAATCCTCCGCCGAGCCGTTGCGACTGGCCAGTATGGTAAGCTCGCGGCGATGAAAATCCGGATCCGGGAAGGAGAAATCCTGTGGAATGATGCCCACCAGCACCATCC
>CAZXEU010000051.1:0-25777 GCA_964639665.1 uncultured Rhodothermaceae bacterium | reverse complement strand
CCAAAGCGGGTATTGTCGGCTTTTCAAAGAGCTTGGCCAAGGAATTGGGAGGACGTGGCATTACGGTCAATGCCGTTGCCCCCGGCTTCGTGTTGACGGAAATGACGGAAGCGATCTCGGAAAAGGCGCGCGACGCGATGCTAAGCTGGATTCCGTTGCGCCGGGCGGCCGAGGCCCGGGAGGTGGCAGCGGCGGTCTTGTTCTTGGCGTCAGGCGCCGCTGATTATGTCACGGGCCACGTACTGAATGTGGACGGTGGCCTCGCGATGTAAGCACTGCCATGGCTGAAGAGCAATTCCGTCGGTTCCTGGACATGACGGCAGGGGCACAAAGGAAAGAGCGCGCCGAGAGAATCGGCCGTGCAGGCTTCGGAAAAGATCGTACGCTGCCGGAAGCGACTCTTGGTGCACTGCCGGAGAGTGTGCGGGCAGCATTCCGCACCAGCGGCTGGGCGGACCTTCTGCCGGTACAGTCACGGACGATTCCCCATGTTCTGGCCGGCCGCGACGTTGTAGTACAATCGAGGACGGGCTCAGGCAAGACGGGAGCATTCCTGTTGCCGCTGTTCGACGCACTTTTCCCTGGCTCGGATGTCACGCAGGCGCTTGTGCTTACGCCGACGCGGGAGCTGGCTCGCCAGGTGCACACGGAGTGCCGGCGGCTTGCCACTGGTACGGGTATCCGCAGCACCGCGGTTTACGGCGGAGTTGGCTACGCGGAGCAGACGCAGCGACTGACTGCGGGCTCACATGTTGTGGTGGGTACGCCCGGACGCGTCATTGACCACCTGTTTCGTGGAACCTTTCACCTTGAAGAGCTGCGCGTCTTTATTCTCGACGAGGCGGACGAAATGCTATCCATGGGATTCTATCCAGCCATGGTACAGCTGAAAGAGTTTCTGCCCGAAGTGCGGCAATCGTGCATGTTTAGCGCAACCATGCCCCCTAAGGTCCAGGCATTGGGGCAGGAATTCCTGCGCGAGCCGGTTTTTCTGGGATTGAGCGCAGACGGCGTAAGCGTCGAAGCGATTGAGCATCGGTATTACCGAGTTGGCCGGATGGAAAAGGACCGCGCCTTGGCACGCCTAATTGAACTTGAGAATCCGGACGCGGCGCTGATTTTCGCCAATACGAAGCGTGAGGTGGAATACATTCAGCAGTTTCTGGTCAACTACGGCTATGATGCGGCGGAATTGAAGGGTGATATGCCACAGCACCACAGGGAAAAGGTCATGGAGCGCTTTCGGCGGCGGCGCCTTCGGTTCCTGGTGGCGACGGACGTGGCAGCTCGGGGCATTGACATATTGGAGCTGAGCCACGTCTTCCAGTATGACGTTCCGCTTGATCCGGAGTACTATATTCACCGAACCGGTCGAACCGCCCGTGCAGGCAGGGCGGGGACCGCCATTACGCTTTCGACGATTGAAGACGAAAGGCGTCTGATTTCCATAGCTTCAAGGTATGACATTGAAATGATGAAGCGCACGATGCCAACGGAAGCAGACGTAGCCCGGCGCGTGGCCGAACGCATGACGGAAGTGCTTGAGGAGCGAATGCGGGCGCGCAGCAATCTGGAGCGTGAAAGGCTGCAGCGGTTCCTTCCCATGGTGGAGGAGCTCGTCCAGGAACAGCCGGAGTTGCTCGCAATGCTCGTAGACGATCTGTATCACGAGCGTGTGCAGGAAAGGGTGGCCAGGCCCGAGAGAAAGCGGGCCAGACGAAAGCGTTAGGAGACGACGGTGCGGAGGTCCCATGTCCGGTTGGCGACCGCTAGCGCGGTTGCGGTCGTTGCCACTTGCGTGCTGGTCTCGTGCACAGGTCCGGCGGAAGTCGCGGGTGGGACTAAGGCGGCGGACGTGAACGTCTTTATTGATGACGTGATTACCGGCGGGCGCAGGTACTTTTCTGCCGGTGAGCTGGAAGCCAGTCTGGGAACCCCCCTCAGGACGACCAGGATGCTCATGCAGAACGATACCGTGGAAGTGCAGCAATACTATGGCATCGAAGTCGGAGTAGGTCGGCCGCCTGCCGGCGTGCGCGTAATGTACATGGCGCTTACCGAACCGCGCTACTCAGCGCCAGAAGGGCTGCGGGTTGGATATGCGGAGCGCGAAGTACTTCGCACGCTCGGACCTCCCTCTGAGACGGCATCCGGCAGCTGGACCTATACACATGAGGCAGCCCGACTACTTGTATACTTCGAAAACGAGACGGTCAGCCGCCTTGTTTGGAGACTTGAATGAGGTGGGCGGTGAGGGATTCGAACCCCCGGCCTTCTGCTTGTAAGGCAGACGCTCTAAACCTGCTGAGCTAACCGCCCTCGGAGCGGGAAACGGGATTCGAACCCGCGACCCTCAGCTTGGGAAGCTGATGCTCTACCTACTGAGCTATTCCCGCAGACAGCCGGAGCGAGAACTTACGCGGGTAGTCCATGAATGTCAATACGCACCGTGGAATTGTCCCTCATATTCAGTACCTTGAGAGGCTTGACATTTCCTAGTCGAACCACATCGGAGCGACAGAATGAAACGGACATATCAACCGAGTCGCCGCAAGAGAAGGAACAAGCACGGTTTTCGGCTCCGGATGGCGACAAAGGACGGACGCAAGACCATTGCGAGGCGCCGCCGCCGAAACCGCAAGAGCTTGACGGTCAGCGACAGATATCTGGGTAAGTGAGCGCTGGTGTCAGTGGACAGTTCGTCGCGGGCGTTGGGGAGGCCATACGCATTGCCGCGCCGCGTCAGTCTGAAAAGTCGGGCACTGATCCGGTCTCTGTTTACCAAGGGGCGTTCGGAAAACCTGTCAGCAGGGTGTATTCGCGTCCTATATCGAACGATACCCTTCTGCGGCAGTCCGTTCCTTGTGGGATTTGCGGTCCGGCGGCAGCTGCGAGCCGTTGACCGAAACCGGATCAAGCGGCAAATGCGAGAGGTAGTCCGCCACCAACAGGCGCTCCTTAGTACGCGTGAGGGCACGATTGCGCTATTTGTGGTGTTCCGGGGCAGCGTACAGCGTTCAGACTACAGGATCCGGCGCGACCTGGCTATCTTGCTCCGGCGGCTTCAGGCCCGCCTTGTTACCTGAGGATTGCGAGTGGATCGCAACGTAGTAATTGCGACGGTATTGATCATGGGCATCCTCCTTGTGTGGATGACCGTGTTTCAACCTCCGCCGGCGCCGGTGGACGCACCTGTCGAGGACACCGTTGCAGTAGAAGAGGAACCCGTCAGCGAAGTCCGCACGGCCGCCATTGACCTGGCAGCGGACACGTTCATCGTTACGCAGGGCGCCGAGCGTCTGATTGCGGTCGAAACTGACTTGTATCGCGCTCAGCTGTCCACCAAGGGTGCAACGCTAGTATCGTTTGAGCTGAAGGAGTACAACAAATTCGACCAGCTGACACCGGTCCAGCTGGTGGATTCGCTTGGCCCCGGGGCACTGGGAATGGAGTTTCAGACTCCTGGCGGAAGGAATCTGGATACGCGAGGGCTGTTCTTTGAGACAGATGCAGGCTCAGAAGCAATTCACCTGGCAAGCGGAGAAGGCCTTCTGGGATTTGAAACTCCCATCGCGGAGGGCGTGCTCCGCGTCGAGTATTCTTTCGCTGCAGGCTCCTACGAGATCGGCCTGAGTGTCCAACAGACGGGAGTGGAGTCGTACCAGACCCAGGATGGCTACGAATTGGTGTGGAGCGGCGCAATACCGTTTAGCGAGGATCCGGGAAACAGGAAAGAGGAAATTTCGAAAATAGGCGCTTATGCACGAAGTGGATCAGATGTAGACGGCATTACGCTGCAAGGCGATGAGGAGGCGGAAACGACGCTCCGGGGGGACGTGTCATGGATGGCCGTCAAGAACAAGTATTTCGGCGTTGCGGTGCTCGCTGACGGGCCTACGCAGGCGCTGGAGGCCGAATTGTATGGATTGCGGGTTGGAAGGACGGACGACCCGGATGTGGATGTGGAATTTCGGGCGAGTCTCTTTATGCCCAGACCGGGGGCAGCGCCGGATACCTACCGCCTATTCATGGGGCCGCTGGAATACCGCGAACTCAGGGAGTACGAGGATCTGTACGAAATCGTTGACTACGGCTGGGATGCATTTGAATGGATGACGAGGCCGCTTGCAACGCTGGTCTTCATCCCGGTTTTCAGCCTGCTAAGCAACTTCATTCCTAATTACGGCCTGGTCATCATCCTGTTCGGCTTCCTGATCAAGGTCGCGCTTTATCCCTTGACTAAATCGTCATACAAGAGTATGGCGAAGATGCGCGAACTCCAGCCCAAAATGCAGGAGATCAAGGAAAAGTATCCGGACGACCCGCAGAAGCAGCAGACAGCGACTATGAAGCTCTACCGGGAGTCCGGCACCAATCCGCTTGGAAGCTGCCTGCCCATGCTGTTGCAGTATCCCATCATTATCGCCCTCTGGCAATTCCTGCAACAATCGATCGAGATCCGACAGGAAGGATTCCTTTGGGCCAATGATCTATCGGCACCTGACGCCATTTTGAATTTGCCCTTCTCCATTCCATTCTACGGCGACTTCGTCGCGGGCTTTACGGTGCTGATGGGCTTGTCCATGATCGTACAAATGCGCATGCAGGCTATGCCGGCTACGGGTATGCAGGCCAAGATCTTTATGTACGTGATGCCCGGCATAATCTTCGTGGTCTTCAACCGCTTGCCTTCCGGCCTCAGCCTCTATTATCTCGTATACAATGTCGTCACGGCCGCACAGCAGAAGCTGATCAATGTTTCCATCGAGAAGGCCAAGAAGGAGGCACCTCCCATTCGAAAGGTGAAGCCGTCAGTGCGTCGGGGCAAGCCGATGCCTAGCGCCAAGCGACGCAGATAGCCGGCCTGTGCAGCCGGACCCACTCAAGAGTCCGTGCGCGCGGCTGCCCGGCCCTTACTGCCCAATCGTGTATCGGGTAGTCACGCCGATGGCCAAGTATGACAGCCGGCTTGTTTCCAATTGGCGCATGTAGCCTGCCGGAGGCTCATGGCTTCGGAGGAGATCAAGTCTGTCCTCGGCGGCAAAGTTGCTGGTGCGCACGTATCGGCCCGCTAGGCCCAGGCTGAACGTCTCCGTGACGGCGAAGTCTATGCCTGCCTGAAACTGGTACGCAGTCAAGGCGGCAGAAGCGGATGTTTGAGCGACACTGACAGTGCCGGCCAGATTGTTTTGCACAATGTCCCCATTGGGCAAGTCGGCGCCGGTCGAGATATTGCGGGGGTCGAGTTCACGCGCCCAAAGCCGGCTGTTGTCAAGCTCCGTGCGAGAGACTCCGGCACCAAGCCCGAGAAACGGTGACAGGCGTGATGCCCGGAGTAAGTCGTACCGGACATTGAAGAAAACAGCCGATGACGCAAGGGTGCTTACACGCTCCGTCGCCTGAGCGACCTCGTTCGAGAGTTTGTCGCGCGTAATTCCGCCCCGGCCCAAAATGGGCGAAGTTTGATCGTAGTTGGAGCTGCGGAACATATAAGACACCTCAAGGCTGAGTCCCTGGAGCAAAGTCGCAGTCCGGAGGCCGCCAAAGGAGAATCCAACGGCCATCGAAGCGAGTATGCCGCTGGCCGGATCAAAAGTGCTCTCCCAGCCGCTGCCTTGCGTAGGGCAGCCGGGTGTGCTGTCAGCGTCGGGATTGATGAAAGGATCACAGACGCTTCCGCCATCGGTGCTGGAACTGTAGAGCGTCAGGCTTGGAGCAATGTGGCCGCCTAACTCCGAATGAAAGTAGAGACCGGATGGAAGCCCTTGGGAGGTGCCGCTGGCGGCTGGGAGCAGGCAGACGATGATGGTGATTATGAATGCGGAATGCGGGTAGCGTGACATAAATGGGGCCGATCGGGGAGTTGGTTTATAACTGGCAAGGGAAAATAAGGCATCCGGTGCACGCGCGGCGCAGCGGCGGCACGACCTCGTGGCGGGCGCCGTTGCCCGCCTGAATTCTGTCACTGGATGAGGCTACCGGAGCCGGACTGAAACACAGGGCATGCCGCTAGCGTGCAGGTGGCTTAGATACTCAGGCCACCTATGCGGCAGCCGATTCTGAGTTGCGAAGAAATGAATCGCTACATGGCCACGCCATTAACGAAGCAGTCAACGGATACGATCGCCGCTATCGCGACGGCAAGAGGGCATGCTGCGCTGGCGATCGTCCGGTTGTCCGGTCCCGGAGCTATCGACTGCGCATCTCGCTCTGTGAGCGAAATCCGGTTGCGCGATGCGCCGAGCCATACGGCGCACGTGGGCTTATGGAAATCCGGTAGCGGCGAGGTGCTTGACCAGGTGGTTGTAACGGTTTTTCGGGCACCGACCTCGGCAACGGGCGAAGACTTGGTTGAGGTTTCATGCCACGGAGGAGACTATGTAGCGGCCCTGATCCTTAGGAGTATGCTGGAGCAAGGAGCGCGCCTGGCTGAGCCGGGGGAGTTTACGCTTCGGGCTTTCGTCAACGGCAAGCTGGATCTGGTTCAGGCGGAAGCAGTGGCAGACCTTATTCATGCGAGTTCCGCTTCGGCCCACCGGGTTTCGCTGAATCACCTTCAGGGCCGGTATTCCCGGGCACTGGAGGCTCTGAGACAGTCGCTGCTTGATTTCTGTGCGCTCGCGGAGCTGGAGATAGACTTTTCCGACGAGGACGTTGAATTTGCCGGGAGGCAGGATCTTGTGGCGCTGCTTGAACAGTGTGACGCACTCCTGAGCGAGGCACTCGAGTCGTACCGATTTGGAGAGCTGGTCCGTGAGGGCGTACGCGTAGTAATAGCGGGTCGGCCAAACGCCGGGAAATCGACCCTGCTGAACGCGCTTGTTGGCCAGGACCGGGCCATTGTCAGTCCTGAGGCCGGCACGACGCGTGATGTCGTTGAAGCGGACAAGGAAATGGAAGGATTGCTGTTCCGTTTTACGGATACGGCCGGCTTGCGGGGTGCGGCTGGACGCATTGAGGCGGAAGGCGTTCGGCGGGCAAGGCGCGCCATTGAGCAAGCGACTGTCGTAATATATGTGTATGACATGGCAGTCGGCCTTTCCAGGGAGGAATGGGATGAAATCGGTCGTATTTCAGCACGCACTGCCATGCTGGTGGTCGGAAACAAGCTGGACTTGAGGCCGGAGGGGGACGCCGCGCTGCGAGAGAAGCCCGATGCCGTATTCCTCTCGGCGAAGCGAGCCCTGACCAGTCCACAATTGGTGCGCCCCTTGTGGGAACGCCTCGTGCAGGCCGTGGACCGGAATCCAGTTGCTGGGGAAAACACGCGTGTTGTGACCAATTTGCGGCACGTCCAGCATATGGAGAGTGCTCTGCACCACGTCCGGAAAGCGCAGCTCGGTGTCGCGGATGGGCAATCCGCGGATCTCTTTACATTGGATATCAGGGCTGCACTGTACGAGCTCGGCTGCATAACTGGCAGTGTAACCAACGAGGAAGTGCTCGGTAGAATCTTCTCTCGCTTCTGCATAGGGAAGTAGTTGTCCGGCAAGCCCCTGGCTTCGGTGATTTCCGAGAGAATACATGACTAGACACATGATATCCGGCAAATCAAAGCAAGGATTCGATGTGATCGTAGTCGGCGCCGGGCATGCCGGCACTGAAGCGGCAGCAGCGGCGGCACGTATGGGCGCGCGCACGCTGCTAGTGACGATGAGCCTAGATGCCATTGGACGTATGTCCTGCAATCCCGCCATTGGCGGGATTGGCAAAGGGCACATCGTGCGGGAGATCGACGCCTTGGGCGGAATCATGGGCAGGACGGCTGACCGTGCGGGAATCCAGTTCCGAATGTTGAACAGGCGGAAGGGGCCGGCTGTGTGGGGCCCACGCGCCCAGTGCGACCGGGTTGAGTATGCTGTAGCCGTCCGGGAGTCCCTCGAAGCGATACCAGGTCTTTTTCTGCGGGCTGATCTGGTGACGGATTTGCTTGTCGTGCAACGTGAGGTTGCGGGAGTCCGCTGTCAGTTGGCAGGCGACTTGCCTACTCGGAGCGTTGTGTTGACAAGCGGGACATTCATGAATGGCACAATACATGTGGGTTCAAAGAGCTACGGGGGCGGACGCATGGGTGAACGTGCGAGCACCGGTTTGACCGGCTGTTTGCACGCGCTTGGATTCGAAAGCGGACGCCTGAAGACAGGGACGCCGCCTCGTGTGGATGGCAGGACGATTGACTATAGGCGCCTGGTCGAGCAGCGGGGCGACAGCAATCCAAGCCCGTTCTCTTTCATGACGGACGACCTGACGGCCGACCAGTTGAGCTGCTGGCTCACCCGGACGTCGCCGGATGTGCACGAAGTACTGCGTGAGGGATTTGCGGAAAGTCCGATGTTCAACGGGCGGATTCGGGGGACAGGGCCTAGGTATTGTCCGTCCATTGAAGACAAGATCTCCCGGTTCGCGACAAAGGACCACCATCAGATTTTTCTTGAACCGGAAGGACGCCGGACGACCGAAGTGTATGTCAACGGCTTTTCCACGAGCCTGCCCGAGAGAATACAGGCGGAGGCACTGCGCAAGATCAGGGGATTGGAGCAGGCCCACATGCTGAGGCCCGGCTATGCGATCGAGTATGACTACTTTCCTCCGTACCAGCTTCGGTATTCCCTGGAGACGAAGGCCGTATCCGGCCTGTTTTTTGCAGGACAGATCAACGGCACAACCGGCTACGAAGAGGCGGCAGCCCAAGGCCTTTTGGCCGGCATTAATGCCGTGCAGCGACTGGACAAGCGAGACCCGGTGGTCTTGCGACGCTCCCAGGCCTACATTGGCGTTTTGATTGATGACTTGGTGGCTAAAGGCACCGAGGAGCCTTATCGCATGTTTACCTCGCGCGCGGAGCACCGCATACTGCTGCGGCAGGACAATGCGGATTTGCGGCTAACCGAATTGGGCTATCGGCTCGGCAGCGCGTCGAGAAGCCGCTATGAGCGGATGGTAGCAAAAAGGGATGCCATGGCGGAATCGCGGGAGGTAATGGAGACAGCGTCTGCCAGGCCAGACGCTGTCAATGAATACCTGCTATCGGTCGGGAGTGCCCCAATCCGACAATCGGAGCGCCTTGCAAGACTCGCCGTCCGCCCTGAGGTTGACCTAGCTGATCTGCTTAGGGCTGCGGGGACAGCAGGTGCCAGGATCACGCCGGTAGCGGGAATGGAGAGCATCGAGCGACTCGTTGAGACAGAGTTGAAGTACGCCGGATATGTGGAGCGGCAGGAGGAAGAGGTACGGCGTCTGGCGGGTCTGGAAGGCCTGGCCATTCCGGTCGGCTTCGATTTTGCCGGAGTACAGGCCATTTCCATGGAAGCGCGCGAAAAGTTATCACGCATACAACCGGACAACTTGGCCCAGGCTTCTCGGATCAGCGGAGTCAGTCCGGCAGATATCGCAGTGCTGATGGTGCTGCTCAAACGGGCACCTATGGGCACAGCGAGGCATGTTTCACGTGAAACATGAATCAGTCCGGGGCCGTCGGGAGATGATCGCCGTGCGCCCGGCCATCATTTGGGAGGAATTGTCAGGCAGGCAGCGACAGTTGCTCAAGACCTTTGAGGGACTGCTTCTTGAAGCGAACGCGCGCCTGAATCTGATCTCCCGTGCCACGGCCACAGAACTGCACAGGCGGCATGTGTTGCACAGTCTGGCGCTGGCAGCTCGGCCGTTTCAGGATGGGTCAGCGGTGGTCGACTGGGGAACGGGAGCAGGCCTGCCGGCAATTCCATTGGCCATAGTTTACCCGACCGTCAGCTTTCATGCAGTGGATGTTTCGGAAAGGAAGACGCTCGCTGTAAGGCTAATGGCAAGGCGCCTGGGGTTGCAGAACCTCACAACATGGACAGGCAGGGCGGAATTGTGGCCGGGAAGGGCACACTACTCCGTATCGCGCGCCGTCGCGTCACTCCGAGAACTGTGGCACTGGCATGCCCGCGTTGCCATTTCAAGCGGAACAGGCCGGTGTCCCGGCGCCTGGTGGCCCGGGGCGGTTTGCCTGAAGGGAGGAGACTTGGGCGATGAGATCGCGGATATGAACGGAGAGCATCCATCTGTGCGCGTTGACACAGCGGTCCTGGCGGGTGAGGGCTTTATGTCAGCCAAATTCATAGTACACATGAGGGAACCGGCGTAAATGCGAGGGACCCCAGCCGTTGACAATCTGTCTCGCACCGACATCGACGGCCGCGCACGGGATTGCGATAGCATCGCTCAGCATGTCGACCAGGCGCCTTCGGAAGAGCTCGCCTGCTTTTCCGCATTAGCCGGCATGTTTCACGTGAAACATTGAGCTTGGCGCAGCCGGCTGTTATTTCGAGGCTATGCTGCATCAACGCGGCGAAAGCGCGGCAGCAGATTCGCAATGCAGCGCATGGCGGAGGTCAATTGGACCTTGGGCCAAGTTCCCGGACTCGTCATCGACAAAGCGACTTCTTTGCCGGCGCCGCGCCGCTCGGCAGGTCCCGGATGGATGCCCTCTTTCCCGTTAAGAGAATGAGGAGCCTGCAATCGGCTTCGGTACATGCAGGGCCCGCAAGTATGGCAGATTCGGTCCAGTTGCTGCGGCTCCATTCCAAAGCCCTCCGGTTGCAAGTATGTCTGATCAGTAGCTCATGGCGTCTGCGGACATTCAACAACCGCCTCAAGCCATGGGACGTACAACTGGTCAGGGATTGGCCGCCGTCTGACGGATACGGTACGGGCAGTCTCTTCATTTGTCATGCCTGGGAGGAGCTGATTCCCCCGCAGAACCCTGGAATCGCAAGGCGTTGAGGCGTCGTCTCCAAGATTAGCCGGCATTGGTGCTGTCGTCAGGCGAGAGAAATGCTCGATACGTGGGATTAAGGAGCAGGTCGTCCACCTCGCGAGCGCAACCGCACGCGTGGCCGAACAGGCCGCACCCTCACTGTGAGAGAATGTAATTGCTCGACAATGGAGATTGTAAGCCCTGGCGCCGTATGAGACGGCGTGATAACGCCCCCGGCCTGTATACAAGCATGAATTGCAATGCTGCCAGGAAGGCACCACTTGCAGAATCTTCTGGCGCCCGGGAAGTCGGGCACTGGAGTAAGGATCGCTGGCTCCATCAAATGATCCCCGCAGATATGAAGTACGAACGCGCTCGTTCTAGGCACCGCGGAGATCGCGTAAATACAGATGGGTAACCGCGAACGCGCTCACAACCGCACCGAAAGGTTGTTCGCGCTTGTTCTGCTTCTCCAGAACAGGCCCAACATGACCTCACGTGACCTCGCTGAACATTTCGGGGTAAGTCGGCGGACTATCTTCCGGGATCTGAGGGCACTGGGGGAGTCCGGTGTCCCGTTGACCTACGGTGAGAAAGGAGGATACGAAATCCTTGAAGGCTACCAGCTGCCGCCATTGATGCTATCTGGACGCCAGGCAGCGATGCTTCTCGTGGGAGCTGAATTCATGAAGCTGCAGGCGGACGCCTCGCTTAGGAAGGAGGCCTCGGAAGTGGCCATGAAAATCCGGTCTGTTCTTCCCAAACACGCTAGAGAGTACATGGATCGGTTGACCGAGCGGACAGTCCTGGATCCGTACTGGCTGCACGAGGAGGCTGCCGAAGCGAGCGGTCGCTGGTACGAATTGAGTGAGGCTATCGCACAGCGACGCAGTATTGCGATGAGCTACTACGTGGAAAGCCGCAAAGAATTGACCAAGAGGAAAGTCAATCCACTCGGACTCGTTTACTACGTCGACCACTGGAACCTTGTCGCCTATGATCTTTTGCGGTCAGACATCCGCAATTTCCTTATTGAGAACATCCGGGAGATGTTTGTGCTAACGGAGCGATTCTCGCCGCCTGACAGCTTTCGTCTTCAGGAATACATCCGGGCGCAGGGAAAGCGACCGGAGCGGACCGTAATTCGTTTCGCGGCACACCTGTACCCCAGGGCCCGGCGGATGCTGCCGGCAGGCATCGAACAGGAGCGGCGAACAGGGAGCTTTGTTGAGGTAACAATCCATTTTGAGAATCTGGCCTACCTGGCCCGGTACCTCCTTCGATTCGGTCCGGGCGTCGAAGTGTTGGAACCGCCAGCCCTCAGGGACCTGATGCATGAGCTGGCAACGCATCTGGCGGGTCTGTACGGCTGACGCCGACATGCCGAATCATTCAACCTGAAGGGCACTGAGTACGGTGACTGCCGCCGGCAGGCTGCGCACGTCCTGGACAATGGCTCGCAGCTTGCCCCGCCTAGTTTCTCTGAACACAAAGTCCTGTTCCAGACGGGCAAGGTTTTCCAGCAACGGAGTGCGAATTGTATCAAGGAAAAGGAGATCGTTATCCGCTGATGGGAAAACAAGGAACAGGCGTCGATTGCGATACTGTACGCGCGGCAGGCGCAGACGCTGGCCATAGAATTTGAGCGCGGCCGCGTAAATCAGGTTTTCCACTTCCGGCGGCAGCTGCCCGAACCGGTCCGTGATCTCGGCCCGAACGTCGGCCAGTGCTTCTAGCGACGTGGAAGAACTTATCCGTTGATAGACGCCAAGCCTCTCGAGCTGACTTGTAATGAAGCCATCGGGAATCAGAGTAGCCTCATCTACATCCACTGCGGTTTCCGCCGCGGGTTGCGGCTGGACGGACAACTCTTCGAATTCTTCATGCTTGAGCTCTCGCACGGCCTCGTCCAGCACAGAATGGTAGGTTTCGTAGCCCAGTTCGGCCATGAATCCGCTTTGCTGCCCACCGAGCAGATTGCCAGCGCCGCGAATGTCGAGGTCCCGCATAGCGAGTTGGAATCCGCTCCCGAGCTCTCCTAGCTCCTCTACGGCTTGCAGGCGGCGACGGGCCTCCCTGGTCAGTGCCTGGACGGACGGTACGAGCAGATAACAATATGCCTTGCGATCACTTCGCCCCACGCGACCCCGAAGCTGGTGAAGGTCAGCCAAGCCGAAACGCTGGGCGCGGTCTACGATGATCGTGTTTGCGTTCGAGATGTCGAGCCCGTTTTCTATGATCGCCGTTGAGACAAGAACGTCGAACTTGTGATCGACAAAGCCCATCATTTTCCGCTCGAGGTCTTTCGGCTTCATCTGCCCATGAGCAACCTGGATGTGCACTTCAGGTACGAGCTCGCGCAGCATCGAGGCCACGGACTCGATGGACTTCACGCGGTTATGGATATAGAAGACCTGCCCCTCGCGGCCTACTTCATGCAGAATCGCCTGCCGAACCAGGTCTCGGTCATACGTATGGATTTCTGTGACGACGGCCTGGCGATTTGGCGGAGGCGTAGCCATGATCGACAGGTCCCTGGCTCCCATGAGCGAAAACTGCAGTGTACGCGGGATCGGCGTGGCCGTCAGGGTAAGCGTGTCCACGCCAACGCGCAGCTGGCGCAGCTTTTCCTTTACCCTCACTCCGAATCGCTGCTCTTCGTCGACTATTAGGAGGCCCAGATCCTTGAACTGCACGTCCTTCGACACGAGGCGCTGTGTACCAATTGCAATGTCTACCGTGCCCTGCGCGATCGCCTGTACACTGTCGCGCAACGCAGCCTTTGACTGAAACCGGGACAGCATGTCGATTCGCAACGGAAAGGCTGCCAGGCGTTTGCTGAACGTGTCAAAGTGCTGGCGGGCCAAAATCGTGGTCGGTACGAGTATGGCAACTTGCTTGCTTTCAATGGCCGCCTTGAATGCCGCCCGAACCGCCACTTCCGTCTTGCCGAAGCCGACGTCCCCGCACACAAGCCGGTCCATGGGTGCGGAGGCTTCCATGTCCTGCTTCACGTCCTGGCAGGCACGCGCCTGATCGGGTGTGTCCTCGTACGGAAACGCAGCTTCCAATTCGCACTGCCAGACCGTATCGGTACCGAACGGATAGCCTATGGTAGACTTGCGCTTCGAGTACAGCCTGATGAGATCTCGGGCGATGTCCTTTATGCGACTCTTTGTGCGCGTCTTCGCGCGCTCCCACTGTCCCGTGCCCAGCGTTGTCAGCCTAGGCTGGTGTCCTTCCTGGCCGGTGTATTTGTGCAGCTTGTGTACGGCATTGACGTTCACATACAGCACGTCATCGCCGGCGTAGAGGATTTTCAGCGCTTCCTGCTGCTTGCCGCGAACGGTGATGCGATGAAAGCCGGCGAACTTGCCGATGCCAAAGTCGGTGTGGACCACGAAATCTCCTGGGTGGAGCCTGCGAACCTCGTGCTGTCGCAGCCCGCCTACCCGTGCCGGCTTCCTTCGGGGGGGGCGGAACCGCCTTCCAAATATCTCATGGTCGACATATACCGCCAAGTGCGCAGTTTCAAACCCCTGGTGCAGGGATTCCACTACGATGCTTAACCGGCACTGCTCCACCTCCCGAGAGAGCAGGGCATGCAGGCGCTCCAGCTGCTGTCTGGTCTCACACAGGATGTACGTGTCTGCTCCACGAACAGAATTCTCCACTATCCGGCGACGGAGTCTGTCCAGTCCGCCCGCAAAGCGGGGCGGAGGCCTGGCACCGATGTCATGCGCCACCGCAGCCTCTCTCTGGGCAAATGTTCCGAATGAGATTTGCGCAAAGCGGCCAAGTTCTGCATGAAGAGCAGTATGGGAACTGAATGCCTGCGCATCCCTCCCGGTCTCCGCTTGCGCGTCCCCGATGCCCTTGCGAAATGCCATGCTGTCAAATGTGGCAAGAAGCGTCTCGGGAGCAATGTACTGGAGCAGTGAGGTCTGCCCGCGGTCCTGCTCAAGTCCAATGTGCTGCAGGTTGGGCACAATCCGTACGGTTTCGAGCTGCCTGAGCGACCGTTGCGTTCGGGGATCGAATTCACGGATGGATTCTATATCGTCACCAAGGAACTCAAGCCGAACAGGATAATCACGTGTGTAGCCATATATGTCGACAATGCCGCCGCGCCATGCCACCTCTCCGACCGTCTCCACGAAATCGACCCGCTCGAATTTCTGCTCGATAAGCTGGAGCACAAGGTTCTGCGGCGAAATCTCCTCGCCCGGCTTGAGCGTCACGATCTCCTCAACTGCATGATCCGGCAGGGGAACGGACTCACCGAGCGCACCTGCGCTGGTGACGAGAATGCCGCAAAACCCGGTGACAAGTTGCGCAAGGACATCGCTCCGCTGCACCAATGGAACGGTATCCGCGATAGAATCCCGGGTACTACGAGGCGTCCCTCCGGGTGGAAACAGTAATGGCTGTGATGCATCGGCTGCAAGTAGGGCAAGATCGGTGTGGAGGTACTGTGCCGCGTCTGTATCGGCGGTGACGGCAAGAATCGGGCGCCGGCACTCTTCAAATACAAAATTGAGCACGAAGGCAGGCAGCGAACCAGCTGTGCCCTCCAGACGAAGGATCGGCAAATGCGAGCCTGTCGCCTCGCGGGCCCACGATACAATTGATACCCCGTCAAGACCGGAGAACAGTCGGGAATAGATGACGGAGAGCGACACGGAACAATTCCGGCAGATGGCTATGCCGGTCAGGAAGAATTCGGGATTACTGTCCGCGCACCGCGCGCCGTACAAATCCGTCTGCTGAGTCCAGACGCCGCCGTGCCTCAGGAAGAGAGGTATTGGCCAAGTGCATGACGAGAGCCGTCTTCACATGTCCTTCGGCGTCCACAAGGAGCCTGGACGCAGCCTCGTAGTCCAGACCCGTAACCGACATGACAGTGCGCTTGGACCGCTCGACCAGCTTCTGCGCACCCATCTGCAAGTCAACCATCATGTTTTCGTAGACTTTGCCAAGCCTGATCATGGCGGCTGTAGTAATCATGTTCAGGACAAGCTTCTGCGCCGTGCCACTCTTCATCCGTGTGGATCCCATGATTACCTCCGGGCCTACCACAACACAAATGGCTACGTCTACACTGAGATCAAGGGTTGCGCGCGGATTGCATGTAACGAAGATGGTATGGCAACCCAGCTTTCGGGCTTCGCGGACAGCGCCCCTCACATACGGCGTCCGCCGGCTGGCAGCGATTCCACACACCACGTCATTCGCTGCTACATCAGCGCACTGCATAGCGCGGGCACCGTCCGCCGCAGAATCTTCAGCGCCTTCCTGAGAGCGAAAAACCGCATCGCGTCCGCCGGCAATTATGCCCTGGACCATGGAAGGCGGAGTTCCGAATGTGGGCGGGCATTCCGACGCATCGAGGATACCCAGACGGCCACTGGTTCCCGCGCCTACATAAATAAGCCTCCCCCCTGCCTTGAGCGCCTTGACCACAATAGATACAGCTTGCGCAATATATGGGATTTCCTCGCGAACGGCGCCAGGAACGGCAAAGTCTTCATCATTGATGACCTGCAGTATTTCGGGCACAGAGGCCGTATCGATGTTGTGAGACCGGGGATTGCGACCTTCCGTGACGAGGTTCTGCAATTCTGCGAAGACAGCTCGGGTATCGGTCATGCCGCGTACGTGAAATGATCGGTCAAAGATACGCCGGGCCGCACAACAAGTCGGAGCTGTCGCACCGTTCGGGCGCGCCAGCCGACGCCGCGTCTCGGGAAGGATACGTAAGGCTGTCCAGAGACTGAACGATTTTGAGCTGAGCCAGTACGGGACTCTCTCGACTTAATGCTTGCATGCTTCTTCGCACACTGACGCTACGCGCGTTTAGGGCCCATCGTGAAAGTCGCGTGGTCCTGGCGCCGAAGTTGAACCTGTTTCGCGGTTCAAACGGTGCCGGCAAGACCAATGTGCTCGAAGCAGTGCATTTCTTGTGTCTGTCCAAGAGCTTCCTGACGGACAAGGATTCGCAAGCGATTCGAACGGGAGAGCCGATGTTCGAGCTTGAGGGTATGTTTGAAGGAGAACGACGGCCCAGGCTGTCTGTACGCCTAGTCTACACAAGGCAGGGCAGCAAGCGCATTCTGGTAAATGATTCGCCGCTGGAGCGCCTGTCTGATATCGTGGGGAACGTCCCGACCGTTGTCTTTTCCCACCTTGATCACGGACTCACAGCGGGCGGCCCCGACGTGCGGCGCCGGTTCTTGAACAACGTAATCAGTCAGTCACGACCCGTATACCTGGACGACCTGGTCAAGTATCGGCGCACATTGCGTCAGCGCAACGAGTTACTTGCTCAGGGACGCCGTAACGGGCGGCCTGTCAGCGAATCGCTGATGGGGCCTTGGAATGAGGAATTGATACATCGGGGAACGCGCCTGGTAGCTGCACGCTCAGGCTTCGTCGAACAATTTGGCGGCTTCCTGGAAATGGCCTATCGACTGATGGGAAGGGCAACGGAAAGACCCTCCATGGGCTATTCGACACTGGGGAGTTTGCGAAAAACCGCGGAGGCGTCGCAGATCCGGACTGCATTCCTGGCCCAGTTAGACCAGACGGCACATCGCGAGGCTGTGCTGGGATACACTTTGATCGGTCCGCACAGAGACGATCTGGTCTTCAAGATGGATGGCCGACCCTTGCGTAACTATGCGTCTCAAGGGCAGCACCGCACTTTTACCCTGGCCCTGAAGCTGGCCCAGTACCTGTACTTGCACGAGCGGACGGAGAAACTCCCGATACTGCTGCTTGACGACGTATTCGACACCCTGGATTCCAGGCGCGTGCAGAGCTTCCTTTCCCTCCTGCAAGGTGGCACTGTGGGCCAGTGTCTCATCACGGTCGCGCAGAGCCACCCTTTTGAGTCTAGTGTGCCATTCACGGCGGAGGAAAACAGGCTGCTTACCGTACGCGGCGGGCGCGTGGAAGCTGTACTGTGACGCAGTTGCTGCGCGTGCTCGGGCGCCAAGGCTG
Organism: uncultured Rhodothermaceae bacterium; assembly: GCA_964639665.1. Lineage (GTDB taxonomy): Bacteria > Bacteroidota > Rhodothermia > Rhodothermales > Bin80 > CAZXEU01. The sequence continues at coordinate 8,034 of CAZXEU010000051.1, read as the reverse complement.
AATGCTGTGCCCGCAGCCTTGCGCCGTCCAGGGAGAACGGGGCTTCCCAGGTTAGGCTATACCGGCTTCTTCGCCTCCCGGCGCAGGGGGAATAAGCGTCGCTTCACCGGCCAGGGCCATCCTGTTCTCTTCCGTATAGATGTAGGTCTTGCACTTTACATAACCGCGCTTGGCCAGTTTTTCCACCACCCTGACTTCGACCCGAACTTCCGAATTCAGGCGAACTGGCCTAAGAAACCTGCACGCCAGTGAAACCGCTATACTGCCCGGTCCGGGAAAATCCCTTCCGAGCACTTTGGATATCAGACCGAGCAACAAGACGCCGTGAACAACGCGCTGTCCGAAGCGGGTCGATTCCGCGTAATCTGCGTCAACATGAAGGGGGTTGTCATCACCCGTCACGCGGGCAAAGGTCAGGACGTCGTCTTCGCTGATGAAACGCGGGATGCTGAAAGAGTCTCCGATTTCAAGAGAATCATACGTGTGCACCACCTCTTCGTTGATTGCATCCATCATGTTTGTGTTGAGGTCTTGACTAGGTCCAGCCAGCGAGGCTTGGCAACCGCAACTGGTTAAGCCAAGTACCGTGGTGCGAAGTCTGTCAGCACGGAGACAACACGCCTTCCGAAAGTCAGCCAGAATGAAGCGTTAATGTAATTCATACTAGTTAATCGCATTCTGGCTCCCCACGAAACTACGGCTTGCAGCGTGCGCATACGACCTGTGCACCTTGTGCTTCGCCAAGCTGGCTGGCCCTAATGCTCCGCAGTGCGGCAACGGACGGGGCCACCACCCAGCCTTCCGTGATCTCTGGCATACGGCATCCAAGGCAACGGAGGCGCTGGAGTATACGGCGAGGTAGGAATTAAGGGCATCGCCAGCCTACCTCGTACTCGCGGTCTGCTTGATACGCTTCCGGTCCACCTGTCCGCAGCCGAGGGCACACAATGATCGGGTCGCATCCAGTGCAAGCTTGCAAAAGGGACGCTAGGAGCCAGCGGGGGGTGCGGCCGAGGCATGGATGCTGTTCGGGGACCCGTGGGTGCAATTGAGCCGCAGGCGCGTATCAGGCGGCACGGCCAGCACAGCTTGCAGGCGAGGGCATCGGAGCGCTCGCGGTAAACGTTATGGGTACGGAAGGCGAACAACTGGATTGGACAGGGCTGCTCCGGACTGGAAGGGCAAGGAAAATCCTCCGCGTTGCCCGGCCAATGCTGGTTGTGGCAGTCGTGGGATATCTCGCCTACGAATTGCGGGACATTGATTGGAGGCAGGTACAGGCCGGCTTGCCAACAGCTCCTCTTTTCTATGCGCTCTTGGTTGTTGTCTACAGCATGCTTCCGCTCTCGCAGACAATCATATACCGGATTCTATGGAAGTTTGATGTTAAGACGAGCATTCCTGCCTTTGTTCGAAAGCGGATCCTGAACAAGGACATACTGGGATATTCGGGGGAAGTGTATATCTATTCCTGGGCAGTGCAGCGTCTGGGTCTTCCGGCAATTGGCGCTCTCAAGGATGTCCGGGATCAGAATATTGTCTCGTCGGCCGCGTCCACGTCGATGAGCCTGGTTTTGCTTGCCGTATTCCTGTATTCGGGACAGTTGTCAGTGGCCGATATTGTAGGAGAATCCCGGGCATCGGCATTCTGGGTGGGAGCGGCGGTTGTGGTCATCCTGGCCGTGCTGGCGCTTCGCTTCCGCAAGCACCTCTTCGCGATGCCAGGCCGGAAAGTAGCTCCCATTTTCTCCATTCACGTAGCGCGCCTGCTCCTCCGGCAGACGCTGGAGATCGTCATGTGGTCTCTGGCACTGCCGGAGGTGCCCATCCAGACCTGGTTTACATATGCTGCGGCATCGCTTGTCATATCGCGGATTCCGTTCTTGCCGAGCCAGGACCTGGTCCTAATGGGAGTGGCTGTGGGACTTTCCGACGTCGTAAGCGTGCCGGAAGCGGAAGTAGTCGCTCTTTTCGGCGCCATCGCTGTGGTTAACCGTGTGCTAAACCTGCTGCTCTTTGCGGGGTTGGCGGCACTTGAAAGACGGGCCGTGCCTGTCGTAGAAGTGTGACCGGAGCCGTCCGAAGCGCGTCCGTATAATCTGAAGCAAGGAGCGATCGACATTGTGCGCGTATTGATGCTCATCACAGCGGTAACCTGTTCAAGCGCGTATTGCATTCGTGTCTGGGCACAGGAGCCCGTCGTACTGGAGGACTTTGAGGCGTATGCAAACGGCGAGGCGCCCTACACCTGGAAGATCCCGAACAGGAACAGGCGTTCTTTCGAGTCATTCGGCGCGGAAGTGACGCGGGACGATGACTATTTTGAGGCCGTTGAGCACGGAGGCAACACAGTCCTCCGCGCCTATACCCGGAACGAGACCGTTCAAATTGCGAGGCGCAACGGCGACGGTTACGCGTGGGACCTGCAAACGCATCCTGTCTTGAGCTGGCGGTGGCGCGCGAGCGTCTTGCCAGAGGGTGCGCGCGAAGACCAAAGGGGGCTCAACGACACGGGCGCGGCCCTTTATATCATGTTCGATTGCGAAGACTGGCTCGGGCGTCCCTGCACCATAAAATACACGTACAGCAGCACCCTGCCGGCCGGAACCACGGCCCGCTACGGGCTGCTCCGTCTCCTGGTCGTGTCAAGCGGCCATACAGGGCTGGACGAATGGAAGCAGCTCGAGCGCAACGTGGCAGAGGACTACGCTCGTCTGTTTGGGAAAGAGAGCCCTCGGGATCCGTTGCTTATTATGCTGTGGTCGGACAGTGACACTACCGGTGGCATGTCTGAGGTCTATTTCGACGACATCGTTCTGAAGCCCCATCCATGACGCGCTTTTTCCTGACGCTGATTCCGGTGATCAGGTGGGTGGCTAGGCACCGGTGGTCGGTGCTGGCCACAGCCACGGTGTGTACGCTGTTTTCACTGGCACTGGCGCGAAACCTGCACGTGGACCCGGATTTCGCGAATCTGCTGCCGGACCGGTACCCGAGCGTCCGGGCCCTGGAGCGCGTGCGTGCCACCGTAGGTGGCGGGGAAACGTCCGTCGACGTGGCCATCGAAAGCCCGTCGTTCTCGGCCAACGTCGGTTTTGCTGAAGAGCTCGTGCCGGCAGTGATGGCGCTACGCGATGCGGGCACGGGCGACAATTACTTCGTGCGTTCCGAGTTCAGGCGCAATACGGAATTCCTGCAGAACAATGCGCTCTACCTCGCCACGGAGGACGAGTTGGACCAGCTGGAAGCCTACCTGGAAGGACTTATTGTTGATGCCAGGCTTGCAGCGAACCCATTCTATTTTGAACTGGACGAAGATGAGCCAGAAGAGGAACCGCCCATTGCCGTCCGGGATGCGTATGAGTACCTGGTGGGGAACGAGTACCATCTGTCCGCCGACAGTACCATCCTTGTGGTTCGATTCTTCACTGCGGGCTCGACATCGGATGTCAGCTACATAGAGCGGCTCTACGCAGACCTTGAACGGATGGTGGCAACGCTTGAGCCACAGCGATTCCATCCGGATATGGCCACGGTGCTGGCTGGCCGCCTCTGGCGCCAGCGGATAGAAGTCCGCGCCATAACCGATGACGTCGCCGGTTCGTTCGGCATTGGAGTGCTGTGCGTACTGGTCTCTATTGTCTGCTATTTCCTTTACAAGCGGATCCGGCTGCTGCCCTCATTGACGCCCCGGGCGGTTGTTCGTGAGCTGGCTCGAACGCCGTTAACGGCGGTGCTTATCGGTGTGCCGCTGATGATGAGTCTTATCTGGACGGCGGCTACGGGCTATCTGGCATTTGGTACGCTGAACATCATGACCTCGGCACTTGGCCTTGTCCTGTTCGGTCTTGGTATTGACTATGGAATACACTTCTACGCTCGTTATCTGGAGGAAAGGGGCGGCGGAAAGGACGTGGAAGACGCGCTGGCACGCACGTTTGTAGGCAGCGGACAGGCTATTGCAGTGGGTGCTCTCACGACAGCAGGTGCCCTTTTTGTGCTGGTTTTCGCCGACTTCAAGGGATTTAGTGAATTCGGCTTTCTTGCCGCAACGGGGGTCCTATTTGCGCTCGCTGCAATGCTAATTGTACTGCCCGCGCTGATTTCGCTATCGGAGCATCTGGGACTGCTTGGAGAGTTGAAGGCAGGGGTTGCCGAAGGCAGGCCCGGCGGGCGCTTCCCTTTGGCGGGACTTGCGCTTGGAGTCGGCGCAGGCCTGGCCATCCTGGGCCTGATTCGGGCACCGGCCGTGGAATTTGAATACCGGTTTGGCGTACTTGAGCCGACTTACGAGGAATGGGATGCCGTGCACGGGACCGTCTCGCAAGCGTATTACGCCCAGAACCGCCGAAATCCCGCGTACATTGTACTGGACAACCCGGCAGATACAGGGCCGGTAGTCCAGACATTACGGCAGGCGGCGGAGCGTGATACGGTCTTGCAGATAGTGGATGCCGATTCTTTCCGGACCACTATTCGTTCCATAGAGAGTCTGGAAGAGAGGTTCCCGTTATCGGATGAGGCCCAGGCGCGCAAGCTGGAGCGGATTGCATACATCCGCGACAGTTTGCTGGCGGATCCTTTAATCAGTTCCCATGGGAACGACGATATTTCCCGGCTGCGCCAAGCCTCGCAGACGCGCCAACCGCTTGAGGTGGCAGATCTGCCGGAGGACCTTCGGGAACGCTTTACGTCAAGACAAGGCACTATCGGCGGCATTATCACGGTTTTTCCGGCTGTCGGGCTGTCCGACGGCAGGCTTTCGATGGCCTTTGCTGAAGATGTGGGGACGGTGCGGACAAACGACGGCAAAGTCTTCCATGCCGGTTCTACCTCTATAGTGGCGGCCGAAATGCTGCGACTCATGAGAAAGGAGGCGCCGTATATGGTTCTGGCCACTCTCTTGATTGTGGCGTTGCTAATGTGGATCAATTTCACCAAGCTGCGTTGGGCCATACTGGCTCTATTGCCGCTATTTGTGGGTGTGCTCTGGATGCTCCTCTTGATGGACGTGATGGGAATGCGGCTTAATTTCTACAATATGGTTGTTCTGCCTGCCGTCATCGGAATAGGAAATGATGCTGGTGCCCACATGGTCCATCGGTACCGGGAGGAGGGCCCGGCCTCCATTCTGAAAGTGCTTCGCTCCACGGGGGAGCATGTGGCCGTTGGTGCCGCAACGACCATGGTAGGCTTTGGGGGTCTGCTGTTTAGCTTTCATCCCGGTCTTCAAAGCGTCGGGGCATTGGCAGTGGTTGGCATCGCTTCGACGCTGGTATCAGCCCTTATCGTTGTACCGGCATCAATCCAGTGGCTTGAAGACCGGCGGCAGACCATGCAGGCAGGCCAATAAACCGGGTCTTGCGGGAACGGCAACCGGCAGTCTTGGTAAAGAATTACCGCAGGATTAGCCCGCAGTAAAGAACGCAGGCTTGCGTACGCCCGATTGACCGCGCGCCGCGCGAGAACAAGCTCCATTCTACTCCCTTGTTGACATGAAACGCATAACGATTCTGATGGCGTCGGTCTGCAGTCTCGCATTCCTCGCGCAATCTGTCGAGGCCCAGATACGCAGGGCAGAAAACGCTCGCAATAGGCAAGAATTCAGGCAAGCCCTGACCTTGATTCAGCAGGCGCTGGAAGATGAACCGGATAATGTCAGGGCACTGGAAACGCGCGCGCGGATATTCCAGGATTCCGCGGCTGCGGCTACCGGGGAAGCCTATCTGGCAGCGATGAGGCTTATGAAGGCAGATCTGGACCATGTCACCACACTCGATGAAGGGCGCAGCGAGGATGTAACGCAGCAGCTTCTGCTGGCGTATGTGGGCGAGTTTCGGAAAGGCATCGATGCATTTAACAATGCACAGGCGGCCGAAGATGATGCCCAACGGGCCGGATTCTTCCAAAGTGCCGCCGACTTTTTCCAGGGATCCACTATAGTTGCGCCAGACTCGGTGGGATCCTATGTCAACTGGGCCTTTGCCAGACTGGGAGCTGGCGATGACTTGGGAGCAATAGAACCCCTCACGCTGGCGCTGGAATACGGACCTGCCGATATCGATGTGTACAACTATCTGAGCAGGATATACCTGTCTCACGACCGGTGGGAGGAAGCCATGCCAATCCTGGAAGAAGCGGTCTCGCATTTTCCGGACGACTCGGAATTGCAGGGCTATCTCCTGAATGCGTATACGGCGTCGGGTGAAACGGACCGCGCTATTGAGCAATACAGCACCGCGGTGGCGGACAGCCCGGACAACAGTTTGTACCGATACAATTACGGCTCGCTACTGCTTCAGGTGGAACGCTTCGACGAGGCCATAGCCCAGTTGAACGAAGTCGTTCAGCGCGATCCGGACTACACAGACGCCCAGTACAATCTTGGCGCTGCATACGTAAATAAGGCCATAGCGTTGAATACCCGGATTAGCGGGATGGACGATGACCTGCGTGCCCAACGTGATTCGCTGAGTGAGGAGGAAATTGATGCGCGTGAAGCGGAAATGGACACGATGGCGCTTGAGCGCCGCGACCTGTTTGGTTTAGCCATTGCCCCTCTAGAGGCGGCCAAGAGACTTGCTGAAGCCGAGGAAGACCGGTCTACGGCCGAGATCTGCCGCGTGCTATACCAGTCGTACGTGCAGACCAACCAGATGGAAAAGGTTGAGACCGTGGCGGAATGTGCCGGCCTGTGATCGGTTAGCGCCTTGCGTGTGGCAAGAGTTGTCGCATGGTGCTTACATAGACACCGGCGATTCTTTCCCAAGAAAACGTGGCAGCGGTGTGCGCGGCGGCACGTGTGCCTAATTCGCCAAGCGAGGCACGGTCCTTCACGTACGTGAGAATGGTCTCCGCGAACGCGCGTGCGTCCATGCTCGTGACAAGGTGGCCATTGATTCCTTCCGTGACCACGTCCTGAATACCTTCCAGATTGGCAGCAACGACCGGCGTCCCGGACGCCGTGGCCTCGAGCATCACGACGCCGAATCCCTCGAGGTCTCCGGGAACGGCAATATTGGGCATTATCACCAGGTCCGTGCGATGATAGAGTGAGCAAATCGCGGCATCTGGCAGTCGCCCGAGAAGCTTCACACGGTGGCCCTGGTCAAGGCGTGATATCCTTTCGGCGATCACGCTACGCTCCGGCCCGGATCCTGCAATGTGGTAATGGACGCATTCGGGCAACAGCGGCATTACGTTGCCGACGAACCATGCGAAGCCCTTTCTTTCGACCAGTCTACCCACGCTGCTGAGCAAGAAGGATTCTCCGGTTTCGCCAGGTTCTCCATTTGTCCTGAAGCGCCGAGTATCAACTCCATTGGGGATTACGTGGACCCTTGCCTTCGGCATGCCTCGCGCCGCGCACTCGGAAGCGGTCGCCCTGCTCACGGGCAGCACCGCATCCAGTGCACGCAGTACGTGCCGGACCAATAAACGCTGGTATGCTCCGGGCAGGGTTACGTCGCGTCCGTGGGCTATGGCAGCCATGGGGATTCCCCGCCTGGATAGGACGGGTCGCAGTAGAGGCGCCATGGATGCCGTAACCATGGAGGAGAAAAGTACAGCGTCAACCGTTCCTCGAAGCGATCTAGTTACGATCCGAAGGAGGGTCACGGGAAGCCAGAATGCAACCACCAAATGATGTCCTAGCCAGGCGCTGCGCAGAGCAAGCACCTCTGTTCGCGTGTCCGCGTGGCCCTGGAGTGCGCTTGCCAGATCACTGGCAACGCGTTGCATGCCGCCAACATTGGCCAACGGCTGATGTGTGGGCGGGAACGAATGAGTTACAAAAAGCAATCGCACCGATACTCAGGCCTGGGCCGCGAGCACCGCAGGTCTGAGCACAACCCCCGCTACCGGTCCAGCCTGCGGGCACAGTACTTCGGCATAGTGGTCCACCATGCTCTCCATGGCCAGATCCCAACTGAACTCATGGGCGCGGGCTCTGGCTCGTTTGCCCATTCGTGCGCGCAGGTCGGAATTGCAAACCAGTTGGGCCGTACGCTCCAAAAAGTGGGAACGGTCACCAGG
>CAZXEU010000050.1:0-22234 GCA_964639665.1 uncultured Rhodothermaceae bacterium | reverse complement strand
CTGCGCTCGTACTCAGCCCGAAAATCCGACCAGAAGACGTGCCCGACGCTGCTGTCGGCGAAAGTGATTTCAGCATCGGTCCATTCCCTGCGCGCTCCCGTGTCCAGATCCGTCGAGAACACGGCCGCGTCAATGGGACCGCTGCGGTCTATGCCCAGGCGGGACTCTATGGAGAACACGCGTACGCGCTGCGTGTCAGCATGTGCATCGAGATAGCCCCAGATCGTAAACGGGCGCTCATCCCCGACAACGGGGTCGATAGTCTGGTCGCAGCCACCGAGCACCGCGAGGCAGGCCGCAAGGCCGATTCCAGGCGCCAGCGAGCGGACCATACCGCGACAGGATCTCGGACGCTTCATCAGAATTCAAACTTGATGCCCGCGGTAGGAATGACCGGTAACTGGTCATTCCGCTGCAGCGTGAACGTGTCGAGGGAAAACAGATTGGCCCTGTTGTAGGCATTGATCACGCCGGCCTGCAAAGTCACCCAGGAATCGTCCCGGTACTGGAAGACGCGAGATACGCTGGCATCGAGCCGATGGTAGGCCGGAAGGATGCCCTCGAACGGCCGGTCATAGATGACACGGGCCTGTCCGGGATCCCTGGAGACGTCGACAGGGCCATCCAGCAGCACGAATCCGTCAAAGCCCCGGATTTGGCTGTAAGGCAGCCCGGAGCCCAGATTCCAGCGGAGGCTCACGTCGAAGCCGCCAAGCGAAAAGCGTGTCAGAGCGTTTACCTGGTGCCGCCGGTCATGCGGCGGGCGGAAGCGCACCTCGCTTGAGCCAAACCAAACGGGCAAGGTTTCCTGCATCGCATTGTACTCGACAGACGAGACGCCGTAATTGATGAATCCGTAAAAGGCCGGGCGCTGGATCTCCAGTCTGATATCGGTGCCGAAGGCCCGGCCGGAAGCCTCCTGCAGGCGCGCCGAGAAGCGGGGGAAAGCCGTCCATTCAGCAATGGAAAGACTCCACAGACGCTTGTAGAAGCCTTCAAACGACAGTGCGAGCCAGTCCGTTAGCGCCGTGCGGTAGCCGCCGAGGGCGTGGATCGAATTGGGAAGCGTTCCCGTCGGCGCTCCCGCCCATGCCGTGAAAATATTCGTGGCATCGCGGCGGTCGTTGAGGCCGACGACTTCCTGGCGGTACCAGCCGCCGGAGGCGCTGAATTGGTGCGGTCCGCGTTCCCACAAAATGCGCATGCGAGGCTCAAGAAACAGTCCCTGATCACCGAGAAACTGGACCACGACACCGGCCCGGGCCCGAAGGGACTCCGTGACATCCACTTCAGGCTCGAAGTAGCCACCGGTTGATGTTATCCGGTCATTGGTGAAGTCCACATTCTGGTACAGTCCTCCGAGCTGCGCGGTAAGTCTCGGGGCGCGGAGATAAAAGCCCCAGTCGACCCTGGAGCGCTGCCCGAAATTTGTGACGTTGACCGTAAGGTTGAACCCCTCAATGCCCGAGGTCCGAACCGGTTCATCCTGGGGTCCGAGTTCCATGTCCAGGCGTGAAATGGAGAATAGTACCTCTCCCAAGATGGGCAGCGACGGCGGCGCCACCAGGTAGCGAATGCCGTAGGCCGTATTGTTCCAGCGTATTTCGTCCGCGTTTTCCACGTCCTGTTCAAGCGTGCCACGGTCGTAGGTATGGATGGCAGTCGCAGATACCTGATGGCTTTCATTTATGACCGTATGCAGCTTGCCGAAGAAGTCTCCGAACGTGTACGGCAGTGGCTGGTTGATGTACGAGGTGGCCACGCGCTCGACGGTGGAAGCCCGGCCGGAGAAGAGGTAGGACATCCTGCCGCGCTTGAGCGGCCCCTCCAGGATGCCCATGCTGACAAAGGGAGCCAGGGAAATTGTCCTTCGCATCTCCTGGCTGTTGCCGTTGCGCGTATGCACGTCAATCACGGACGACATGCGTCCTGCAAACTTGCTGCTGAAACCGCCGGCATAGATGTCGGCGTTGCGAAGGATTTCGGAGGAAAAGGCGGAGTAGAAGCCGAGGATATGGAACGGCTGGTATATGTACATGCCATCCAGCAGCGCCAGGTTGTGGGACGGCTCGCCGCCGCGAATGAATACCTGGCCGCCCCTGTCGCCGATAGATACCACGCCGGGCATGGTGGAGAGATACGAAACCAGGTCGCCCGACACGTCGGGCGCCGGCACGAGCTCCACATCGCGCGGCCGCACGGTTTGCAGGCCGGCGGCGATCATGGCTCCGCCCTCGCGCTCGGATTCCACAACCAGCTCCTCGAGCGCGATGCCCGGTACCAGGGCAAGCGAGAGCCGCTCCGTGTCCCCCGGCGCAAGGTCAAGAGTATCGACGGCCGTTTCGTAGCCGATGTACGAAGCGCGAAGGATGTAGCGCCCCGCTGGCAGCCGAAGAATGATGAAAAAGCCGTCGTCGTCCGTAATGCTTCCGCGCAAACTGCCGGTTGCGTCCAGTACGCCCACGTTTACGCCTTGCAGGGCCTGGCCGTCCGACGCGTCGGTGACAAATCCGCGGATGGTTCCTGTCTGGGCGCTTGCGCTTGTCGCGGCCAGGACCAACGCGATCAGTGCGACGGAGCGCGCCATGGCAGGTCTGTTCATTGCTTTCCGAACCGCAACACTCTGGAGATTTACTCGAATATGCGCCAACAAGGCCGTAAAACTACAGCATTCCCAATTCCAGCTTGGCCTCGTCGGACATCATGTCAATTGTAAAGGGGGGATCGAAGGTCAGCTCGACACGTGCATCTGTGACTCCGTCGGTCAGCATGACAATGGACTCCACCTGGTTGGGCAGGCTGTCCGCAACCGGACAGTTAGGCGTGGTGAGGGTCATGGTGACGTACACGCTGTCGTCCGGCTCGATGCGGATCTTGTAGATCAGGCCCAGATCATACACGTTTACCGGGATTTCGGGATCGTACACCTGTCTGATGGAGGCGATAACTTCGCCGACAAGGGCCGGGTCCGAGGCGTTGTTGACGATTTCCGGCGTCATGGCGTCATTATGCTTTCAGCGTGGGCGGATGCTTCCCTCCTGATGCGCTTGATCATCGACAGAAGCCCATTCTTGCGGCGTGCAGTGACCATGGACTGCATGCCGATCTCGGACATGATGGATTCAAGGTCAGCGCCCGCTACCGTGGAAACCCTCTCACCCTGTACTAGACGAACGAGGACCGCGATCATTCCCTTGGTGATGAGCGCGTCGCTGTCGGCCTCGCAGTACAGGCAACCGTCGCGGCTATCGGTGCGCAGCCAGACGGTAGAAAGGCAACCGTGCACCCTGTGCGCTTCATTGCGGTACACATCAGGGAATGGAGGCAGGCCTTCCCCCAGCTCCATGAGGTATTCACACCGGGAGTCCGCATCTGCGAACAGGCCAAATTCTTCCAGAAGCTCCAGCTTGCGTCCTTCGATACCGGGGCTGGCGGTTTGGTCGGGCACAGTCGGGCGGCTTTTGGCGGGCCTGAGCCTCCGTACCACGCTCTCCAGTGCATCTGCGAAAGCATCCACTTCTGCCGCGGTATTGTACAGGGCCATGGATGCCCGCACGGTTCCGCTCACGCCCAGGTGCTGCATGAGTGGCATCGTGCAGTGGTGACCCGTTCGCACGGCAATGCCCTGCTCGTCCAGCAGCCTCCCGACATCGTAGGTCGCGGTGTCCGAGACGACGAAGCTGACGACGGAGGCCTTTCTCGGTGCGGTCCCGATGATCCGGACACCCGGGATGGCGCGGAGGCGATCGTGGGCACGGTCAAGTAGTCGGGCTTCGTGGCAGGCGACGGCTGCAAAACCTACGCTTTCTATGTAGTCCAGGGCGCTCTCCAGTCCGAGTACGCCAGCGATGTGGGGCGTTCCAGCCTCAAACTTGTGGGGCAACTCGGCGAATGTGGAGCGAGTGTAGCTTACCGTTTCGATCATGTCGCCGCCGCCCTGATAAGGAGGCATGGCATCCAGCAGCGCTTCCTTGCCGTAAAGAACCCCGATGCCCGTGGGGCCAAAGGCCTTGTGCCCGGAAAAGCAGTAGAAATCGCAGTCCAGCTCCTGCACGTCGATCTGCATGTGTGGCGCCGCCTGGGCGCCGTCAATAAGAACCGGCACGTCGTACCGGTGCGCATCTTCGACCAAGCGTCGGACCGGGTTGATGGTTCCCAGACTGTTGGATATGTGGACGACCGCAACAAGTCTCGTCTTCTCTGACAAAGCCTCCGCGAGCGCTCCTTCCTGTAACTGGCCATGCCGGTCGATGGGGAGGATGCGGAGCCTGGCTCCCTTTTCCCCGCAGAGGATGTGCCAGGGCACCATGTTTGAGTGGTGCTCCATGCCGGTTACGACGATTTCGTCGCCTTCCGACAGTGTGGTTCGTCCGTAGCTGGCGGCGACAAGGTTTATGGCTTCGGTGGTTCCTCGCGTGAAAATGATCTCGTGCGTGTGGGCGGCTCCGATGTAGCGCGCTATGCGCGCACGCGCGTGTTCGTAGGCGTACGTTGCGCGCTGGCTCAAGCGGTGCGCACCGCGGTGCACGTTGCTGTGCTCCAGCCGGTAATAGGTTGCAAGCCGATCAATGACGGCTGAAGGCTTCTGGCTGGAAGCTGCATTGTCCAAATAGACCAGCGGCCGATGACCCACCCGCTGGTGAAGTACAGGAAAATCCTGCCGGATGCGGTGGACATCCAGAATCGGCGCGGGACCGCCACCGGGGGAAATCGGCATCGGTGGACTCCTGGTAGATGGGGCAGAACGTGGAAGCTAGGCCTTGGCCAACCACGAGGCAACCAGGCGCTCCAAATGCCGGCGCAGCGCGGGAAGGGGAACCGGATCGATGAGCTCGCGGGCGAAGGATTCCAGCAGCAGCGCCCTGGCCTGCTTCGGATTCAGCCCGCGGGCCTGCAGGTAGAACAGTGCATCCTTGTCAAGCTGGCCTGTCGTGGCTCCATGGCTGCACTTGACGTCATCCGCGTAAATTTCCAACTCGGGCTTTGCAAACATGCGGGCGGTATCGCTCAGCACGACGGCTTTGCTCGTCTGGTAGGCATTGATGCGCTGGGCATCCTGACGAACATGCACCTTGCCGTTAAATACTCCGGTTGCCTTTTCGTCCAGGATACCTTTGTAGAGCTCCGAGCTTAGACAGTCGGGCTTGGCATGATCCATCAGCGTGTGATTGTCCACGTGCGACTTCCCACGTGCCAGAAACAGTCCGTTCAGTACCGTTTCACAGTGCTGCGCGTCGGCCTTGATGGTGAGATTGTTGCGAACAATCTCACCGCCAAATGTAAACGTATGGGATCCGAAGCGGCTGTCCGCGTCCTGGTGGACGTGTACGGCCGATACGGTACTTGCGTTCGGGGCGTCGGTCTGAACCTTGAAAAGGTCGATCTCTGCCTGTGGTCCCACACTCAATTCCGTGACCGCATTTCCGAAAGCGGCGTCGCGGGCATTTACTTCGCTGGAAAGCACCAGCGCCAGCCGGGATCCAGCACCTGCAACAACGAGGATCCTCGGCTGAAAGAAGCTGGCCCCGGCTACATGCACCACGTGGACCGGACGGTCAAGACCGACGGACGGCGGCAAAAAGACGAACGCGCCGTCCTCCAGAGCTGCGGTGTTCAGGGCAACAAAGGGAAGATTTTCCACTCCGGCATGACGCGAGAGGTGTTCAAGCACAATGCTTCCGTGCGTCCGCGTTGCGTCTGCAAGGCTGCCAAGGACTACGCCATCGGGCAGCGAGCCCAGCCGTGAATGCTCCGCGCTGAACCGGCCGTTGATGATCACCAATGTATGCGCGTCCAGGTCCGGGATAGATGCCGCGGCAAGAGTCTCAGCCGAAGTAGCACCGTGGGAAACCGGGCGGCGCAGCACGCTCCGCAGATTCGTGTATTTCCAGGCCTCGGTCCGGGGCCGAGGGAAGCCTTGGGCAGCAAAGCTGCGCTGGGCCCGGTGGCGAAGAGGCGCAAGCTCGGAAGATGCGCCATTGGTCGAAAGCTCTCCCAGCGCCGATATCGCTGACAGGTACCGATCCTCAATGCGCTCGGTCTGCGCGGCCGATCTTGCCATAGTGGTCTGGTTGCGTGTTTCGGCCTATGCCGGCACCGTCGATGGTTCGTACCGGATCCAGTCGTAGCCCCGCTCTTCCAGCGCCAGAGCCAATTCCTTTCCTCCACTCTTAACAATGCGACCGTCGACAATAACATGCACAATGTCCGGAATGATGTAGTTGAGCAGACGCTGGTAGTGCGTGATTACGAGAAAGGCGCGGTCGGCGGTCCGCAAGGCATTTACGCCGTCTGCGACGTTCTTGAGTGCATCTATGTCCAGTCCGGAATCCGTTTCATCCAGGATGGCCATAGCGGGCTCAAGCATCGCAAGCTGAAAAATTTCGTTCCGCTTTTTTTCACCCCCGGAGAAGCCCTCGTTCACCGAGCGCTGCTTGAGCCGGGCGTCCAGACCGACGAGAGCTGCCTTTTCCCGGGCCAGCTTGAGCAGCGAAGCAGCGTTCAGGGGCTCTTCGCCCCGGTGTTCCCGAACCGAATTGACGGCTTGCTTGAGGAAATTCATCATGCTAACGCCGGGAAGCTCGACCGGGTACTGGAAGGCCAGGAAAAGGCCTTCCCGAGCCCGCTCGTCGACATCCATTTCCAGCAAGTCTTCGCCGCGATACTGTACGGATCCTCCGTCGACGTCGTATTCCTCACGCCCTGCGAGAATTGCCGCGAGTGTGCTCTTGCCGGAGCCATTAGGCCCCATGATGGCGTGCAATTCGCCGGAATTGATAGCGAGGCTTACACCTTTCAGTATGGGCATGCCGTCCACGGATGCCCGAAGATCGTGTATATCCAGAATGGGTCTCATGCGACAGCTTCCCCGCAGCATGCGGGGCCAGAATAAACGTGAAAAGGAAAGCTGGAGGCTATCCTACCGATCCCTCCAGTTCTATGGCCAATAGCTTGCGGGCCTCCACGGCAAACTCCATGGGGAGTTTCGCCAGGATCTCCTGGCAAAAGCCGCTTACGATCAGCTTGATGGCGTCCTGCTCGCTGATGCCTCGCTGCTGGCAATAAAAAAGCTGGTCTTCCCCGACCTTGGAAGTCGTGGCCTCGTGCTCGACTTGCGCGGTAGGGTGATTTACCTCCAGGTAAGGGAAAGTGTGAGCTCCACAGCGGTCTCCCAGCAGCATGGAGTCGCACTGGGAGAAATTCCGGGCATTCTTGGCGCCCCGGCCGATCTTGACAAGCCCCCGGTAACTGTTGTTGGACTCTCCGGCCGAAATGCCCTTGGAAATAATGGTGCTAGAGGTATTCCTCCCCATGTGGATCATCTTGGTGCCGGTGTCGGCCTGCTGGCGATTCTTGGTGAATGCCACAGAATAGAATTCGCCGACGGAGTTATCTCCCTTCAGCAGCACGCTCGGGTACTTCCACGTGATGGACGAGCCGGTCTCCAGTTGCGTCCAGGATATCTTCGACCCCGCGCCCGCACAGAGGCCGCGCTTGGTAACAAAGTTGAACACGCCACCCTTACCGTCGCGGTCGCCGGGATACCAATTCTGGATCGTCGAGTACTTTACTTCGGCATCCTTCGCGGCGATAATCTCCACCACGGCAGCGTGCAACTGGTGCTCGTCGCGTCTCGGCGCGGTACACCCCTCCAGGTAGGAAACGTAGGACCCTTCGTCTGCTACGATGAGCGTGCGTTCGAACTGGCCCGTACCCGCCTGGTTGATGCGGAAGTAGGTGGACAGCTCCATGGGGCAGCGCACGCCCGGAGGTACGTAGCAGAACGAGCCGTCACTGAAGACGGCCGCATTGAGAGCCGCGTAGAAGTTGTCCGTGTGCGGGACGACGGATCCCATGTACTTCTGCACAAGCTCGGGGTGCTTTTCGACGGCTTCGGAAAACGAGCAGAAGATGATGCCGAGTTTGGCCAGTTCCTCCTTGAAAGTCGTGGCAACGGAAACGCTGTCGAGCACGGCATCCACAGCGACACCCGCCAGAACCTTGCGTTCTTCCAGTGGGATTCCCAGCGCATCAAACGTTCGAAGCAATTCCGGGTCGACCTCGTCCAGGCTCTCGTACTTCGGCTTGCTGTTTGGCGCAGAGTAATAGCTGATTTCCTGGAAGTCGATCTCCGGATAGTCCAGGTGGGCCCAACGTGGATATTTGTCCCGGTCGCCGGCCAGTGTACTCCAGTGGCGGAATGCCTTCAGACGTCGTTCCAGCAGCCAGTCCGGGTCTCCTTTCTTTTGCGCAATTAGGCGCACTATGCCTTCATCCAGGCCCCGCGGGAGCGTGTCGGCCTTGATGTCGGATGCCCATCCGAACTCGTAGTCGCTCTCGGCGACTTCATGCAGGTATTGCGTGTCGGTATTCATTCTCGGGCCATCAATCTGGCCTGTTCGACTCAGCAGAAAGGACGCACTATTTGCGCCCGGAAAACAATGGATCTGGAACGGCCGTATATACTATCTGTTTCTGACGTGCAGTATGATTGTTGCGCGAACTCGCGCCGGTATCGTGGATATTCAGATAACAGATCGTGCCCTGGACAGGATCAGGGCGATCGCTCGATCGGAGGACGTGGATCTCACAACGGGCCTCTTGCGCCTGGCTGTTGTGCCGGGTGGATGCTCCGGGCTGACGTATGAACTGGGCTGGGACACATCGGCGGCCGAGCACGATTTGATCAGGGAAATCCGGGGAGTGAATGTGGTCGTAGATCGGCGCAGCCGCCTGTACATGGAAAAGGTCGAGCTGGACTTCTCCGACGGGCTCGAAGGAAAGGGCTTCCATTTCAGGAATCCGCAGGCGGAGCGGACCTGTGCCTGCGGGGAGTCCTTCGGACTGTAAGGCCGGCCTAGTTCCTGCGCCAGCGCACGCGGTCGCCTTCGACGATGCCCTGGCTGTCCACGAAGCCGGCCGGTACCTCGAGCACGTGCTGTGCCGGAACCCGTGAGCGGATGGGGTCGGCCGAAAAGGGCTCGGCATACGTGGAGAAATCCACGATCTGGGAATCGGCCGATATAAAGAGCAAATCCAGCGACAGCGGCGTGTTGCCCATCCAGAACTGGCGTATTTCCTCTTGTTCGAACGGGAATAGCATGCCGGACATCGGCGGGAAAGATGTGCGCTGCATCATGCCCCGTTCCTGGGCGGAATCGGATGCCGCGATCTCGATGTCAATGGTCAGCAGGGTCTCACTGCTGCGCAGTATATCAAGTGTTCCGTCCACGCGAAAGGGTATCACCGTGGTGGGCCGAGCGGTTTCCGTTTCGGGCGCCTGGCAGGCGAGTGCCAGCATCAGGACTGCGAGAGAGGAACGTCTCATTCTCAATTCGCGCGCGTCCAGCGAACCAGGACGCTGTCGTCAATGCCAAACCGGTCAGAAAAGCCGCCCCTG
This sequence comes from uncultured Rhodothermaceae bacterium, assembly GCA_964639665.1. Lineage (GTDB taxonomy): Bacteria > Bacteroidota > Rhodothermia > Rhodothermales > Bin80 > CAZXEU01. Next base: position 12,834 of record CAZXEU010000050.1, on the reverse strand, counting down.
ACCTCGACCACGTACCGGGCCAGGCCATCGGATAGTATATTCTCGCGCGAGAGTGGACGCGTCCGCCTGGCGATATTGACTACGCTCGAGTCCGCTGCCAGAAACATGATGTCCAGGGGAATGGGCGTGTTCGCCATCCAGAACCTGAGCGTATCAGGCGCGGCGAAGATGAAGAGCATGCCTTCGCTGAGGGTCATCTGCCTGCGTTCCATGAGCCCGCGCTGGCGGCTGGCTTCGTCTTCGGCTATCTCGATATCGATAGTGTGTATAAGTGTACCGTCCGGGCGCAGGAATTGCAGCGAGCCGTCTTTTCTGAAACCCCCGTCGGCGTCAGGCGCGTCAGGCGCGCATCCTGCCAGGAGGATGAGACAAACGAGGCAATGTCTCACGAGCCCAGGGCTTTACGCAGCGACTTGTTTCATCTTCCCTTGTACCATGCGCCGGATGCGGGGTTCATCCCAAGATGAGGCGTCTTGCCACGGCATCGCAAACCAACTTGCCCCGGTCCGTGAGTCGCAGGCGGTCATGCAGCGTGATCAGTCCCAGCTTCTCCATTGCGGCCAATTCGTCCTTCTTCTCTCGGGCAAGGTCGTAGCCGTAGTCCGATGTGAGATCGTCCAGGTCAATTCCCTCTGCCGTACGGAGTCCCAGCATGACACGCTCGTTGGCAAGATCCGTGCTTGCAAGTACCTCTTCCAGATCCACGGGGAGCGCGTCTTTTTCGAGCATGGACACATAGCGCCGAAGGCTGCGCACGTTGCTCCAGCGTCTTGCCGGCACCCGCAGAAAAGAATGGGCACTGGGCCCGAAACCCAAGTAGTCCAGGTGCTGCCAGTAGCGCTGGTTGTGCAGGGCGCGTCGGCCCGGAAGCGCGAAGCTGGAAATCTCGTAGTGCTCGTAACCCGCGTCGCAGAGCGTAGCGGTGGCTCGCTCGTAGCACTGCGCATGGACCTCGTCCTTTGCAGGCACCGTCAGCCCGCGCCGCACCATCTTGTGCAGAGGGGTAGCCGGCTCAATCGTCAGTCCGTACGTTGATACATGAGGCGTGTCGTATTCCGCAAGGCGCTCAAGATTGGCTTGCCAGTAGTCGCTGCGCTGATCGGGCAGGCCAAAGATGAGATCCGCTGTAAAGTTGTCAAATCCTGCCTGCCTGAGCATGGGAATGGCCGCCTCTGCCTCCGTAGGGCCGTGGCTCCGGTTCATGAAGCGGAGGTCCTCGCTGAAGTAGGACTGAATGCCGACGCTTGCGCGGTTGATGCCCAGGCTCCGCAGCCCGGCAAGGTAGTCCGGGCTCAGGTCCTCCGGATTCATCTCCAGGGTTGTTTCCCTGACTTGGGACACGTCAAAAAAGTCCCCCAGGGCATCGAGCATGCGCCCAATGGCATCAACCGATAGCAGCGAGGGCGTGCCTCCGCCCACATAGACCGTGTCCACGCGTCTGCCCGTGAACCGCCGGCCGTACAGCTCGATCTCGCGGCAAAGGGCACTTACGAAGCTGCTGCGACCTCCCCGCTTCGTGACAAAATAGAAGTCGCAATAGATGCAGCGTTGGCTGCAAAAGGGCACATGGATATAGACGCCAAGCGTGCCGGAGCGGTGCCCGGCTTGCAGATCCGTTTTCAGGCCGGTTGTTACGTCGCGCACCGACCTGTCCTGAACTTCGCCCGCCTTGCCAGGCTTGCGCGGGATGCTGCCTGAAGCACTACCGCACCGCAACCAAGCGTTGGACCGCGAATGTCCACTTGCACCAGGGCTCCGGGGCAACCCGGACTTCCGGCGTGCTCCGTCACGATTCCACCGCGGATCGGTCGTAGACCTGTATCTGCGGAGACGGGCTGTACACGGTCGCATATACCCGGCTTGAATCCAGTACCAGCAACCTGGGCCGAGGGCTTTCGCGCACGAATGTGTGACTTCCCGCGAAGTGGCCCTCGCCGGTATTCATGTCCACACGGAAGATGTGCCATTTGCCCGGCTGCGCACCGCCGTCCCCCATCACATAATATCGCACAATAACAGACGTAGAGCCGCGATCCCGGATGAGCAGGATGCGGTCGCTTTCTCCCGGGTTCCGGTGTCGCCGATACACTCCGGGATAACCGTCTTCCAGGGTTTCTTCCACGGCCGCAGGCCTGAATCCCTCAAGTCTGGCTTGCCACACCAAATCTCCATCCTCGGAGTACCCGGTAATGATCGGAAGGCTGTCATTGACGTGGACAATGATCCCGAGCTCCTCGTCGCATTCCAGCATGCCCCTTTCGGACATTATCCTGCTAAGCAGGGAAAAGGAGGACTTGTAGCGGGTGCCAAACGAGGTCACTAATACTCCCTCTAGCGAGTACTTATGGATTACGCCGTCCGATTCCTCCATGTATCCAATGGCGAACAGGTGGTCATTCGTCGCGCACAAGCCTCCTTCGTATGCATTGCCCTCTATGTAAAACGCGTCCTCCAGCACGTAGGTGGAGTCTCGCCATCCAAAAGCGTGTACGCGCGAGGTGGGGCCATCCCACGCGAAGATTCTCGATTCATCCTCCGTAACTGCCACGCGGCTCAGGAATGAGAATTCCCCCGGTCCATTTCCAGGACGCCCTACGGTCGTCAGCAGGGCCCCTGAACGATCGTAGACGCGGATTTCACCATATTCACTGTCCGAATAGTATAGCGCTCGTCGGCGTAACTCCTTATCGGCGATGGCACCGATCATGGCCTGGTGCGGACCCTCGACCACGCCAATCGTATACAGGGGAGATGCGGAGAATTCGAGAAAGGGACTCTTGTCGTCACCTTCGCGAAGGATATGGCGCTCATTCTCGACCACCGGGATGTTGTTTTCTGTGGGATGCAGCATACCGGGCGAAACGCCTACTCCGTGCTTACTGTCCCGGCAGGAGCAGAATGCGAAGCTGGCAACGGCCACGCAGAATCACAAAGTCCAACTCGGAGCAGCAGCCGGGGTGGTCCCCAGCGATCTGTTAGTCGGGGCGCGTCGAACGAGTTGGGTCATGCAGGTTCGGGCGCGCAAGAGGCAACAAACAGCCGCATACGTCCCCTGTAGCCTAACGGGGCTGGTGCCCGGCAATAGCAGGGTCGGGGACTCGGGATTGCCGTCGGACTACGCTCCTGATCGCACGGTGCCGGAGAGGGAGCTTGTGAAAGCATCGTGTCCCGATTGTCATTGCTGCCGGGTGGGGGATGTGACGACCGCCATTACAACCGCCGCAGCCTGGGCAAACCGGGGTTGAATCGCTGCTTCCACACCCAGTTGCAGGCTGCGAGGCCGTCGATCCAGGCCTGGCGCTGCATGCAGTTTACGCGCAATTTATGGCATGCCAACCATCCGAAGTGCTCCGCTCGAAGTGTTGCTCTTCATAGCACAATGCCCAGTCTAACGGGCAGCAGCAGGTCTACGTAGTCCTTGGCGATCAGAAGCGCGGGATCTATTTCGATGTACAAGGACGTGGCCTGGAGACCGACCACCCAGCCGATTCCTGCGTGTACGGTTGGGCCTCCGCCCTCTGACTCGCGGGCGTTCCCGACTGGTACATGTCCCCCGAATCCGGCCATCACGTAAGGGGACTGGGGATTGCTGGGATAGAGCGTGACAATGGCAGATGCCAGTGGATCCACGTAGTAGGCCGCACCTTCGCGTCCGCTCAGTACAAAGCCTGACACGCCGAGGTCGATTGCGAAAGAGAGATCCTCATTGTAGGGAAAAGCGCTTCTCGCGTGGAATCCCAGTGCCATCAGGCGGTCGCCCGTGGTAAGCAAGGTACCCATCCCAATGCCGTAGCGTGGCGTCAAGGCCTGACCGGAAGCTGAAAGCGATATTGCAAGGGCAACAGCGGTGGTCGCAAGCGGAACCACCAAGCGGATTCGTGAAAACATTGCGGCGCTGGTTGGGGATCGAATGGCGGCGAATCCTACTACCGGCATGTCAATCGGTTGCGTATATGGGAGCAGCGGCGAACGTCAATATGTCCGCGGAGTAACAGCGCCATTTCCAATACGGTTTACGCAAGAGATATGCCAAAGCGGCGGATTGATCTGGACGATGCATACCGGCTTGAGGCCACGCTCGGAGAGGAGGAGCAGCTTATCATGCAGACGGCCAGGAGGTATGCGCAGCAGAAGCTGGAGCCGCGGGCACTTGAGGGCAACCAGCACGAGGTCTTCCACCCCGAGATTCCGCGAGAAATGGGAGAACTGGGGCTCCTGGGCGCATTCATTCCCGAAGAATACGGCGGGGCCGGCGTCAGCTACACGTCATACGGGCTGGTGGCCAGGGAGCTGGAGCGCGTTGATTCGGGCTACCGGTCTTTCATGTCGGTCCAGTCGTCCCTGGTCATGCTCCCGATACATCGGTTCGGGACGGAAGAGCAGCGCCTGAATTATCTTCCGCGCCTAGCAACGGGGGAGCTCATCGGCTGCTTTGGGCTCACGGAGCCCAACCACGGCTCGGATCCGGGCTCGATGGAAACCGTGGCGCTGCGCACCGAAGGTGGCTGGGTGCTGAACGGTGCCAAGATGTGGATTACCAATTCTCCCATTGCGGATGTGGCCGTTGTATGGGCGAAAGCGAAGGAGCACGCGTCCGAAGAAGGTGTCATCAGGGGATTTCTCGTCGACTGCGAAAGCCCCGGGCTTACGACGCCCAAGACGGGCGACAAGATGTCGCTGCGCGCCTCGCTGACCGGCGAAATCGTGCTGCAGGACGTTTTTGTGCCGGACTCACACGCCTTCCCGAATATCACGGGACTGCGGGGTCCCTTCACGTGCCTCAACAGTGCCCGCTACGGCATAGTCTGGGGTGCCCTGGGGGCCGGCGAGAATTGCTATCACCGGGCGCGCAGGTATGCGCTGGAGCGCCGACAGTTCGGCTTTCCCATCGCCGCAATGCAGCTGGTACAAGCCAAGCTCGCGGACATGTTGACAGACATCACCCAGATGCAGCTGCTGGCTTGGCGTCTGGGCGCGCTCATGGATGCGGGTGAGGCATTACCGGAAATGGTGTCCCTGGCCAAGCGAAGCAACTGTGCTGCGGCGCTTGCCATCGCGCGCATGGCCCGCGACATGCTGGGAGGAAACGGTATCAGTGGAGAGTTTCGTGTAGTGCATCACATGATGAATCTGGAGAGCGTCAATACCTACGAAGGCACCTACGATATACACGGACTGATACTGGGCCGGGCGATTACCGGCCTGCAGGCATTCGTTCCTCGGGGAAACTCGCTCAAATGAGGCCAAGTACCACTGGGCCTTGGGTGGTTGTGGGAAACCGCGGGGTGACCAAATGGGATATTGGCAATTGCTGGCATTTGCGGCCGCATGTCTCGGTGTACTCACAGGGTTCTCTTACGCATTGCGGCCGATTTTCAACAACATGGCAAGGACTGGGTCTTCCGATCAGGACGGAGGAGCCTCCATAAGCGCTGGAGAGCTGGAGGAGATGATTGGGCGCGCCGTAGAAGCAGGTAATGCTCCCCTTCACGCCAGGTTGGACGCACTGGAAGAGGAGCTGCGAGGGGCCGGTCAAAGATTGGAAGGCACGCAAACTAAGCAGCTTTCGCAGGGTAGTTCCACGTAATGACAAGGGCGCTTTAGCTGGTGGAACGCCTTGAGTACGGGTGCGGTTAGGGCTCGTGGCCGCGAAGCGGGTCTGCTTGCAACTCCTTGCGGATTCTCAAGATTGTGCCGTTCTTTAGGCCCATACCGGACTTAGGCGGCCGGAGTTCTTTCGGTCCGAAGTGCTGGCCGTCGTGCACAGTCTCGTGAGGGCAGATTCGCTCGCGCGCACCGGACGTGACGGATACTCTCCTGCCGCAGGCGAGGCGTACAATTGCCGGCGCAATCTCCCGCCGTCCGCCAGTGCTGCTGCCGACTAGCCAAATCAGCTCCTATCCGGATCCGGCGAGGCAGCATCTGCCTTGTTCCTCGCGCGCTCGAAATGCCGGATTGCCGCCTCAAACTTGTCCCGGCAACCCGGATTGCAGAATCCTACGACGCGGCCTCTGAATTCGGTGAGCGAGTCAGCCTGCGCCGGCTTGCCTGACCAGGGGCAATTGTCGTTGATGCTATCAGCTATGTCAAGATTTGGCATGAGTCTTTCGTACAACTAACGTGCGGGGGTGCTGCCTGTCCGCAACGCAATCCGCCCTGAATTCGTGACCCCCTTTTATCCTTGCAGGTGTGCGCTTTGGCAACCAGCGCCCGGCTCGGTCCGGACGCGGTGCCTTGTACTCCTCCAGGAGGCAAGAGGTCTGGCTTGAGACTCTCGCCTTTTGGCAGGCCCCTGCTCCGGCGATTTCCCGGCCCGAGCCGGCAATTCGATCTTGCCGGGTCATTTTGCGCGGAAACCGGCCATCCGATTACAGACATGGGGAATGCGGAGCCGGCGGATGCGGGAGCGGTTTCCTGCCCGGCGTCTGGACGGTAGCTCGGATAGTGCAATGACCTCCGGCGGTGGCAGGATAACGGCGATCAGGGGCAAGGTTTGCAATACCGGACGGCACGGACCTTGCGAAAAGCTGCCTAGAGTCCCGGACCGCTCCGCGGCACGGCGGAGCATTCCGCCGCCCGGGGCAGTACGGCTCCCGGCGTGGTTGCCGGTCGACAGTGGTACCTTGTGCGCGTCGCTTCCATTGCCGCCGGCGCCCTTGCCATGCCGGGAGTCGGGCCGGTACGAGGCAAGACCAGGCGGCGGCCCTGACCGGCCCCTTTCCCTGGACGCTCCCACTGGCCCCGGCCATTTGAAGGAGGCACGTGCGCTGGCCGCTCTCCCGGCAGGACGGGCCCACGGAATGTGTCTTGAACAGGCAGCGCCATTCAGGGGCTTGCACCGCTTGCCGCACGTCAGAGGGCCTGTGCCGGCAGGACGTGTGCGCGCCGCTCCGGCTGCAACGGAGTCGGGGAATGCGGCCTTGTCCTGGCGCGTCCATAGTGGAAAAGCGGCGATCTTCGCCTTTTCCATGTGCACCGCCATAAAAAGCTGTTTCAAAGGCTCGAAAAGCACTTTCACAGTACGCGTGATTCGCAATGCCCTGGTCTCGCTTTGCGTGGCCTTGCCGGCTTCGTCAATGGCGCAGCGGTTGACAACCGTCAGCGGCCGCGTGCTTGACGCGAAAACCGGCGAATCCCTGCCGTACGCGAATGTTGTTGTCCAGGAAACCGGACAAGGCAGTGCTTCGAACGTCGACGGCTATTTTGCGCTGGTTGGCTTGGCCGAGGGCGAATACGTGCTGCGTGTTACCTACCTTGGCTTCCGGTCGGCGGAAATCGAAGTCGATACGCGATCACTTGCGGCTCCGCTTGAGATCAGACTGGCAAGGGAGGCGGCCTACCTGGAGGAGGTACTCGTGACGGCGGAGCAGCTTCGGATGATGAAGGCGTCCGAAGGGGTAAGCCAAGTGGTCATCGCACCCAGGGAATTGGCAGTGCTTCCCAGCGTCGGCGATGCCGACGTATTCAGGGCATTGCAGCTTTTACCGGGGATCAGCGGCACGATCGAAGGATCCTCCGGACTGCACGTTCGAGGCGGCACGCCGGACCAGAACCTAGTGTTACTGGATGGCATGACCGTATACCACGTTGATCATCTGTTCGGCTTCTTCAGCGCATTCAATTCCGATGCCATCAAGGATGTGCGGCTTTACAAGGGCGGGTACCCGGCGGCGTACGGAGGGCGCGCGTCGGGCGTAGTGGACCTGACCGGACGCACGGGTCGCAATGACCTGGGCGCGGGCGTAGGGCTGAACCTGCTGAGTGCTTCGGCAGTCCTTGAAGCGCCGCTGGGGCAGAAAGGCTCCGTTCTGGTTACCGGCAGGCGCTCGTACACGGATGTGCTTCGAACCGGGACCTACAACAGCATCTACAACATGCTGACGGGAGCGGACCCCGGCGTGAGCCCGGGTGCGCAGGGGACGGGGAGCAATCGTGCAGGCCCGGGAAACCGGCAAACGGGTGCTCTCGGGGCCGGAACTCGGGGACCTGGCCAGGCTACCGTTCAGCCAGATTTCTACTTCTATGACCTTAACGCCAAGCTGAGCTACAGGCCGACATCAAGGGATGTGCTGGCCCTGAGCCTGTACGCAGGTCGGGACAATCTGGATGAATCCCGCTTCTCCGAAAGCGAGATCGCGCAAGACAGCCAGGTTGGCGGGAAGCTGATTAGTGACGTTTACGATGTCACGGAATGGGGCAATTTAGGTGTGAGCGCCAAGTGGTCACGCCAGTGGTCGCCGCGGCTGTACTCCAATGCCCTGTTTGCATCCTCCCGGTATTCTAGCGACAACACGCGGGCAAGCCTGGCTGAGCGCTTTGCTGCCGAGGCGGATACGGCCATTTTCTCCAGGCAGGTGGGCACGCTCGAGAAGAACCGTCTGGCGGAGGTTACCGCTCGCCTGGACAACGAGTGGCATCTGTCGCGGGCGCACAAGGTTGATTTCGGGGTCGCAGCTGCGCTGTCCGATGTGCGCTACGAAAACGTGCGAAACGACACGCTCACGATCCTTGACGAAGAGCAGAACGCCCGGCACGCTGCCGCCTATCTGCAGGACACGTGGAAGCCACTGTCCGCTTTCAGCTTGACAGTCGGCATCCGTACGGCCTGGAATGACCTTGTTCGTAATGTGTACCTGGAACCCCGCGTTGCCGCCCGATACGACGCGACCGGCATGGTGCGGCTAAAGGTCGCATACGGCAGATACAACCAGTTCGTATCCCGCGTGGTCAATGAGAACGTTACGGAGGGCGCGCGGGATTTCTGGCTGCTCGCGGACGGGGAGAATGTGGGGGTGCAGCAGGCGACGCACTACGTGCTTGGAGGCAGCCTGGAATCCCGATCTTGGCTCCTGGATGTGGAAGCGTACTACAAGGCGCTGCACGGGCTTAGCGAATTCTCGCTTCGGTTCAGCCGGGCGGGCGCCGGCTTTGAGGCCGACGACCTCTTCTTTGGCGGTGACGGCACCGCCCGTGGACTGGAAGTGCTCCTCCAGCGAAAGTCCGGGCGGCATACCGGGTGGATCAGCTATACGTTTGCCCGGATCGAGCACACGTTTCACGGGCTGAACGGCGGAGAGCCCTTTCCTGCGCTGCACGACCAGCCGCATGAATTGAAGACGGTAGGATCGGCCCGGATCGGCTCGCGCTGGGACCTGTCCGCGACGTGGGCCGTCTCGACGGGTCGGCCGTACACTGCGCCCGAGTCGCAGTACACGCTCGAGCTGCTGGACGGGACCAGCCAGAGCTACATTCACGTTGGCCGGAAGAACGGCGAGCGACTGCCGGTCTATCACCGGCTGGACGGAGCCGTCCACTACCGGTTTCCCTGGGGTTCGGCGATTGTGGATGCGGGCCTCTCGGTGTTCAACATCTATAACCGGATTAACGTGTGGTACAAGGAATTCGACCTGACCGAGTCGCCGTTTGTGACGACCGACGTGGCTTTTCTGGGTATCACTCCAAACCTTTCTCTCCGCGTAGACTTCTGATTGGACATGAATAAGCATGCAGCGCCGCGATGTCTCCTGGTCGCCCTGGCCTTGACGTACGGCTGCGACAGCGTTGATGTGCGGCCGGACGATGCCCTCCTGGTCGTCGAAGCGTATCTGTATGCCGGCGAGCCGGTAGAAGCCATTCGGATCACCAGAGTCGTGTCCCTGGCAAGCGGGGACTCGGTGGCCGCGCCCGTACTGGACGCGAGCGTGCGACTGGTCAGGGATGGCTCGGCGTACGCGCTTTCACGCGTCGGCGACGACGGCCGATACGCATACCTGGGCACTGACCTCTCGGTGGATGCCGGCGATGTCTTCGTGCTGGAGGTGCAAGCGGAGGGCCACCACCTTGCGGCAGAGACCACGGTACCGCCGCCGCCTGTCGGCGTAGCCTTGTCCGGTACCGTGCTCAGGGTGCCGGGCGTGGTCCGCGGCACGCGGGACAACTTCCTGACCATTACCTGGGACAATCCCGACCGGGCCCTTCACTACGTTGTTGTCGAAAGCCTCACCGCGGACGAGCCCACCTACATTCTGCCGGACGATGTTCGGGAACGCATCGGGGCATTCCGCCTGGTGACCGTGCCCACCGATGCCAACTACCACGATGTCAACGCGCGCAGTTTGCAGGTGCTGGGACCGCATCGTGCGACGGTGTACCGCGTCAATCAGGAGTACGCCGATCTCTACGAAAACCGGCAGCAGGATTCCCGTGACCTGAACGAGCCGCCTTCGAATATCAATGGCGGACTCGGCGTTTTCAGCGCCTTCAGCAGCCACGCCGTAACGTTTGTGGTCGAGCTTGACGGTGGATAGGTCAGCGGAGAGCCGAACCGGAAGCGGACAGGCTCTGGCGCCAGATCTCGAATGAGAGCCACCAGTCCACGGAGCCCGCAAGCCACCTCTGCCCCTGGTAGAATCCCTCCACGGCGGCAGTGATAGCGGGCACGTCGTAGGGAGCGTAGGATCTGACCGACTGCGAGTGCAGCGTGTCCATCACAAACGGCTTGAGCGTGCGCAGGAATGCGAGCCGGGCCGTGTCAGCGTAACGGTAGCCCAGCCTCTTCTTCGCCCGGGTGAACAGGAAAGCGCTGGGCCCGGCCAGACGGAAGGGATAGGCCATGCCGTCCTTGACCAGCGGATGGCGGCAAAGCGAGGGTCTGCCGCTGCGTATCAGCGTTCGGAACAGGCGTCCGGAGCGGCGAAGGTGAAGGGGAAGATGAAAGATGCTGCGCAGTACTGATGGCTGCGCGAACGGCATGAAGCAAAGCACGATCCCATCCAGGCGCTGCTGCTCAAGGCCGAAAAAATTGGGAAGGCGGGAGCGGATGCCGGCGAGATCGAGGCAATCCTCGCGCCCGAGCCCGCGGGGGAGCGCACTCCACATCGCGTCTATCTGGCCCAGCGTGCCGGCTTCCATAAGCTGCTGCGTGTCCGGCAGAAAGCAGCCGAAGCGGCGCACGCGCAGGCACCTGATGATGGTCGCCGGCCGCCTGGATCCACGGCCCAGCCACAGCAGCCGGTTCATGAACTGCCGCCGGGCGGCTTCGCCCAGGGCTCCGTCCACCATGGCAAGCCCCCCGCCGTGCAGCCCGGATGCGAGATTGCGCGAGGCCGTGGAGGATGCCGGGGCAATGGCATGCGTCGTTCCGGCTGCTTCGCAGGCCTGCTTCAGGCACCGGTCGATCTCCGGGGCAGGCAGCTCGAGGTGCATGTGGCGGAGGCCTTCCCTTGCGGCAAGGGTATTCGCTATGCGCACATCCGGATGGCTAGCCGGTCCGAAGACGTGCGTTGACAGGCCGACGGGGCCAAGTGCCAGGAGCAGCCTTGAATCCAGGCCGCCGGACAGCCCGAGGCTGAGTCTGCGCCCGTCCGCCGGGCGAAGCAGCGCCCTGACTCTGCGGGCAAACGCAGTGCCGGATGCGTCTGTGCGGTCAATCTGCGGCGTCCAGGCGCGCTCGCTGACATGCAGCTGGCCCCGGCTAAAGCTCGCACGTCCTGCCGGGCCCAGGCGCATGACACCCTGCACCGGAGATTGGCTCGATAGCTGATTGAATGTAATCCACTGGGCGCCGAATACGGTGTAGTCAATCTCAAGTCCGCCAAGAGCGCTAGCCAAGTGATCCAGCCGCGTGGAGAAGAGCAGGCCTTCGGCGAACGGTCTCAGATAGAGCGTGCGCGTGCCGGCCTCATCGACAAATGCCTCGAACCTGCGCCCGGACCATCGAAGCAGCACGAAGTGGCCATCCAGCCGGTCAAATTCCGGCTGCGCTTGGCTGGCCAGATCCGACCACGCCGCCGCGTCCAGCACGTGGAAGCCGGTTTCGCCGGTCTCCAGCCCGAGGCCGACCATGAGCCAGCGGCGGCCGTCCGGCAGCATTCCATGCAGACATGTTGCCGCGAGCCCCCCTGCCCTGATAAAGCTGCCCCCGCCGTCCGCGCGGACAACTTCCTGATCTCCTTGGGCCTCAAGCCGGGAACGGATAGCCGGCGGCAGACGCTCGCCGAAATATCCCGTAGCCCAGCTCATGCCATTCGCACCGTCCGGCTAGATCAGCTATCCGCTGCCAGGTGGGCCTGCGCGGCCGCCAGCCGCGCAATGGGAACGCGGAAGGGGGAGCAGGAGACATAGTCCATGCCGAGGCCGAAGCAGAATGCGACAGATGCGGGGTCGCCGCCGTGTTCGCCGCAGATTCCAACCTTGAGATCCGGCTTTGCCTGCCGTCCGCGCTCTGTTCCCATTCGAACCAGCTGGCCCACTCCGCGGCGGTCAAGGACCTGGAACGGGTCATCCACCAGGATCTTGTGCTCAACGTAGCCGGGCATGAATTTTCCGGCATCGTCGCGGCTGTAGCCGAAGCACATTTGCGTCAGGTCATTGGTGCCGAACGAGAAGAAGTCCGCCTCCGGTGCCACGTCGTCTGCCGTCAGCGCGGCCCGCGGCACCTCGATCATGGTTCCGACCAGGTAGTCGATGCGCTCGCCCTTCTCCGCAAAAACCGTTTCTGCCGTGTCCTGGATGATTCGCTTCTGGTTCACGAACTCCTCCACGGTTCCTATGAGCGGCACCATGATTTCGGGGAGTACATCAATGCCTTCCATGTGCAACTCGACCGCTGCCTCGATAATGGCCCGGGACTGCATCGCGGTTATCTCCGGATACGTGATGCCCAGTCTGCAGCCGCGGTGGCCCAGCATCGGGTTGTGCTCGTCCAGATCGGCGATCTTGGCCTTGACGGTCTTTCGCGAAACGCCCAGTTGCTTGGCCATTTCCTTCATGCCAGCCTCGTCGTGCGGCAGGAATTCGTGCAGCGGCGGATCCAGCAGCCGGATGGTCACCGGC
>CAZXEU010000049.1:0-9597 GCA_964639665.1 uncultured Rhodothermaceae bacterium | reverse complement strand
GGTGGGAGGCAGCGACGGGCAGCTGATCTCGAACATGATTGCCTACCACATGCAGACCTCGCTCAACTGGGGGCTTGCTGCGGCGCTGGGAGGCGTGCTGCTGCTGGGCGTGCTGATCCTGTACGGGTTGTACGATCGGCTCGTGGGCGTCGAGCGCATGGGGTTCGGGCCATGACAGGTGCTGCACGATTTACCCCGGGCCGCTTTGTCTATCTGGCCTTCTGCACACTCGTGTTCGTGTTCCTGGTGGCTCCCATTCTTGTGATTATTCCCCTCAGCTTCAATGCCGAGCCCTACTTCACATTTACCGAGGGGATGCTGCGGCTTGATCCTGACGCCTGGTCGCTGCGATGGTACCGCGAGATCGTAACCAGCGAAGTCTGGACGCGTAGCCTGGCGAACAGCCTGGTTATCGGCGTCAGCGCGACCGTGCTGGCCACGATCCTGGGTACGCTGGCGGCCCTGGGCCTTGCCAGCTCGGCCATCCCGGCGCGGCGGGTGATCATGGGAATCCTTATTTCGCCGATGGTGACGCCCGTCATCATAGCCGCGGCCGGCATGTTCTTTTTCTACTCGAATCTCGGGCTGGGGCAGACGCACCTGGGCCTGATCCTGGCGCACGCCGCGCTGGGAGTGCCTTTCGTGGTCGTGACGGTAACTGCGACGCTGGCTGCCTACGACCGCAACCTTACCAATGCCGCCGCGAGCCTGGGCGCCGGTCCGTGGACCACCTTCCGGCGCGTCCAGTTTCCGCTCATCTCACCCGGAATTATCTCCGGAGCCCTCTTTGCCTTTGCCGTCTCATTTGACGAAGTAGTCGTGGTGCTCTTCATGGGGGGCGTAGAGCAGCGCACGATTCCCCGCCAGATGTGGTCCGGAATCCGTGAGCAGATCAGTCCGGCTATCCTGGCTGTTGCGACATTCCTGATCGCGTTTGCCGTCCTGCTGCTCGTCACAGTTGACTGGCTAAGGCGACGAAATGAAGGGCAAGGTTGAGGGGCGGATTACGGCTACATCGCCCTCGTCCTTGCTGCGCCGCATTCTGCCTTTTGCCTCGCCCGTGATCAGCGCAATCGCTGACTTGCCTTGACGACAGACACCGTTTCGTCAAGTGAGCTGCTGAACGGTTAATCCTGATCCCGGTCCGCGGCGTGTGACGGCAGCCAGGACAGGCTCCGTCGCGGGGTGGGACGCCTACCATTTGATTGCAGTCCGGACACGCCATCATGGCGTCGGGCGGGGAGCTGCGGCAAGACATCTATTCCTGCCGCTGTGCTCTTTCTATTTCTGCCGATGGTATATTTATATTTATGCCGGCCACTTGACTCCATTCCTGCCGATGATGCTCTTGGCACAGCACTACTAGCTTCCTCCGGCCAGCTGGCTCCCCACCAAGACAGTTCGCTCCGGGTGAATCCATGACCTATCGTCCCAGAATCGTTGACCGGGATCTTTCCGAGCGCCTGCAGGCCACGGGGGCCGTGGTCGTTGAAGGCCCCCGAGCGTGCGGAAAGACCACCACGGCGCAGCAGCTCGCAGCCAGCGAAGTGCGGCTCGACGTTGACGAAGCTGCGAGGCGCCTGGCGAGCATTGAACCCGCGCGCGTGCTCCTGGGCGACGTCCCCCGGCTGATCGATGAATGGCAGCTGGAGCCGGCCATCTGGAACCATGTGCGTAGGGCGGTGGATGACCGCCGCGTCCCGGGCCAGTTCATCCTCGCAGGCTCAGCGGTTCCGGCCGACGACGCCACGCGCCATACAGGAGCGGGACGCCTGACGCGCCTGCGCATGCGCCCTCTTTCCCTTTTCGAATGGGGCCGCTCCACAGGCGAGGTTTCCCTTTCGGGTCTGCTGGGAGGGGCGCCGCCCGCTGCTGCCAGGTCAGACATCCCCCTGGCCAGCCTCGCAGAACTGATTTGCGTGGGCGGCTGGCCAGTCAACCTCGGGCGCAGCACGCGGCTGGCGCTTCGGGCCAACAGGGATCATCTGGATGAAATTCGCCGCCTGGACATCTCCCTACCGGAGGGGAAGAGGAGGGACCCGGTCCGTGTGGGTATGCTGCTTCGGTCACTGGCCCGCAATGTAGCTACGCCCGTGGCCGTCTCGACTATTGCCACAGATATGGGAGAGGGGACGGCGGCCATTAAGCCGCATACCGCCGCAGCTTACCTGAGAGCGCTGGAGCGGATCATGATAGTCGAGAATCAGCTGCCATGGCCCACCCACTTGCGGTCCAGGTCCGTTCTGAGGAAGAAGCCCGTATGGCACCTGGCGGATCCCTCGCTTGCCGTGGCCGCGGTCCGTGCGACGCCGGACCGGCTGCTGGGAGACCTTCGTTTTCTGGGACTGCTATTCGAATCGATGGTCGTGCGCGATCTTCGAATCTATGCCCAGCGGGCGGACGCCGAGGTGTTCCATTACCGCGAGAGCAGCGGTCTGGAGGTGGATGCCATAGTGCAATGCAATGACGGCCGCTGGGCGGCATTCGAGATCAAGCTGGGCGAAGGGCGTGTTGACGAAGCGGCGCGAAGCCTGACGAGACTGGCCGGGAAGGTGGATCCGGTGCGCATGGGACCGCCCGCAGCATTGGGTGTGATTGTAAGTACAGGATACGGCTACAGGCGCCCGGACGGCGTAAGCGTCATTCCGGTGGCGGCGCTCGGGCCGTAATGCCGTTGCCACTGCTTCCACGTCCGTATCGCGCCCCGGTGCGGCTGCATCCCCGGCTACTGCCCAGTCAATTCGCGACTTTGTCCTTCTCGACGCGAGCCAGCGCCATGCAGCCCGGATGGATGCGCACAAACAGACACGATTTCGACGGTGAGCGACTACGCTCTTCCGGATCTCACGCTCTTGCCTCCCGCCCCGAAAGGAAGGCAGCGGAATCGGGCGCACAGCGGCCGAAACATCGCCGGCCCATGGGCGGAATCGCTACCCACCCGGGCTCCTGCAGCCCTATTCGTCAGCCGCGAGCTTGCCAATTTCCTCGTAGAGCGCCTTGAATGTGGCGACCGGATCGCCGCCCCGGGGATGCTCTGAATCTACCCTGCCGTAGTACTGGTCCATGAAAGTCCTGGCGCCCGTCCAGTAGGTTTGCAGAACTCCCGCAAACAGTTCTTTGGTCTCCGCCGTAGTATTGCGCCGGTACGAGAGCATTTGGGCCAGCTGCTCGGTCGCGACCTCAGGCAAACGCCAGGGACACGAGACTACGCGCAGCCCTTTCATGGCAAACAGCGGCGCTGTGGGAGAAGCCGTGGTATAGTGCCAGTCATTGATAACCACGTCCTTGGGTATGAGGTCAATGGCCCGGTGCGTATCGTTCATGCTGGCTTCCCACATGCCCAGTCCGGTAGCTTCGCCGTCCAGAAGGCGGTCGCCCCATATCCATAGTTCCGTACCGCTGGCGGCTAGGTGGTTGCGAATCCGGGTCACCTCCTCGGCAAATAGCTCTGCCTTGTCAAGTCCCGCGCACCGTGGGCATTGTTCGTCGCCGATATAGAATACCTCGTCCATGCCTGCGTGGAAGGCATCGGCCTCAAAGACTTCCACGAGCTCGTCTACCAACGCAAACACAACATCGTGTACTCCTGCGTGGAGAGGGCAGTAGCTCTTTACGTACAGTTCGTCCTCGTTTGGCCAGACATATTCCTCTGGCAGTTCGATATGCGGCGTCTCGTCAAACTCCGGAAACTCCCGCAACAGGCCCTTGGCCGTTCCGTGCCAGGACTGGTGGCCCAGTAGGTTCAGCAGCGGGATTACCCGAATGCCCCCTTCGGTAGCAGCATTGACCATCTTCTTCACGTCCTCACGCGAGAGGGCGTCTTCATCCTGGACCTCCGGGTAGGATTGATACTGATAGTTGTAGTCGACCCGGAGCACGAGCGTGTTGACGTGCATCGGAGCGAGCTCCTCGCGAATAAAATCCACGAATTCATCGACGTCCGCGGGCTTGGGTGAGCCAACAGTAAGTCCGCGAATCGGCAGCAGATCATCGAGCGACTGCTGCGCGGCTAGCGGGCCGCTTATCAGGCATATTGCGGAAAGAACGAGAAGGGATCGCTTCATGGCAGGTAACGGGACAAAGTGGAGGTCGGGCACATACAGACAAAATCGTAATCAGGAGCCAAAATCACATGCAACTCTCTAAAGGAATTCACCGCCGTATCCGCCGCTTGCGCCCGACCTTGGCCGCAAGGCGTTTACTTGTGCTCGTACGTGGCGAACCGGACCAGCACCTAGGCTTGCGATCCGGGCTTTCGGGCTACCCTTCGAACAACAGCTTGCTGCGATGCACACGTGGTTCCGGGCGATAGGGGTTGACCCTTCTGTCCTTGTTAGTACGCACGGCAAACGGGGCCCATAGCGCGAATGGGCGGCGAGCGGAAAACGCAACGAATTCCACGTTCGGGACGTAAAAAATCGGCGCAGCTTAACTTCACTTTCGCGCATTCTTTCGTGGCAGCACCGGGCTGCCTGGATTCGTGGTTTACACGGCCGCCGAGAAAGGGGAGGGCCCTGCCAGCGTACCGTCCTGCGGCCGGATACGCTTTGAACATTTTGAACACTCTTTTGTAGAGCGCCCGATGAAAACTGGCCCAATTGAAACCATGCATGTACTCTTCCGCGCCGGCATCAGTGTGATGCTCCTGGTCACGCTCGCCATTCCTTCCTCGACGGCCCAGGATATGCTGTCGCAGTTTGAGGATGACATTACGGAATTCACTCTCGACAACGGACTGCGGTTTATAGTCCTGGAGCGGCACGAGGCACCGGTCGTGTCCTTCTATACCTACGTCGATGTCGGGGGCGTGGACGAGGTGAAGGGCATAACCGGCATCGCCCACATGTTCGAGCACATGGCATTCAAGGGCACAACCACCATTGGCACCAAGGATCTGGACAATGAGCTGGCTGCAATGGGCGCGGTCGACAAGGCCTATGCCGAACTCAAGGCGGAGCAGCGGAAAGCGTCCGGTGCGGACTCGAGCAGGATTGCCGAGCTCGAGGAAGCTTTCGAGGCGAGCAAGCAGGCAGCGATGGAATGGGTAGAAAACGGCGAGTTTGAAATGGTTATCGAGCGAGAGGGGGCAACAGGCCTCAATGCGTCGACGAGTTCAGACGCCACCATGTACTATTATAGCCTGCCCGCCAACAAGACCGAATTGTGGTTTTCTCTTGAGTCCGACCGCTTCCTGAATCCTGTCATGCGCGAGTTCTACGTGGAACGCGACGTGGTCATGGAGGAGCGGAGAATGAGAACGGAAAGCAGCCCCATTGGCCGCCTCCTGGAGGAATTCATCGCTACTGCGTTCAAGGCCCACCCGTACGGCGAGCCAGTAGTCGGGCATATGTCCGATTTGCAGTCCTTTACGCGCGAGGAGGCCCTTGATTTCTACCAGAAGTACTACGGTGCCAGTAACATTACCATCGCGATTGTGGGTAGCGTCGATACCGCCGAAATCCGTGAGCTGGCCGGCACGTATTTCAGCAGGCTGCCGGCAGGCGTGGATCCGGATCCGATCGAGACGGTGGAGCCGCCGCAGATTGCCGAGCGCCGCGTAACGATTGTCGAAGAGAGCCAGCCTTTCCTCATCGTGGGCTATCACAAGGGCAGCGCACTCGATCCGGACGACGCTGCATATTCCGTGCTGTCGGATGTTCTGTCAAGCGGACGGACGAGCCGGTTCTACAAGCGGCTGGTCGAAGAAGAGCAGATGGCGTTGCAGGTCGCCGGGATCAACAACTTCCCGGGAGACAAGTATCCGAACCTTTTCCTCTTTTTTGCCGTGCCCACGCAGGGATATACCGCCGACGATCTGGAGCATGCGATTTATGACATCATGGCGGACGTAATGGAAAACGGCGTCACGGAAGAGGAGCTCGAAAGAACGAAGGTCCAGGCCAGGGCCGGTCTCATCCGAGGACTGCGATCAAATTCGTCGGTCGCCGGTCAGCTGGCATACTATGAGACCGTAACCGGAGACTGGCGCAATCTCTTCCGGGAAATAGAGGCCATTGAAGCCGTAACGAACGAAGACCTGAAGCGCATCGCTACGAACACGTTTACCGAGAATAACCGCACCGTGGCCATGATCAAAACGGAGACGGAAAGTGAAGAAGAGGAAGCCGGAATGTAGGGACGTCTCAAAGAGGACCACTGCCAAAACTCTCATGCCGAATACAGCCATGCCGCACCGAATTCTCGCCCTGTGCACCGCCGCCCTGCTCACGGCTCCGGCCCTGGGCCAACTTCACTACACGGAAATCACATACCCGCCCCTTCCGGACTTCCAGGTGCCGGAAGCGGACCGCTTCGAGCTGGACAACGGCATGATCCTGTTTCTGATCGAAGACCACCAGCTGCCGCTGGTCAGTATTTCGGCCCGCATCGGAGGTGGGGGCTACCAGGATCCGGCGGACAAGGTGGGTCTCGCCTCCATTGCGGGAACCGTGATACGCACAGGCGGCACCGTGTCCATGACCGGGGATGAAATAAACGAACGCCTGGAAAACATCGCGGCCAGCGTCGAAACCTCCGTAGGATCCGCCTCCGGCTCGGCCTCCATGTCGACGCTGAAGGAGCACACGGATGAAGTGCTCGCCATTTTTGCCGACGTAATCAGGAATCCCGCATTTCCGGAAGACAAGATTGAACTGGCCAAGACGCAGCGCCGCTCGTCGATTTCCCGGCGCAACGACGATGCCCAGTCCATCGCATTCAGGGAGTTTGACGAATTGCTGTACGGATCAGATCACCCGCTGGCCCGCTCCACGGAGTATGCAACGATTGATGCAATAGAAAGGGCAGACCTGGTGGCGTTTCACGAAGAGTACTTCCGGCCCAACAACATGATACTGGGAGTCTGGGGAGACTTTGACACCGAGGAAATGGTCGACAAGCTTGAGAGCACATTCGGGTCCTGGCCGCGTGATCCCGACTTCCAGCGCCCTGCGCCGCCTGAAGCTGCGCCGATGACGGAGTACGGCGTGAACCTGGTCACCAAGGAGGACGTCACGCAGACTTCCATACTGCTGGGCCACATCGGTGAAATCAGGCTGGATCATCCGGACTACCCTGCCGTGACCGTAATGAACCAGGTTCTGAGCGGCGGCTTTTCGAGCCGGCTTTTTCAGAACGTGCGGGACGACCAGGGCCTGGCGTACGCCGTATTCGGCGCCTACAGTGCATCCTACGAAAGGCCAGGCGACTTTTATGCCGGCGTCATGACCAAGAGCGAATCCACGGTGGAAGCGACCCGATCCGTCCTGCACGAAATCAGGCGCATGCGCGAGGCTCCGCCTACGGCAGAGGAGATCATGCAGGCCAAGGACAGCTACCTCAACTCCTTTGTCTTTCGCTTTGACACGCGTACGGAAATCGTCAGCCGCATGATGACCTACGAATACTACGGGTATCCGAAGGACTATCTGGAAAGCGTAAAAACAGGCATCGAAGGCGTTACGGCGGGCGACGTGCACCGCGTGTCCCAGCGGTACCTGAAGCCTGATCAGGTCCAGATACTGGCTGTCGGGAATTCGACGGACTTTGGAGAAGCGCTGGACGTGCTTGGCGAGGTACGCGAGATTGACATAACGATACCGTCCGCTGAAGAGCCCGCACCCGAAGCCACGGCAGAAACACTCGAGCAGGGCCGTGCGGTTCTCGACCGTGCCATTGATGCCCTTGGAGGTGCTGCGGCATTCGATGCCATCGCAAGCGTGCGTTTGACGGGCACGCAGACCGTCATGACGCCAGACAACATGGAGATGTCCATGTCCCTTGAAATGACGCAGCAGTATCCGGACAACCACCTAATCGTGCAGCGTCTGCCGATGGGTGAACTGCGCATCGTCAAGATGGGGGACGAATACGTCTTTCCGGACATGATCCCGGCTCAGATGCACGGTGCATTGAAGTCGGAGATCGAGGCTGCCATCTGGCGGGACTTGCCGTACCTGTTCCGCTACTCGGACCAGGTGGACGTGCAGCTGCTCCCGCAGGAAGAGTTGGACGGAAGTACGGTGGATGTCCTGCAGATCACGCCTCCGGACGGTGTCGCGGCTTTCCGGCTGATGGTGGACGCCGAAACGAGCATGCCGGTGGCCGTCAGCTACATGTCCTCTGCGATGGGCATGGGAGCGCCGGCGCCCACGCGTGAGGTATTCTCGGATTACCGGGAAGTGGCCGGCATTCAGCTGTCATTCAAGAGCGACGTATTCCACAGTGGCCAGCCAAGCGGCACGCGTACGATCGAGAGCGTCGAGCTGAATGCGGCCGTAGACGAAAGCCTGTTCCAGTAGGGGCAGGTCTGGCGCATGGCGGGCAACCTGGCGGCGTAGCCATAGCGCGCCGGACGGCCATGCCTTATTGGAGCCGGCTCGCGAATGCCCTTGGAACGGAAAGATCCTTGACAGTCCGCAGGCCGGGAGCGGCCTGCGTTACCAGGGGTATGGCATTGATGAGCGCGCCCATGGTCGCGGTATCGCCAAAAATGCCGCCGCGCACTTCCATGTGGATAGGCGGATCACCGGTCACCTGGATAGAGTCGACTGGCCGGGAAGCCCCCACATACATGTCCAGTTCGAGACTGAGCGCCGTTTCTCCATCGATTAAACCAACGACGGACTGCGCAATGCCAGCCACCTGGCCAGCCGCCACGTGTACGAAGGGCGTCGTTACCGGACGCTTGGCGATCACGGGGCCAAGTTGCTCCTCCACCTGATCCAGTTTCCAGCCCAGACCGGCTGCTACCACCAGTAGCGATTCCCTGAGCCCGATATGGCCGAATCCGCCCTTGCGACGCCGCGCTTCAAACTGCTCCGCCGTCAGGCCCGCTCCAACCTTCCGCTGCAAGGGTTCACGTCTTAGACTCGCATCCACTACACGTCGTGCGCGCACGCTCGTTACACTGGTGCAGACTCCTGTAGCGGCCAGCGCCAGCGTATCCATGGCATAGCCCGGATTGACGCCGGTGCCGAGAATGGCAACGCCGCCGGCCTTGGCCGCAGCGTCGATTCTCCGCGAGGCTTCCGCGTCCCGTTCGTAGGGATAGCACAGCTCCTCGGAACTTGACACTACGTGGGCGCCGGCGGCAGCGCAAAGCAGCAACTGGTCCTCCACGTCGGCCAGAAAGGAGCCGGTGGTATGCACCACCACATCGGGCTTGGCTTCCTGCAGCAAGCCCTCAGCATCGTTACGTACCGGAAGGGCGCACTCACGCCCCAACAGCTCCCCCAGACACCGGCCCGCCTTGCGGGGATCAATGTCAATGGCTCCCACCAGCTGCACCAATCCCGACCGCTCCTTGTCGAGCAGCAGGTTGGCGCAACCGAGCCCGATGGGACCGAGCCCGAACTGAATTACTCTTACGGGCGCGGGCATGCCCGGGCCTTTATGGAGACATTTCCTCCCGGCGCGTACATCCTAGGACGCGAGAAACGGGTAGCCATAGTGCTGCGGGGGATTGAACGTCTCCTTGATGGTCCGCACGGACACCCACCTGAGAAGGTTCATGGGCGAGCCTGCCTTGTCGTTGGTGCCGGATGCCCGGCCCCCGCCGAAGGGTTGCTGTCCCACAACGGCCCCGGTGGGCTTGTC
>CAZXEU010000048.1:0-13503 GCA_964639665.1 uncultured Rhodothermaceae bacterium | reverse complement strand
CGCAAAAGGGGAGTCTGCTGCACATTCGGCGCCTGGCGCGCGCGTCCGCGTCGGACGAAATGACGCTCGATCCTCAGACAAGGCGCAACCTGGAATTGGTGGCGTCGCTGCAGGCAGGCCGTGCGGACGGCACGCTGGTCGAAATCATGGACCGGACGCTGACGGCCATGGGCGCTCGCCTGCTGCGCAGGTGGCTGACGCGTCCACTGTGTGACGCAGAACGTATCAACCGCAGGCTTGAAGCGGTCGATTCGCTGGTAGCGAGGAGGCGCTTGCGGGACTCTGTGCGCGCTCTCCTCAAGACGGTGGGAGATCTCGAGAGGCTTGCAAGCAGAATTTGTACCGGCCGCGCCACGCCTCGGGAAATGGTTGCCCTTGGCACGTCACTTGCCCAGGTCCCGCAATTGCGGGCATTGCTGAAAGACGAGGACGGCCAGGTGCTCGGACAGCTGGCGGCGGACCTGCGACCGTGTCCCCACGTAGTCGAGCGCATCTCGCAGGCCCTGATCGAAGATCCCCCCGCGAACTGGAAGGACGGTGGCGTATTTCGCGACGGCTACCACGAAGAGCTGGATGAGCTGCGTCGTATGGCACGATCCGGCAAGGAGTACCTGGTGGGTCTGCAGACCACAGAATGCGAGCGTACAGGCATACCGTCGCTGAAGGTAGGTTTCAACAAGGTCTTCGGGTACTACCTGGAGATCACCAATGCGCACAAGGACAAGGTCCCGGAGCACTACATCCGCAAGCAGACCCTGGTCAATGCGGAGCGGTATATCACTCCGGAACTGAAGGAATACGAGGAGAGGATTCTCGGCGCGGAGGAGAGCCTCGCCAGACTCGAAGGGGAGCTGTTCGATGAGCTGCGGCGATACGTGGCCGAGTCCACGGCCGAAATCCAGGACACGGCCCGGTTGCTTTCCGTGCTGGACTGCCTGGCAGGATTTGCCGAGGTAGCCGATCACAACGGCTATTGCCGGCCGGCGGTCGACGACTCGCTGCTGATCCAGATCGAGGATGGCCGGCATCCGGTGGTCGAGCGCTCGCTTCCCACGGGCGAGGACTTTATTCCCAACAGCATCGATCTAGATCCGGCATCGGGTCAGATCCATATCATAACGGGGCCCAACATGGCGGGCAAGAGTGTCGTACTGCGCCAGGTTGGCCTTATTGTACTCCTGGCCCAGGCCGGGTCCTTTGTGCCCGCAGCCAGCGCCCGGATCGGTGTCGTGGACCGCATTTTTACGCGCGTGGGAGCCTCGGACAATCTCGCCAAGGGCGAAAGCACATTCCTGGTGGAGATGAACGAGACGGCCAATATTCTGAATAACGCCACCCGGCGCTCGCTGGTGTTGCTGGACGAGGTGGGGCGGGGAACCAGTACGTTTGATGGCATGTCGATTGCGTGGGCTCTGGTTGAGCACCTTCACGGCGTGGCCTCCGTCGCCGCGCGTACGCTATTTGCCACCCATTACCACGAGCTCAATGAGCTGGCGAAGGGCCTGCGGCGCGTGCGCAATTTCCGGATCCAGGTCAGGGAGCATGACGGTCGCATCCTGTTCCTTCGTCGCCTGATACCCGGCGGTGCCGATCATTCCTACGGCATAGAAGTGGCGCGTATGGCAGGGCTGCCACAATCCATCATTGACCGGGCCCGGGAGATACTCTTTCAGCTCGAGAGCCAGCACCGCGGAGTGGACGTGGCAGTCGAGAACCGGGCCCCGGCCGACATCCAGCTGACCCTCTTTCCAAAGGAAAACCCTTACGCGGCCGCAGTGGAGCGGCTCAGAACACTGGATCCCGATCACCTGACTCCAATGGAAGCACTGTTTGCGCTGGCCGAGATCAAGCGCCTGGTGGACGGTGCAGGCTAGACTGAATTCACTATGACCATTCTTGTAGTGGGCGGCGGTGGCAGAGAGCACGCGCTCGCGCATTGCCTCTCGCAGAGTGACGAAAAAGCGAACATCATGATTGCCCCGGGCAATGCCGGGACGCTGCAGGTCGGAAAGAATGTGCCTGTCAAGGCAGACGACATTCCGGGACTCCTTGCCCTGGTTCGCCGCGAGAATATCGGCCTCACCGTTGTCGGACCCGAAGTGCCGCTCGTGGCTGGCGTCGCGGATGCGTTTTCGGCATGCCGCATGCCCGTGGTGGGACCATCGGCGGCGGCGGCGGAGATCGAGGGAAGCAAGGCCTTTGCCAAGGACTTCATGGCGCGCCGCGGCATCCCAACTGCGGCATACGCTACGTTCCGCGACTACGGCGCTGCAGCTTCCTATCTCCGAACTACCCCTGCGCCTATCGTGGTCAAGGCCAGCGGACTGGCTGCCGGAAAGGGGGCCCTGATTTGCACGGACCAGCGAGAAGCCCAGCAGGCGCTGAAGCGTCTCATGAATGGCCGCGATTTTGGCGACGCCGGCGACGAAGTGGTCATCGAAGAGTTTATGGAGGGCGAGGAAGCAAGCATCTTTGTCCTGACCGATGGAGACTCGTATGTGACGCTGGCACCCGCGCAGGATCACAAGCGCGTGGGTGATTCGGACTCAGGACCTAACACAGGCGGCATGGGGGCCTACGCGCCCGCGCCGATAGCGGATGAGGTGGTGCTGGCCCGTGTTTGCCGAGAAATCGTGGAACCTACGCTCGAAGGCCTGGCGTCGGAGGACAGGCCCTACCGCGGCTGCCTGTACGTGGGCATTATGCTGACACAGGAGGGCCCCAAGGTAGTAGAATTCAATTGCCGTCTCGGCGACCCCGAGGCACAGGCCGTGCTGCCGCTGATGGACGGGGATCTGGTAGAGGCATTTGCCGCGCTGGCTAGTGGTCGGTTGGCCTCCGTTCGCCTGGGAACCCGAAAGGCCGCCGCGGCCTGTGTCGTGATGGCCTCCGGCGGATATCCAGGACCGTATCGCAGCGGCATGCCCATAACCGGCCTGCAGGAAGTGGCCACCATGCCGGATGTAACGGTATTTCACGCCGGGACCAAGGTGAACGACCAGGGACGCATCGTAACGGCCGGCGGCCGCGTGCTCGGAGTGACGGGAATGGGCGAGAATCTTGGCCAGGCGCTGGATCGAAGCTATAGCGCCGTCAAGCGGCTGGACTTTGCCGATGCCCACTACCGCAGGGATATCGGGCGCAAGGGTCTCAGGAACTAGGCTATGCGAGGTCCTCTCTGGCTGAGCCTGGCTCTCGGGCTGGGCTGTGGTGGCGCGGCGGCGTGGGCGCAGGCGCCGGACACCGTCCTGCGCGCTCAGGAGATTCTTGCGCATTTCCAGGACGCCCGCGCCCTGGCCGTTGACACGCGCGGTTTCCTCTACGTGGCGGATGCGGGACGGGATGTGGTAGACAAGCTGGCGCCGGACGGCACAGTCCTGGCTAGCATCGGCGGCCCGGGCTCCGACCATGGCCAGTTTGACGGCCCTTCGGATGTGGATCCCACCAACGGGCTCGTCGTGGTAGTCGCCGACATGGGCAACGGACGCTTGCAGCGCTTTTCCGGGGCCTCCCTGCACATGGAAACGCTGCCCGTTCTGCGCTCGGAAGCATTCCTGTCGGCAGGGGAGCAGGACGGAAGTGAGGGCCAACCCGTAGCCGTCGCGACGAGTCCGTCCAGCGAGATCTTTGCGCTTGAGCGATTCGAAGGCGTTGTGCTAAAATGGGATGCGTGGCGCAGGCCCGAGAGGGTTATCGGCGCCTACGGCAATGCCGGGGCCTCGTTGCGGGAGCCAGTAGCTCTGGCCGTGGATGAAAGCTGGTTATTTGTGGCCGATGCGGCCAGGGATGCAATCCTGGTATATGATCATTTTGGAGGCTTCTCCGGAACACTGGCAGAGGGGCTCGCACATCTCACGCGCGCCATGGCAGCGCAGGATGGGCACTTGTGGCTCGTACGCTCGGATGCGGTGGTGGTCCATTTGCCAGGCGGCGCAGTCCGGACATTGGGCGTGGACATCGACGAGGACCTGGTCGATGCAAGTCCCTACGGCGGTTTCCTGTACCTGCTGACGCCGTCCAGACTGCTGCGAGCGGCCATCTAGCCTGACACTGGGCTCGGGCTCGTGGTGAACCTATCGTGAAAGATGCCTGCAGCAGCAACCCTGTGCTGCGCGCTGGATTTTCGCAGGTGCCGAATCGGCTGGATGCTGCGTCTTGCGAACCTCGGATTACACACGAGGAAGGGCGCGGGTTCGGGCCGTGTGGCGCCAGATGCGATGAATTGATCGCCGGTCAGAATATTTGTCTATTTTATGTACATGGGGCAAAGTAAAGCCATGGATGGCAGCCGGGCCGGGACCCGGAGCACATTGCGTGCTGCTCACTGCCGGAGCGAGAGTCTCCGAGAGATGTCCGGCCGGAGCCGTGTCGCGCAATTCGTGTGAATACGTGCGCGCGCGCGGGTTTCAGTTGCCGTTCGTAACGGAATTCGTGTAACCGCCAACCGGGATTGACGCATTGCCTGCCAAGTCGGGCACCGCAGTCGAACCAATTCGTATATGCACGTTTACGTGCGCATGTCATGCATTCGTAGCAGACCATCGCATCCGACGAGTTAGCCAAAGCAATAGTGCCATGACCACGCTTTATGACACTCATACCAAGGTCCACTCTTTGGACGTGGTCAGTGACTCGCTTCCGGATCCCACGGTCGAGGCGGAGGAGCTGCTTCGCCCCATGTCGGGCGCGGAGATTTTTCTGCGCTCTCTGGAGGCAGAAGATGTCAAGATTGTTTTCGGTCATCCGGGCGGGGCCGTCATCAAGATCTACGACGAAATGGCGCGCATCAAGCCCGGATTCGAGCACGTGCTGGTTCGGCACGAGCAAGGTGGGGCACACGCTGCAGAAGGATACGCGAAGGCCACCGGCAAGGTGGGGACCGTTCTTGTTACCAGCGGCCCCGGTGCCACCAACACGGTTACGGGCATCGCCGATGCGTACATGGACTCCGTTCCGATTGTTGTTTTCACCGGTCAGGTACCGACGGGACTCATCGGTAACGACGCCTTCCAGGAATGCGATGCCGTCGGTATAACCCGGTCGATAACCAAGCACAGTTACCTGGTTCGCGACGTAAAGGATCTTGCGCGTACGGTCAAGGAAGCCTACCACATTGCCCGTACAGGCAGGCCAGGACCCGTCCTGGTGGATCTTCCAAAGGATGTGCTGCTGGCCGAGACGACGTTCCGTTACCCCCGTGTGGTTTCCATGCGCGGATACGCTGTGTCAACCGATGGGCGTCCGGAAAAAATAGAGCGTGCGGCAAGGATGATCGCACAGGCAAAGCGCCCCGTTCTCTATGTGGGAGGAGGAGCGGTAGGCAGCAACGCCTCGGATCTGCTGGCCGGTATTGCGCGGCGCGGAGGCATTCCCGTAACGACGACACTGCACGGTCTGGGAGCGTTTCCCGAAAACGACCCGCTGTCACTCGGCATGCTGGGCATGCACGGCACGTGGTGGGCAAACCAGGCCATTCAGCACTGCGACCTGATTATTGCCGTCGGCGCCCGATTTGATGACCGCGTCACGGGCAAGCTGGACTCCTGGGCCCCGCATGCCAAGGTCATTCATATAGAAATTGACCAATCCTGCATTTCCAAGAATGTATTTGCCGACTGTGCGGTTCTGGGCGATGTAAATGCTGTGCTGACAGAATTGCAGCACAGCATCGAAGCAAAGGACACAGGAGACTGGCTGGCGGAAATCGAGGAATGGCGCCGCGAGTGTCCTCTCGGTTATGAGCACGATGACGAGCTCCGCGCACAATTCGTGATAGAAGAGCTCCGCAGACAAACGCAAGGCGATGCGGTTGTGGTCACGGACGTGGGACAGCACCAGATGTGGACGGCTCAGTATTTCCGGTTCCTGCATCCCCGCACGCACATTACGTCCGGCGGACTGGGTACGATGGGCTTCGGCATGCCGGCAGCCATGGGCGCGGCCTTTGGCATGCGCGAAATGGGCCTGGACAGGCCCGTGGTCTGCATCAGCGGAGACGGAGGATTCGTGATGAATGCGCAGGAAATGAGCGTTGCAGCCGCCCACAAGCTCCCGCTCAAGCTCGTTGTGATCAACAATCGCTTCCTCGGCATGGTTCGCCAGTGGCAGGAGCTTTTCCACGAGGAGCGGTATAGCCACACGGATCTTTCCGATACCAATCCGGACTTTGTCAAGCTGGCCGAGGCAAATCACTGCGTAGGATTGCGCGCGGATACGCCCGAAGAAGCCCGCGCCATCATCGACGAAGCATGGCGGGTGAAGGACAGGCCGGCGCTCATGGAGTTTCGGGTGGCCAAGGAGGAGATGGTGTTCCCCATGGTGCCCGCAGGTGCCGCAACCGGTGACATGATCACCAAGCGATTGACTCCCAACTCGTTCGTTTAGGCGTTAGTTATGGAAGAGACGCTGGTTCTCACCCCGCAGCAGATTATCCGCAAACGCGCCGCGGGAGAGCCCATTGAGCCGCAGGATAGCGAGCTCGTGCGCAGGCACACGATCAAGGTCCTGGTCGAAAACTCGATCGGTGCCTTCATTCGCGTCGTCAACATGTTTTCCGCCCGCGGATTCAACATCGAGAGCATTGCTGTCGGGGAGACGGAAGACAAGACGATCTCCCGCATGAACATCGTGACCACGGGAAATGACCGCATCATTTCTCAGATTCTTCGGCAGCTGAGCAGGCTTGTCGACACAATCGAGGTGGAAAACCTGACGGGGAAGGACTATGTGGAGCGCGAATTGTGTCTGATCAAGGTTGAATACAAGCCCGAGACACGCGCTGAAATCATGGACGTGAGCACGGTCTTCCGTGGCAAGGTCGTGGACATCACACGGAGTGCTATGACATTCGAGCTTACCGGACCGACCAGCAAGATTGACGCGTTCATCAACATGATGCGCCCGCACCGGATTCTGGAAGTGGCGCGCAGCGGTCGCGTGGCGATGAAGCGTGACAGTTCGTACAACTGAATATTCCCGGCGCAATAACAATCCCATGAACGTTCATTACAGCGCGGATCCCGCGATTATCCGAAACAGGAGGGTGGCCGTGATAGGCTACGGCAGTCAGGGGCATGCACATGCCCTGAACCTGGCAGACAGCGGCGTCGAGGTCGCCGTAGGCCTGCGCCCGGGTTCTTCGTCCACTGCGAAGGCACGGGCGAAGGGGCTGACTACCATGGGTATCGGGGAAGCCGCCGACTGGGCAGACGTGGTGATGATCCTTATCCCGGACCAGGATCAAAAGCGCGTCTACGAGGAGGAGATTGCTGCCTGCATGAGGGCTGGCAAGGCGCTTGGCTTCGGGCACGGATTCAACATTCACTACGACCAGATTGCCGCTCCGCCTGGTGTGGACGTGTTCATGGTCGCGCCCAAGTCCCCGGGCCACCTTGTGCGACGCACCTTTGAAAGCGGCACCGGCACGCCGTGTCTGGTGGCCGTAGCCCAGGACGCCTCCGGCGATGCGCTTGCGCTGGCCATCAGCTACGCCGATGCCATCGGCGGCACGCGGGCAGGCGTGATAGAATCCACGTTCAAGGACGAAACCGAGACGGACCTCTTCGGCGAGCAGGCCGTGCTATGCGGCGGCTCTCAGGGGCTCATCCAGGCCGGCTTCGAAACGCTGGTCGAGGCCGGATACCCCGAGGAGCTCGCCTATTTCGAGGTACTGCATGAACTCAAGCTCATCGTCGACCTCTACTACGAAGGGGGGCTTGAGTACATGAATTACAGCATCAGCGATACGGCCGAGTACGGGAATTACACGCGCGGACCCCGCGTGATAAATGCTGCGGTAAAGGCCGAGATGCGGCGCATCCTGTCCGAGATACAGTCCGGGTCCTTTGCAAAGGAATGGATTGCGGAATGTGAATCAGGATACGAGAATTTCAATCAGCGGCGCACGCGAACCCGGCACCATCCGATCGAAGCGGTAGGCAAACGGCTTCGCAAGATGATGAGCTGGCTGCGGCGATCGGAAGCACCCGTCGAGGAGCCGGCGCTGGCTTAGGGCCAATGGCGCGTACCCATCGAGTGGTCGTACTCCCCGGAGACGGGATAGGACCGGAAGTCACGGCGCAATCCGTACGCCTGCTGAAGGCAGTCGGACACGCGTACGGATTCGCTGCGAGAGTGCAGACGCACCTTGCGGGCGGGCATGCGCTTGATGTGCACGACGACCCCATGCCGGAGCCGACCCGAAAGGCCTGCGTCTCCTCCGATGCCGTGCTGCTTGGCGCGCTCGGGGGCCCGAAGTGGGACCACGAGACAGGAGACCGTCGCTGTGAATCCGGACTGCTGGCTCTTCGCCGGCTCCTGGGCGTCTTCGCCAACCTTCGGCCAGTCCTTGTCCCCCGTGCGCTTGCAACCGTCTCGCCCGTGCAGGCTGCCGCAGGGACCGATCTGGTTATCGTTCGCGAGCTTACCGGTGGCATCTATTTCGGGGAGCCGCGAGGCAGTAAGGAACAGGAGAACGGGTGGACTGCCTGCAACACCATGCGCTACGGTGAGCCTGAAATCCGGCGCATTGCCCGCGTGGCCTTCCGCCTTGCCGAACAGCGAAGAGGACGCGTGACGTCCGTAGACAAGGCGAACGTCCTGGAAGTCTCCCAGCTCTGGCGAAACGTGGTCACAAGCCTTCACCGCGAAGAGTTTTCCCACGTGGCCCTGGACCACCTGTACGTGGACAATGCGGCCATGCAGCTTGTGCTGGACCCGGGACGCTTCGACGTCGTGCTCACGGCCAACCTGTTCGGAGACATCCTTTCGGACCTTGCCGCCACGCTGCCGGGATCGTTGGGGATGCTGCCCTCCGCCAGCGTTGGCGGAACGACCGGACTCTTTGAGCCTGTCCACGGCAGTGCTCCGGACATTGTCGGCCAAGGCGTGGCCAATCCCGTCGGAGCCATACTCAGCATGGCCATGATGCTGGATCACCTGGGCGAATGCCCCGCAGCTGCCGCCGTAAGGGGCGGCGTGCATCGGGCACTGGAATCAGGCATGCGGACCAGGGATCTCGGAGGAAATGCGTCTACGCTTCAGGTAGCCGATTGCATTCTGGAGCATAGCCTAGCCCTGGAAGCCGACGGCGTGCTGCCGTAGGTTAGTCCTGCCCATCCAACCCAACATTGCCATGCCCCGAGACCGGGTACTGATTTTCGACACGACGCTGCGCGACGGTGAACAGGCGCCGGGCGCGGCCATGACGCTGGGGGAGAAGCTTCGCATTGCCAAGCAGCTCGCCGCATTGCGTGTGGACATTATCGAGGCGGGTTTTCCGATTTCGTCTCCGACCCAGTTCGAAGCGGTCCAGCGCATTGCCCAGGAAGTGGAGGGACCCGTAATATGCGCACTTGCGCGTACCGTGGAAGCGGACATCGAGGCTGCGGGAGAGGCGCTGCGCACGGGCACCAACAAGCGCGTACACACATTCGTGGCCACGAGCGACATCCACCTGATGGCCAAGTTCGCGGACACGCGCTACGGCCGTGACCTTTCGGAAAAGCGGGCCACTATCCTGAAAATGACGGACCAGGCCGTACGCCAAGCGTGCACCTTCACGCCGAACGTAGAATTCAGTGCGGAAGATGCAGGGCGCACGGATGTGGGCTATCTCTGCGAAGTGATTACGGCGGCGCTTGAAGCAGGCGCCACTACCATCAACATTCCCGACACTACCGGATACTGTCTGCCGAACGAATATGCCGAACTGTTTCGCGTAGTACGCGAGCGCTGCCGCCTGGCAGACGACGTGGTGCTGTCCACGCATTGCCACGATGACCTCGGGCTTGCCGTTGCCAATTCGCTGGCTGGTGTGCTGGCCGGTGCCCGGCAGGTGGAATGCACGATCAACGGCATCGGTGAGCGGGCCGGCAATGCTTCTCTCGAAGAGATTGTCATGGCACTCAAGGTGCGCAGCCAGTGGTTCGGGATCGAAACGGGCCTGAGCACACGCCTGCTTACCGATACCAGCAAAATGGTCTCCATCGCCACCGGCTTTGCGGTGCCGCCCAACAAGGCCGTCGTGGGGGGGAACGCTTTCAGTCACGAGGCCGGCATTCACCAGCACGGCGTATTGCAGAGCCGCGAGACGTATGAGATCATGCGGGCGGAGGACGTGGGCCAGGACGCCGAAGCTATTCGCCTGGGACGGCACTCGGGACGCAGGGGACTATTCAGTCGCCTGGACAAGATGGGCATCGTGGTCCCCGAAGAGAATCGGGAGGACATCTACGACCGGTTCGTGGAGCTGGCCGATCGCAAGAAGGAGATTTTCGACGAGGACCTCGTGCATATGGTAAAGAGGGCGCTCGGCAAGCCTACCCGCACGTTTTACCGGCTGGACCAGATGCACGTGGCCTGCGGCACAGCCCGTGAGCCTCGTGCAGAAGTGCTGGTCCACCATTTCGGCACGGGTACGACCTGCAAGGAAGTAGCCGACGGAGACGGGCCGGTAAATGCTATCTACAAGGCCATCGACCAGGCCACCGGAAGTCACCACGACCTGGTCAGCTACGGCATCCGCAGCGTGTCCGAGGGCAAGGACGCCATGGGGGAGGTCACCGTGCTGATCGGAGAGAGCGGAGCCTACTTCCGGGGCGTTGCGCGCAGCACCGACGTGCTTAAGGCCTCGGCAAATGCCTATATAAAGGCGCTGAACCAGCTCGAATCATTCCGCTCGGATCGCAAGAACGTCGAATTCGTGGGGGGCGGCATCATGCAGTCCTTCGAAGGCGGCATGGACTGACGAAGGAGGTAGCTGCATGACCATTACAGAGAAGATCCTTGCTGCGCACTCCGGGCGCACACGCGTCTCTGCCGGCGAGAGCATTTGGGTGGACGTGGACATTCTGATGACGCACGATGTGTGTGGACCGCCCACCATCGACATATTCCGGCGGGAGTTTGGAAGGGATGCTCGCGTGTGGGACCGGGACAAGGTGGTCATCCTTCCCGACCACTACATCTTCACGGCGAATCACCACGCCAATCGCAATGTCCGGCTGCTGAGGGAATTTGCGCAGGACCAGGACCTGCCGCATTTCTACGATGTCGGAACCCCGCGCTACAAGGGCGTCTGCCATATTGCGCTTGCTGAAGAGGGATTCAACCGGCCAGGATCCCTGCTGATCGGCACCGACAGCCATACATGCACCTCGGGTGCCTTCGGCATGTTCTCAACGGGGGTGGGCAACACCGACGCGGCCCTGATTATGGGCACGGGCAAGATATGGCTCAAGGTCCCCGAGACCATGAGGTTCGTGTTCGAGGGCAGTCTGCCGCCCTATCTGATGGCGAAAGACATGATCCTTGCCGTTATCGGCGACATAGGCTGCGACGGTGCCACGTACCGGGCCATGGAATTTGACGGCGAAGCTGTGTACGGACTCAGCATGCAGGAACGCATGACGCTAACCAACATGGCTATCGAGGCCGGTGGCAAGAATGGCATCATCGCTCCGGATGACACTACGCTGGACTACGTGCGGAGCCGTACGGATGCCCCCTTTGAGGTGGTCTTTGGCGATGCCGATGCCCGCTACCACTCCGTCTACACGTATGACGTATCGGTTCTGGAGCCTGTAGTCGCCAAACCGCACAGACCTGACAACCGGGCCGGCGTCTCCGAAGTAGCCGGCACGCGCCTGGATCGGGCCTATGTGGGCAGCTGCACCGGTGGCAAGCTGGAAGACTTTGAAGCGGCAGCCCGTATCCTGAAGGGGCAGGAGGTGGCCATTGACACCTTTATTGTACCTGCCACGACGGAGATCGGGCGTGCGCTGCACACTACTACGGTCGACGGCACTTCGCTCCACGATATATTCGAACAGGCCGGGTGCAAGCTGGGACGCGCCAGCTGCGCTGCCTGCCTCGGCGGGCCGCCGGATACATTTGGGCGCAATAATGCGGCCGAAGTGGTGATTTCAACGACCAACAGGAATTTTCCCGGACGAATGGGATCAAAGCAGGCCTCCGTATACCTTGCCTCTCCTCTGACGGTAGCCGCCTCCGCACTCTCGGGCGTGATCACGGACCCGAGAACCGTATTGGCGTAAGCCGCAAATACACCGACCGCATGGAAACCATTATCCGGGGCGCCGCCTACGTGGTGGGCGATGCCATAGATACCGACCAGATCATTCCGGCTGAGCACCTGGTGTACAGCCTGCGCAAACCGGACGAGCGCAGGATGTACGGCAGGTTTGCCATGAGCGGAATACCTGAGCAAAATCAGGGACTACCCTTTGGCGGGTTGCCCTTCACGGAGCCGGACGCCTATACCTCGAAATATGGTGTCATCATTGCGGGAAGCAATTTCGGGTGCGGTTCCAGCCGGGAACATGCGCCTTTTGCACTCACGGAAGCGGGTGCCAGGGTGGTAGTAGCCGAGAGCTATGCCCGCATCTTTTATCGCAATACCGTCGATGGGGGATTCGTGATTCCGTTCGAGTCGCGGAGCAGGCTCATTGACCGAGTACGGACAGGAGACGAAGTAGCAATCGATACGAAGCTGGGAACACTCACAAACCTTACGACCGGCGAGGAGCACCTGCTTAACCCGCTTGGCGACGTGGCAGACATTTTGCAGGCCGGAAATGTCTTCGAGTATGCCCGTCAGGCTGGACTAATGCCCGCCTAGACCCATGCTGCAATGACCCCGACATCCATCGAACTCTTCGATACTACGCTGCGGGACGGCACCCAGGGCGAACACGTTACCCTTTCCGTGCGTGACAAGATGCGCATTGCGCACCGGTTGGATGCCTTCGGCATTGATGTCATAGAAGGAGGCTGGCCGGGGTCCAATCCCAAGGATCATGCCTTCTTCGAGGAGGCACGCCTAAACACCTGGCGGAATGCGCATATCTGTGCGTTTGGATCAACCAGGCGTCCGGACCGGACCGTTGAGGACGATCCGAACCTTCGCGCCATGCTTGCCGCCCGCACGGACACGGTGTCTCTCTTCGGAAAGAGCTGGACGCTGCACGTCAAGACTGCCCTGCGCACCGGACTTGACGAGAACCTGGACATGATATCGGGAAGTATCTCGTATCTCAAGTCCAAGGGCAGGCGGGTCATCTATGACGCGGAGCACTTCTTTGACGGTTACAGGGCAGACCGGGAATACGCCTTGGCCACGCTGGCTGCTGCCGCCGAAGCCGGCGCGGATGTTCTGGTGCTATGCGACACCAACGGCGGAACGCTTCCGGGAGAACTGAAGGACTATGTGGCGGAGGTATGCGAGGCGCACGAGTGCGTAGTCGGGATCCATGCCCACAACGACAGCGGGTGCGGCGTAGCCAATACGCTGTCAGCGGTAGAGGCCGGGGCTCGTCACGTGCAGGGCACGATCAACGGTATCGGCGAGCGAACGGGAAACGCGGACTTGTGTGCCGCCATCGCGTGTCTGCAGCTGAAGATGGGATACAGGTGCGTGGAACCCAAGGCCCTCGCGACCCTTTCCGATCTTTCGCACTACGTCAACGAAGTGGCCAACCTGGT
>CAZXEU010000047.1:0-1884 GCA_964639665.1 uncultured Rhodothermaceae bacterium | reverse complement strand
GCGGGCATCCTCTCCGAAGCGCCGGCTCTCGAACATGACCTCGCAGGCCCGCATCTGGTTGATGTTGCCCCGCAACGTGTTGATTTCGCCGTTGTGGCAGAGAAAGCGGAAGGGCTGTGCCAGTCGCCAGTTGGGAAACGTGTTCGTGCTGAAGCGCGAATGCACCACGGCAAGCGTACTGGCCGTTTCGGGCTGCAGAAGGTCCGGGTAGTACCCGGGCAGCTGCGCGGGCGTGAGCATGCCCTTGTAGGTAATAGTGCGCGAGGAGAGGCTGGCGACGTATGCCGCCTCTTCATTCGCACGCTGGAATACCTTGCGGATAACGTAGAGCTTGTGCTCAAAATCCTCGCGGGGCGTCGCCCTGCCCCTGCCGACGAAGAGCTGCGCCACTACCGGCTCCACGCTCCGGGAAGCCTCCCCGACGACCTCATTGCGCGTCGGTACGCGGCGCCAGGCCACAACCGTCTGACCTTCCGCGCGCACGGCATCCTCCAGCAGCGACATGCAGCGCTTCTTCCTGTCCGCCCGCCGCGGAAGAAAAGCCATGGCCACGCCGTAGTCGCCAGGCTCGGGCAGCTTCCATCCCTCGACTGCAAAGAGCGCATGCGGCAGCTGCAGAAGCACGCCCGCCCCGTCTCCCGAGTCCTTGTCACAGCCGCAGGCGCCCCGATGATCCAGATCCCTGAGTACGGCCAGGCCACGCTGGACGATACCGTGCGTGGGTTCCCCACGTAGATCGCACACGAACCCGACGCCGCAGGCGTCGTGGTCGAATGCAGGATCGTACAACGTGTAAGACATGCCGGGCAGTAAGAAGGCTATAAAGAACCGGCGCCGGGCCATGCCCCAAGGCACTTCCGGGCGCACCGCAGGCCTTGCAAAGTGGCCTGGCTCGGAACGGTATGACTGGCAAATGGCCCGCTGCCACAGGCCTGATTCTGCCACTTCCAATTAAAGAAACGCTTTAACCCAAGGGCAAATTGAGAACGGGTGCCGCTTGGGCCTGCTGGCAGCGCTTCCACTTAAATTATTTAGGACATGAGCAAGATTGCCCCGTCGATTGGCATGCATGAATCGCATATTGCGTCAAGAAATTAGGAATTTTGAGCTAACCGATTAATCCTTTTTTCACTCCCGGTTCACAAAAACGCCGGCCACAATCCCCTTGCAGGCTCTTTCCGGGCCTCCAGGTGGACGTGAAAACGCTTCCGAAACGCCGGTGGCAGGTCGCCCGGGCTCCGCCGCGCCACCTCGCCTTGATAAGCAGTCCGGCAATACCTAACCTATACAGGCGCACAGCAGCCCTGCCTTTGTCGAATGAAGGCCATGCGCACCTTTCGCCAAATCTATTAAGCTTCCATCCGCCATGAAAAACCTGCTCTACGTTGCGCCCATACTCTTAACCGTCGCTGCACTCGAGAATGCGGCA
The DNA here is from genome assembly GCA_964639665.1 of uncultured Rhodothermaceae bacterium. Taxonomy (GTDB): domain Bacteria; phylum Bacteroidota; class Rhodothermia; order Rhodothermales; family Bin80; genus CAZXEU01. Next base: position 455 of record CAZXEU010000047.1, on the reverse strand, counting down.
CAGGCACAGTCCGTGAGTCTGGGCGCAGACATCGTAAGCCGCTATGTGTGGCGGGGAACGGACTTCGGAGAATCGGCAAGCATCCAGCCTACGCTCGCCATAAGCGGCGGCGGGCTGGAAGTCGGTACCTGGGCCTCCTACTCGGTCAGCGCCAACGGTGCCAGTGCGAACGAGCACGACATCTGGGTCGGCTATTCCCTGGATCTGGGATCCGGCGGCTCGCTCTCCATTGGCGTAACGGACTACTACTTCCCTTCTCCCGGCGGCGGGGACTTCGATAACTTTGACGGAGACGGCGAAGGCTCGCACTGGCTGGAACCGTACGTCAGCTATTCCGCTGCGGGCAGTTTCCCGATTTCCATCTTTGCCGGCATCATGGCCCACAATGATCCGGACAATTCCCTGTACGTGGAAGTAGGTCTTCCGCTGGATGTTGGCGGCACGGAGCTGGGCCT
>CAZXEU010000046.1:0-15431 GCA_964639665.1 uncultured Rhodothermaceae bacterium | reverse complement strand
TACCTTTACTGCCGTTATGGCAAGCGCGACGACCCGGCCTGGCCCGCTGCCCGGCCCCAGCCGGCGGTTTCGAAGGCGTGCCAGGTCCCGGCCGTTGTGGATAGCCATCGCCCTGGTGCTTGTCTCTGGCGTGGTCGCCCTGGTATTCAGGTTATTGCCGGGACCGGGCGCACTGTCTGATGGGAATACATCGGGTATGGCGCTTGGTGATACGGCTGCGTTGGATGGTCAGACGGCAGCGGAAGCCATACGCTTTGGTTTCCGAATTCATGCCACCGCTCTAGCTACGGAAATAGTGGAACGCCTGCAGGTCAGAATCGACGATGACCTGCGAAGGCCCTACTGGATTGAGCAGGACAGTGCGATGGTTTATTCCTTTGCAGACCGTATCGTACTGGAAAGACGATTGGACCGTATTCGTCTGTTCGCGGACAACTACGAAATAGCCCTCGATACGGTGGATCTGGAGCAGCCGTTCGAGCTCAGTCGAGACTTGCTGGAGCGCTTGGCTGCGGACGGCAGGCTTGTTGCCGCCGAGGTCCCGCCGGCCGCCGACACGATCCGGGTCACTCCGTAAGGGCGCTGGCCATGGCGAGGGCGCCGATAAGCGGGTTGTCTTCGCCGAATCGGGCGAACGCCAGCGCGGGCGGAAAAGGCAGCGCCGCCCTGAGGCGCTGCTCGAGGTTCCTTGTCACATCCTTCTGGTTAAGGGCGATGCTGCCGCCCAGAATGACAATCTGGGGATCAACGATGCAGCAGACTGCAATGAGGGCCTGCGCAAGGTAATCGCAGGTTCTTTGCACCAGGGCCAGAGCCTTTTCGTTGCCCGATTCTGCCGCTTCGAATACCTGCCGCGCACTGGGCTCGCCGCCGGCCCGCTTCCAGGCCTCGGCCAGTCCAACGCCTGCCGCTAGGCTTTCCAGACAGCCGATCGGTCTCCAGTCCTTGTCGAGGTGGCCAGGAGCGGGGACCAGTGAGCCCAACTCGCCCGCGGAATGGTGGCTGCCGTGGAGCACTTTTCCGTCAATGAGAATGCCGGCGGCGATGCCGGTGCTGACCGTGACATATACCGCTGCGTGGCATCCGGCGGCATGGCCATAGGCCGCCTCTGCCATGGCCGCCGCATTGACGTCGTTCTCGACTGCGACCCGGACGCCGAGGCGCTCCCGAAGCAGGCGGCGCAGCGGGACGGCATTCCATCCCGGTAGGTTTGCAGCCTCCACCACCACGCCGCGCTCAGGGTCGGTAATCCCGGGCGCGGTGCAGCCCGCAGCGACGATCTTGCCTTTGCCCAGCTCAGAGCAGCCGGCCTCCAAATCCTCCGATACGGCGTCAATGACGGCCGCTACGCCCTGCACGGGCGTCATTCGGTCACGCCGGCAAAGTATCCTCGCGGGTGCGTCTACGGACGCGACTGCGGAGCGGGTACGGGTACCGCCGATATCGATCCCCGCCACGAGGAATGCCATGGATTCGGCCCGCTACTCCAGACTGCGAAGCCAGATATTGCGGTACCGGGTCGGCTCGTTGTGGTCCTGAAGCACGATAGGTAGCCGGTCCTCGTGAGCGGCGTAGGGCGGACGCGAACGGTGCCCCGTTGGACCCGTAAGCGTAACGTTATCCTGAACCAGTACGCCATTGTGAAACACGGTCAGGCGCGCAGGAGAGGCTACCGCACCGTCGTCGTCAAAGCGCGGGCGCCGGAATACAATGTCGTAGGATTGCCAGGAGTCCGGTGGCCGACTGGCATTCACGAGTGGGGGATACTGCCCATAGATGGCTGCAGCCTGTCCGTCGGGATAGGTCTCATTGCCGTACGAATTGAGCACCTGGACTTCGTAGGTGCTCATGAGGAAGACGCCGCTGTTGCCGCTGTCCTGCCCCGTGCCGCTGTTGGGAGTAGACCACTCGACGTGAAGCTGTACGTCTCCGAATCCTGCACGCGTGCGGATGGAACCGCTGCGGGGCGCTACTTCCATGTAGTTGTCGCTTACAATCCACGAAGCGGCCTCTCCGCTCACGTGCTCCCATTGCGAGAGGTCGGTGCCGTCGAACAGCACGATGGCATCCGAAGGAGGCGCGATGCTGACCGGGGCTCCTGGCTCGACCATGGCAGGTTGCGGGCGGTCGAGGTCATGGACCGCCCACTCGTCGAGCGAAGGAATCTGGGCGCTCGCATACGAAGTCAAGAGCATCAGCGCAAAAATCAGCAGAAAAGAGCGGAATTGCATGGTATCGGGCAGGTTGTTCTTAGGGGCAGGTTACAGCGCAGCAGTGTTGCCACGTCTCAATTCGGCCTTTTCAGATAGGCCACCAGGTCTTCCATGGCTTCCTCGTCCGGAACCAGATTCTCGGGCATCGCCGACGCCACAACCGGGCGGATCCCGGCAAGGTCGGATCGCAGTATGGTTGTGCGTTCAGATTGCGTGACAAGCGTAATGGTGGACGGCGTCTCGGTGCCGATGATACCGCGAAGCGAATCACCTGCTCCCGTGACGACGTCCCATAGTTCATACCCGCTGGCGATGGACCGGCCCGGGTTGCGGATATCGGCCGCAAGAACGGCACTCGGCCAGTGGCGCACCGTAGCCAGGTCGGGGCCAAACGTGCCGCCCGCGTGGCACGTGGCGCACAGGCTGGCGTATAGGGCCGCACCGCGCTCCGCGTTGCCCCGGGCGGCGGATTGAGAGGGCTCGGCAGCAAAGTCATCTGCCCGCAGCAGTGTCCGCGCTCTGCTGCGGAGGGGCTCTTCCGTGTCCCGCATGAGGCGTACCCGCTGGTTCCACGAAAGCTCAGACGCAAGTATGCGCCCGTCTTCCAGCGCTTCCATAAGCAGGGGCGCGCGTTCGATGGTAAAGAAGATGCGGAGCGCTTCCTGCCTTATGCGTGGCGTGAGCGCTGTCCATCTGGCCAGTACCTCGCGGGCGGCGCTCGTGCCGGCTACGTTCCCAAGGCCGCGCAGTACGGCAAGCTGCACGTCAAGCGGTTCCTCCGGGCGGAGAAAGCGCAGCAGCTCGATTGCCAGGCTGCCGTCTGTGGCCAGCACGTCCACGGCCAGCGTTCTGCGTTCAACCGGTTCTTCGGGGTTTGCTGCCACGGCAAGGGCCGTCTCTAGGGTCCGCCCCGGCAATTCTGCCTCGTTAAGAATCTCGAGCGCTGCCCGCGCAATCTCCGGGTCGGCTGCTGCCCACAGGCGCGCTGATAGCGATTGCACCTCCCCGGGCGTCAGCGCCCTCGAGCTGCCGCCGCGAGCCAGCCCGTTCAGGGCCGGCGCGTGCCACCAGGCATCTTCGTCCGCTATCAGGATGCGCCCCAGCAGCATGCGGCCGTTGCCGCTTCGGGCCATCGATTCGGCAACACGCCCCACGAAACCGGAAAAACCCGGGCGCGACAGCGCCGCCTCAAGAAGTTCAGTCGCGTCCATGGACAGCAGTGCTGCAGCCTGCACCCATCCATCCTGCATATCCTGCTCCAGGATCCGCCTTTGCGCGCGCGACGCCTCGACGCCCGCTACCGCACCGAGCGAATTCAGCACCTGGAATCGTACCCTGGCGTCCGGATCGCCGCTGGCAGCAATAAGGCCCAAGGCCAGGTTCGGCCATTGTTCAAGGTGCTTTTCCGCCAGCCGCACGGCGTTTTCCCGCACGCCCGGATGGGGATCGTGCAGTGCAGCCTGCAGGAGGTCACTGTCCAGCCGCCGCAGGCCATCGAGCGTCCAGAGGGCATGGAGGCGGCCTTCTGCCGTTGCTCCTTCGGCAGCCATCGTGCGAAGCAACGGAGCCGCCTCACTGTCCTGGCGATCCAGAAGGAGTCGCTGGGCGCTCAGGCGCCACCAGGCGTTTGGATCGTCAAGCTTGCCCACGAGGTCCTCCGAGGAGCCGGGATCGAGCGATCCGAGCCACTGCGGCGGACCGGTGCCGCGGGGTACAATGCGGTAGATCCTGCCGCGGTCCGAGCCCCGCTGCAAGTTGCCGGCGCTGACCACGGCATCGTCCATCCATTCCGGGTGCTCGACGATCTGCCGGTAGTAGTCCACGAGATAGAGCGCTCCGTCCGGGCCCAGGCGGAAGCTGACCGGCCGGAACCAGCTGTCCGATGAAGCCAGGAATTCGCGCCCCTCGCGCATGCGTGAGGCCACGAATCCCGCACCTTCGCCGTGCACCTTGTCCACATGCACGAGGTTGTGCACGGGCTCGGCCGAGAAGGTGACCCCTTCATCGTACGGCACCGGGAACAGCCCGCCCAGGTAGTAGGTGATGCCGCAGGCTGAGGTGAACACGCCGCGGTCCGTGAGCAACTGGTGCTCCGGATTCACGGTGATGGGATAGACATCTGCCGCGTCGCCATGATCGGACGAGGACTGGGTGGCTTGTCCCACCACGGCTGATGCATTGCGCTCGAAGTAGCGTGCCGCTATGGCCTCGTAGTAGTGGTGGTGGCTGTTGTCGTTCAGGAAATGGCGTCCCCATGCATCAAATGTGTGGCCGAACTGGGATTTGCCACTGAGCGACTCGAGCTCGTAGCTGTCCGGGCGAAACCGGATGTTGCGGTCCGCACCGTTTACGGGCAGGCGCGCCGCCGCAGGCCGCTCCACAAAATGGATCTCTTCGCCGCGATCGCCGAATGGATCGGCGTACTTCTCCGTCCACGAAATGGTGGCGTTGTTGGCGATGTAGATCCAGTTGTCCAGACCGAAGATGGGCGTGTTCGCGTTGTGCTGGGGATTGCTCAGCGCGAAGCCTGTCAGAATACGTCTCTGCAAGTCCGAGTGGCCATCGCCGTCGGTGTCTTCCAGGTAGAGCACATCAGGAGGATCCGTAACCAGAATGCCTTCCTTCCAGCGCATTACGCCTGTGGGAAGGCGCAGGCCATCTGCAAACAGGGTGGCTTCGTCCGGCGTGCCGTCGCCGTCCGTATCGTGCAGCATCCGGATTCTTCCGGATCCGCTGGTGTCGAGGGGATAGCCAGGCATCTCTACCACGTACACGCGTCCGTATTCGTCTATGTCCATGGCTACCGGATCCATGACCAGCGGCTCGGCGGCAAACAGTTCGATGGAAAAGCCTTCCTCGATTTCAAACATTTGCAGGGCAGACTCGGGGCTGTGGGGAGGCAGCTGACTCCTGTTGCACGCCGAAGCAAGGATGGCCACGGCGATGGCGGCGAAAAGGCGCATATCGCGGCAGGGCATGCTACTGGTAAAGTGATCCGACGCCGCCCGGGAGCCGGTACAACTCACGAATCTCCGCTGCCGCAAGTTCGCGATCAAAGAAGGCGAGATCATCCATGGCTCCAACCATCTGAAGGCCGATCTGCACCAGTACTTCTTCGCCGCGCCAGCTGATGGACTGCGGCCTGTCCCGGAGGGTACCTGCGGGATCTCCGTCCAGGTATGCCGTCAGCACGGCTGTGCCGGGCGTGGCATTGAATCCTCGAAACGTGAGCGCGACGTGTGTCCAGCGGTCGGCGCCGAACGGAGGATCTTCCACCGTGATCATGGGCATGGCACCCTCCGGCATCTCCTGCCAGTCCTGGCCGGAGGGATTCCAAACGTTTCGGTCGGCGAAGGCCGCCAGCCTGAAGCGGCGGGGGACCTGTCGGGTGAAGTCCACAAAAAGGGCGCCGTCATCCCATGACCTTGAAGTGATCTGTATCGGATCGCACCACTGCCCCGGCTCCAGATCCTCGTCGGGGTCCATTTTCAGCCAGAAAGACACGGTCGCGCTCCAGTCTGCTTCCTGGTAGGCGAGGTTGCCGGCTGCGCGGTAGAATAAGATGCCATCGGTGTAGCCGGCAAAGACTATCGAGCTTCCATGGCGGCCCGGGCCGGCGGACACGGGTTCGGAGTCGGGTATGCGGGCCGCGGCGGCGTCCCGTTGCCGCCAGCCGGGTGCGTGGTAAAGATTCGGGTCACCGCTCGCGAGATCGGCGTCAAAGCCGGTGTCGAAACTGACGTGAAAGGTAAGCGCATCTTGCAGGGTGGATGCGGCTTGCGGCTGCACAAGTACCGCCAGGAATAGGACAGCAGAGAGACTCATATGCACGGAAAGTATGGCCGGGGCGCGTCCGGCGGGGCAAGGAGCACGAGCACGAACTTGCCGTTTGTGTACCGGAAATTGCACAAGCGCGCAGACGTTCGCAGGTTCCGGGGCGGACTCTTCGCCCGTTGGTCGGCGGCTGCAACAGAATTATGACATTCTTCAATTTGTGCAGCCGTAGCGCATTCAGCGCCCATTTGGCAGTTGAGCAGGGGCGGTCGACCGTACGGGCGTTGCCGGGCCCGGGCCGCGCAGGCGGCAGAGCGGGGCGGACCGGAAGCCGGCTCGGCGCACGGCCTCCGGCCTATCGCATAACATTCGGGAATTGGCGTACTTTATGGGCCGCCAAGAAGGATATCGCGCTAAGGTGCGAGTGCATTCGCGAGCCGCAGGGCCATCACCACTTCCGTATGCAACGTACGCAAAGCAGGCCAGGTATGCGCAGCCAATCGCCGGTTAGGCCGGAATGGTACGCATGCCTGACAGCTCGTCGGCCCAGCATCAAGGGCTCCTCATGCAGCATCACCAATAATCCTCAATTATGAACAGAAGAAAGTTTGTGCAGTCCTCGGCGGCGGCCGCCGGCATGCTTTGGGGCATGGGGTGCGCGCGCAATACGGAGCCCGAGCCGGTCGTTCCTGAGGGACTGACGCTTCCGGCCATTGGTCTGCAACTGTACACGGTGCGTGACCACATGGAAAGCGACTTCGAAGGCACGATTCGGCGCGTGGCGTCCCTGGGATACACGGAGGTGGAGTTTGCCGGATATTTTGACCGGGATCCCGCTGACATCCGTGCATTGCTCAACGAGGTGGGGCTGGTGGCGCCGGCTGCGCACGTGCCGATCGAGGCGCTGCGCGGCGACTTGGCTGGCGTACTGGAGTCGGCCTTGGCGCTTGGCCATGGCTACATCGTTTGCCCCTGGCTGGCCCCGGAGGAGCGGTCGCTGGAGCACTACCGGCAGCACGCCGCTTTATTCAACGAAGTGGGTGCGGCGGCTCGCGAGGCCGGCGTGCAGTTTGCCTATCATAACCATGAGTTCGAGTTCGAGGACACGGACGGGGTGGTCCCCTACGACCTGCTCCTCGCCGAAACTGATCCGGACCTGGTCAAGATGGAGCTGGATCTGTACTGGATTCGCGTGGGCGGCAAGGACACCCTGGCCTACTTTGCCCTTCACCCGGGACGGTTTCCGCTGTGTCACGTCAAGGACATGGCCGCTGACGGATCGATGACTTCGGTCGGAGCGGGCGAAATCGAATTCGGGCCCATCTTCGCTGCGAGCGATGGAGCGGGCCTTGTCCACTACTTTGTTGAGCATGACCATCCGGAAGATGCCTTCGCAAGCGTAACTTCTGCCATGGCCCACCTAACGAATCTCAGATACTAGTCATGGGGCTTAACAGAAAGCTGCGGTACGGCATGGTAGGCGGCGGTCCCGGCGCATTTATCGGCGGGGTCCATCGAATGGCGGCGGCCCTCGACGGGACCATGGAGCTCGTGGCGGGCGCTTTCTCCGCAAGCGCGGAGAAATCCCGGCAGCAGGGCCACGCACTCGGGCTGGAAGGCGACCGCGTCTACGATTCATTCCAGGATATGGTGGAGCGGGAATCTGCACGCCGGGACCGCATAGACCTCGTCTCTATCGTTACGCCCAACCATATGCACTTCCCGGTGGCCAAGGCGTTTCTGGAGGGAGGCTTTCACGTTATCTGCGACAAGCCCATGACCAACACGCTGCAGGATGCGGAGGCGCTGTGCCGCCTTGTGGCAAGTTCGGGGCTCGTGTTCGCGCTCACGCACAACTACACCGGCTATCCGATGGTGAAGCAGGCCAGGGCCATGGTGGCCTCCGGCCGCATCGGCACCGTGCGCAAGGTGGTGGTCGAGTATCCGCAGGGATGGCTGGCCACGCCTATCGAGCGAGAGGGGCACAAGCAAGCGGACTGGCGTACAGACCCCAAGAGAGCCGGTGCGGGCGCCCTGGGTGATATTGGTTCGCATGCGGAGAATCTGGCCCGCTACATTACGGGACTGGAGCTGGAAGCACTTTGCGCCGACGTGTCAACCTTCGTCGAGGGGCGGCCCATTGACGACGACGTCAACATGCTGGTCCATTACCGAGGAGGCGCACGCGGAGTGCTGCACGCTTCCCAGGTCTCCATCGGAGAGGAAAACAACCTGAATATCCGTGTCCATGGCTCGGAAGGATCGCTGCAGTGGTTCCAGGAGCACCCCAACTGGCTTTACCACAGAGAGCTTTCCGGGCCCGAGCAGGTGCTCAAGCGCGGGAACGATTACCTGGAGCCGGTCGCACAGCACAATTCGCGGCTGCCGAGCGGCCATCCGGAGGCGTTCCTTGAAGCGTTCGCAAACATATACGTGAATGCCGGGCGCACCATTGCGGCCCGGATAGCGGGCCAGGAGCCGTCGGACTTTGACCGGGATTTTCCGGATGTCGCCGACGGGGCCCGCGGCGTTCATTTCATTCAAACAGCGCTGGAGAGCGGGCGACGTCGAACCTGGGTGGATGCGACGTATGCTCCGCCATCCTAGACTTCCCCTTCGATCCAGCACCTTATTATGGCCAGACCCGTTACCCTGTTTACCGGCCAGTGGGCCGATCTTCCGCTTGAAGTCCTGGCCGCGAAGGCCGCGTCCTGGGGCTATGATGGCCTGGAATTGGCCTGCTGGGGCGACCACTTCAGTGTCAGCGAGGCCCTGCAGGACGATTCCTATTGCAGGGGCCGGCGCGAGCTCCTCTCCCGGCACGGGCTCCAGCTTCATGCCATAAGCAACCACCTGGTGGGCCAGGCGGTCTGTGACCGGATTGACGCGCGCCACCAGGCCATTCTGCCGCCCGAGTTGTGGGGCGACGGCGACCCGGAAGGGGTGCGGCAGCGAGCCGCCGCCGAAATGCGGCGCACGGCACGGGCCGCCTCTCGCCTGGGAGTCAGCGTCGTCAACGGCTTCACGGGCAGCAGCATCTGGCACCTGCTCTATTCGTTTCCGCCCAACACGGCCGAGATGATTGACGCAGGCTACGCGGACTTCGCCCGGCGATGGAATCCGATTCTGGATGTATTCGAGGAAGTGGGCGTGCGCTTTGCGCTGGAAGTCCATCCCACGGAAATCGCATTCGATATCTCAAGCGCACACCGGGCGCTGCATGCCATCGATCACCGGCCGTCATTCGGCTTCAACTACGATCCGAGTCATTTCGGGTACCAGGGCGTGGACTATGTGCAGTTCATTCACGACTTCGGAGACCGCATCTTCCACGTCCACATGAAGGACGTGTGGTGGTCCGATAGGCCAACCCGGGCCGGCGTATTCGGCGGACACACGGATTTCGGTCACTTGGACCGGTTCTGGGACTTCCGGAGCATAGGCCGCGGGAGCATCGATTTCGAGGAGATCATCCGGGCACTCAATCGCGCCGGCTACGATGGTCCGCTTTCCATCGAGTGGGAAGACGGCGGCATGGACCGGGAACACGGTGCGGCCGAAGCGTGCGGCGCTGTCAAAGCCATGGACTTTGCTCCGTCGGCGGCGGCCTTCGACGCGGCCTTTGCCAAGGATGCTCAGTAAGCTGTTTTTTGGGGCCATCCTGGTAGGCACCGGCGCGCAGCCTGCCGCTGTACAGGCGCAATTGACCGGGTCCGAGGTCATAACGCAAGCCATCCCGGGCACGGAGATTTCCTTTGACATGGTGAAGCTTCCCGGGGGCACGTTCTACCTGGGCAGTCCGGAACAGGAACAAGGCCGGGACAGTGACGAGGGCCCGCGTATATCCGTAACGGTGGGCAGCTTCTATATGGGCGTATATGAAGTGACCTACGATGAGTATGCCTTGTTCAGATACCGGGACCGGGATAGCGAGGCGGCGGCCGAGGGCGTGGATTTCGACCCGGAGATCGTGGCGCGGCCGAGTCCTCCCTACGAAGATCCGGCCCATGGAATGGGAAACCAGGGGTATCCTGCCAGCGGGATCACGCAATGGGCTGCGCTGCAGTATGCACACTGGCTGAGCGAAAAGACCGGTGAGTTCTACCGGCTTCCCACGGAGGCGGAATGGGAATACGCCTGCCGGGCGGGCACGACGACGGCCTACAGCTTTGGTGACGATCCCGCACAGCTTGGCACCTACGCCTGGCATTACGGCAACAGCGGTGAAGCGCTTCAGCCTCCAGGCGGCAAGGCTCCCAATCCGTGGGGCCTATTCGACATGCACGGCAACGTGTCGGAATGGACGCTGGACGAGTACGAGGCGGAGGCGTATACCCTCCTTCAGGGAGCCGATCCGTGGATTCCGCCGACACGGCTTCATCCACGTACCGTACGCGGAGGCGCCTATGACGACGATCCGGAACACCTCCGGTGTGCCGCCCGCCTGGAATCCAGCCTTGACTGGAAGCGGCGGGATCCGCAGATTCCACGTAGCATGTGGTGGAACACAGACTCCCCCTTTGTGGGTTTCCGTATTGTCAGACCCGTAGAGCGTCCGGATCCTGAACAAATTCAGGCCTTCTGGGACACTGTTCTGGGAGGCTGACCGAGCGCAGAGCAACCAACCCAAACTTCAGCGAGGTAGCAGCATGAAAACAGCCAATTCCAACGACCAGGCACGCACCGTGACGCGGCGGGATTTCGTCAAGGGGACCGCGGCCGTGGTCGGATCCGTCATGGCCAGTCAGTTCCCGCTTTCGGCCAGTGCCTATTACGGAGTGGATGACACCATACGGGTCGGGCTCATTGGCTGCGGCGGTCGCGGCACGGGTGCTGCCGTGCAGGCCATGAGTGCTTCACCAAACGTGCGTCTGGTAGCCATGGCGGATCCCTTCATGGACCGCATTGAAGAGAGCTTTGGCAACATCATGGATCCGGTCTCGCTTGCCGGTAGCAAGGCCAGTGTGAGTCAGGTGGACGTACCCGTTGAACGTCGATTTGACGGCTTCGACGGATACAAGGCTGTACTGGAGGAGTCCGATGTTGTGATACTCACGACGCCACCGGGATTTCGCCCGCTGCATTTCGATGCGGCCGTGGAGGCGGGCAAGCAGATCTTCATGGAAAAGCCCCTCGCGACGGATGCACCTGGCGTGCGGCAGATTCTCGAAACGGGCCAGAAGGCCAAGGAAAAGCGGCTCAACGTGGTAGTGGGCCTACAGCGCCACTACCAAACCGTATACCGGCAGTGGGTCAGCCGCATGCACGACGGCGCCATTGGCGACATCATTCTTGGCCGCGTGTACTGGAATGGAGGAGGCGTCTGGGTGCGGGAGCGCGCCGAGTACGAGGAGAAGGCGGGGCGCAAGCTGACGGAGATGGAGTACCAGATGCGCAACTGGTACTACTTCAACTGGCTCTGCGGCGACCACATTGTCGAGCAGCACATACACAACATTGACGTGGCGAACTGGGTCTTGCAGGGCCACCCGGTGCGGGCACAGGGCCAGGGAGGCCGGCTGGTGCGCACAGGCCCGGATCACGGTGAAATATTCGACCATCATTTTGTCGAATTCGAATACGAGAACGGCAGCCGTGTGCTGAGCCAGTGCCGGCACATGCCGGACTGCCTGAACCGCGTCTCCGAGGCCTTCCACGGCACCACCGGCACGGCACCGGCGCCGGGAGAGCTCTACGACGCCTCGGGCGAGATCATCTACAACCACAGGGACAAGGATGACCCGAATCCCTACCAGGTCGAGCATGACGAGCTGTTCGCGGCCATAATCGCCGGCGAGTACAAGTACGCCGATACCGAAAACGGTGCCATCGCCACCATGTCTTCCATCATGGGACGCATGGCCACGTATTCCGGTGCGGAGATTGCCTGGGAGGACGCACTCAATAGCGACCTCAAGCTGGTCCCGGAAACGTTTGGCTGGGATGTGGATCCGCCCGTAGTGCCGGACGCGAAGGGACGCTATGCCGTTGCCGTTCCGGGTGTTACGCGCGTGATTTGAGACTGCGCGTCGCCGCGGCCACCGCGGGATTGCTGATCGGGAGTGCCGCACAGGCTCAGGACCTGGTGCGGTTCGACTACCGCGAGCCCCACATGGGCACGTGGTTTAGGGTTGTGCTCTATGCTCCCGACAGTGCCCGGGCGGGCGTGGCAGCGAGGGCGGCGTTCGCCCGCATCGAAGGCCTGGATTGGCGCTTGAGCGACTATCTGCCCGAAAGCGAGCTGAACAGGCTGTCAGCATCGGCAGGGTCCGGGCGCAGCATCTCCCTGAGCGCGGACCTGCATGCCGTGCTCTCGCGCAGCCAGGAGATCTCTGCGCTCACGGGCGGAGCGTTTGACGTTACGGTGGGGCCTCTTACGAGGCTCTGGCGCTGGGCGCGCCGGCGCGGGCAGCTGCCCCCGGCGGACGAGGTGGCTGGCGCGATGAAGGCAGTGGGTTACGCCAAACTCCGTCTGAAGGACAGCAGCGCCGTGCTGCTTCAGGCCGGCATGCGCCTGGACCTCGGGGGGATCGCGAAGGGCTATGCGGCAGGCGAGGCGCTGCGCGTACTTGTCCAGCACGGGGTTGTGCACGCGCTGGTGGATGCAGGCGGTGACATAGCGGCGTCGGAGGCGCCGCCCGGCAGCAGTGGCTGGAGCGTTCTGCTGCCCGGCGGGGGCAAGATGCAACTCGCCAGCCAAGCGGTCGCATCCTCGGGCGCGGCGTCCCGATTCATCGACCACGGGGGGGTCCGGCATTCGCACATACTGGATCCGCGCACGGGAAGAGCGATGACGGATAATCGTACCGTCGTGGTAGCGGCGCCCGCCGGAATGGATGCCGACGCCCTGGCGTCCGCCTTCAGCGTAATGGAGCCGGAGGCGGCCGTGTGCCTTGCCAGGAAATTGCCGGGCGTTTCCGTACGCTTGATCCTTCGAAGCGCGGACGATGAGCAGATGCTCGAATCACCTGGTTTCGGGGAGGCTCACGAAACCGGCAGTGCCAAATCTGCTATATTGACGTGTCAATCAAAAAGCACAAGCCATGGCTGAACAGGATAATGCAACCCAGTCACGCCGCCGATTCCTGAAGGTGTCGGCGGCTACCACGCTCGGCGTGTCCGCCGGGCTGATGGGCCGGGGCGATTTTGCATATGCGGGCGGAACGGATACGATCCGGGTAGGCGTCGTGGGCTGCGGCGGCCGGGGTACCGGAGCTGCCCGCGACGCGGTTCAATCGGCGGACGGGGTCGTGATTACCGCAATGGGAGACCTGTTTGAGGACCGGCTGGACCGGTCCATGCAAGGGCTTAAGCAAGAGATCGGAGCGGCCTTCCAGGTCGACAAGGAGCACGCTTTCGTGGGATTTGACGCGTATCGGTATGTCATCGAAAGCGACGTGGACATGGTCATTCTGGCGACACCTCCGGGCTTTAGGCCGGTCCATTTCCGCGCAGCCGTAGAGGCCGGAAAGCACGTGTTCATGGAGAAGCCCGTTTCCGTGGACGTGGCCGGGACGCATGCCATAAACGAAGCGGGTGAGCTGGCCACGAAGAAAGGGCTCTCCGTGGTGGCCGGCACGCTGTATCGCAGGCAGCCAAGTTTTGTGGAGGCCATAAAGCGCATCCACGACGGCATGATAGGAGAGCTTGTATCCGCTCAGGAGTATTACATGACCGGGCCGATATGGCTGCGCCCCCGCAAGCCGGGCATGTCGGACATGGAATGGCAGTGCCGCAACTGGTACTACTTTACCTGGCTGTCTGGCGATCATATCGTGGAGCAATTCGTGCACAATCTGGACGTGATCAACTGGGTTTTCCAGGCGCATCCGGAATCCTGCCTGGCCATGGGAGGACGCATAGAGCGGGTTGATCCGTCGTATGGCCACATCTATGATCACTTCAGCGTCGAATACGTGTATGCGGGTGGCGTGCGCGTGGAAGCCAAGTGCAGGCAAATGAAAGATGTCACCACGCGGGTGACCAATCGCGTCGTGGGCACGAACGGTGTGGCAGAACTGCATCCAGGGTGGTCCGTGCTGCGCTCCCACGACGGATCCGTGCTGTTTGAAGCTCCCGAGCCTGGGAACAACGCCTACGTGCAGGAGCACACCGATCTCATACACAGCATTCGTGAGGGTTTGGCCATCAACGAGACGCGGCAGATTGCAGACAGCACGCTGACGGCCGTACTGGGCCGCGAGAGCGCGTACACAGGCCAGGAACTCACGTGGGACAAGCTGGCCGGCTCCGGCCTTGACCTCGTTCCGCCCTCGCTGGCATTCGGTCCGATGCCGTTTCCGGCTGTGGCCATCCCCGGCAGGACGAGTATCGATCGCGCGCCGTGGTCCGTCAGCACGGCTCAAGCCGGGCAGGGCTGATGATGAGACGGGACTTCCTCAGAAAAGGTGCGGCGGCCGTCGCGCTGGCCTCCGCAATGAGTACACATGTGGCGCAGAGCCAGTCGCCCCGGACCAGCACCATTCGCAAGGCCGTTAAATTCGGCATGGTGGACGAGGATCTGTCCGTGGAGGGCAAATTTCGGCTGCTGCAGTCGCTGGGATTTGACGGTGTAGAATTATCGAGCCCCAATGACCTGGACCGCGACGAAGTCCTGGCCGCCAAGGAGGCGGTCGGGCTGCCCATTCACGGCGTAGTGGATTCTGTGCACTGGAACAAGACCCTCTCCGATCCCGATCCGGAAGTCCGCGCTGAGGGTCTGGAAGGACTGCGCATTGCCCTGGATGACGCCCGCGCCTATGGTGCCTCTACCGTTCTGCTGGTACCTGCCGTCGTCAACAAGGGCGTATCCTACGAGGATGCGTACAGGCGAAGCCAGGAAGAGATACGCAAGGTGCTCCCGATGGCAGCAGAGTACGGCGTTCGCATAGCGATAGAGAACGTATGGAACATGTTTCTGCTCAGCCCGATGGAGTGCGCGCGCTACCTGGATGAGTTCGAGAGCGATTGGATAGGCTGGTATTTCGACGTGGGGAACGTAGTCAATTATGGTTGGCCGGAGCACTGGATTCGCACGCTGGGCCACCGCATTCTCAAGCTGGACATCAAGGAATACAGCAGGGGCAAGCGTGACCAGGAAGGTCCTTATGCCGGCTTCGGAGTGCCGCTGGGCGAGGGCGACTGTGACTGGCCTGCCGTCGTGAGTGCCCTGGATGAGATCGGCTACGAAGGCTGGGCGACGGCGGAGATTCCCGGCGGAGACTCCGCGCGGCTCGCGGAGATAGCCGAGCGCATGGACCGCATACTGCCCACCGTACGGAAATAGAGAAAAAATGCGTCGCAGAGATTTTGTTCGGAATTCGCTCGTGGCGACGGCCGCGGTCGCTGCATCTTCGGCGTTTTCGCCTGAGGAGAAGCCGTCCCTGCGAGGCAACATAAATCACTCGGTATGCAAGTGGTGCTATCCCGGCTTCACCGTCGAAG
>CAZXEU010000045.1:0-85629 GCA_964639665.1 uncultured Rhodothermaceae bacterium | reverse complement strand
TGGGCAAGCGGACCTGACCGTAAACGCACGGCGTATCCGCACGCACCACGCGCCCGAGAATGCCCTGTATTTTGAGACGGATTTCAGTCGTCGCGCCCTGGACGCCGAAATTGGCCTGGTCTACGAGCAAAGGGATATCTCGGCCCGCCTGTATGCGGAAGCCGGAGCGGCGGCCGAAGTGCGTCGACTCGCCAACCGTGACGGTTTGCCCGTGCTTGAGGCAGCCCAAAAGACTGCGCTTCTCGCCCAGGCGGACTATGACGAAGGAGCCATGGGGCTCAGCACCGCGATGCACGCCGTGCTGATGCCCCGTCTGCGCGCCTCGTTGGCCGCCACATCGCGCATCGTGAGGCACGATACGCCGGAAATCAACCAGGACGACCGCGACGAGGTATACCACAATGCCGAGCTGGGTCTCCAGGTCGCGCTCAGCCGTTACGTCAGCATCGATCTCAAGGTGTTCGGCTCCTATTACCACGCCGTGTACCTGCGGGCGGAGCGCTCGGCCGAGAATAACGTGCAGCGGACCCTTCGCATGCGGCCGTCCATCGAGTGGAGTCCGTCCGCCGATACAGAGATCCGCCTGGCCAGTGAAGTGCGCGCGACGTATACGGTCGATGACTTCCTGCTGCCGGGTCGCCGTCCTACGGACCAGTCCGCCCGGGAACTCAGGTTTGAGGCTAGCCTTAACCGGAGAATCGCGGGAGACGCGCGCCTCCTGGCTTCGGGCAGTTATGGTGATCTGCACCTGGGGCGACTATTGTGGGATTCCTTCTCCGAAATCCCCTTCGACACGCTGCGCACCTACCGGGCGTGGGTTCACGTGCAGACGGGGAGCAGGATAGTCACTGATGTCGGCTGGCGGCTCTTCATTCGCTCCGACTATGACCGCGCCGCGACCATATCGTACATGCGCGAGGATGGAAGGGCCGGGACGGTTTCTCGGCCGGGCCGAAGGTCCATAGAACAGTCGGGACCCACGACCTCCGTTTCCTGGATGATGGGCCGGTCCCATTTGCAGGTGGAAGGGTGGGTCAACATGCAGAGGATCCGGTACCGCCTCTTCGGAGAATTGCCGGAGCAGCATGCAAGTGCCATAAGGGAGGCAGCCCGGCGGGGCAGCCGGCGTCTCATACCTAACATAATGCTGAGCGCGTCTTGGAACCTCTAGCGCATGCGGCAGCCACTCCCGGGACGCTCGGCGTTACCGGAGGCATAGGAAGCGGCAAGACCTCCGTCTGCAGGCTCCTGGAGGAACTCGGCGCAGACGTATTCTACGCGGATCTGGTAGCGCGACGCATCATGGAAGAGCAGCCCGATGCAATAAACGAGATCAGGGCAGCGTTCGGGGAGGGCAGTTATACCGCCGCCGGATCGCTGAATCGGGACTGGTTGGCGGCAAGAGTTTTCAAATCGGCCGCAAGCCTGTCGGCACTGAATGCGATAGTGCATCCTCGCGTCCGGCGTGCATTCAGGGCCAGGCAAGCATCCTCAACCGCCTCGCTCCTGGTATACGAAGCGGCCCTGATCTTTGAAACCGGTGGCGAGCGCAACTTGAAGGCAGTGGCCGTCGTCGATGCCCCTGTCAAGGTTCGTATTGCCCGCGTAAGGAAGAGGGACGGCTTGTCAGACGACCAGGTAGTGGCCCGGATGCGCCATCAGCTGAGTCGGAACGAGCTTCTTCGGCGGGCCGACTATGTCATCGACAACAGCGGCCGACCGCAGGCGCTGGAACCGCAGGTGCAGCGCGTCTACCGGCACTTCATGGATTTGGACTAGGCGCGGTCCGCCACGGTCAGCGAAAAACCGAACGTGGACCCGCTTTCGAGATGGCTTTCCACCATGAGACGACTGCCGTGGGCCCCCAGGATGTGCTTGACAATGGCAAGGCCCAGTCCGGTGCCGCCCTGGCTTCGGGACCGGCTTGTGTCGACCCGGTAGAAGCGCTCCGTTAGCCTGTATATGTGCTCCGGTGCAATACCAATGCCATCATCCACCACCGATACCTTGACGCGACGGCTGGGCAGCAGGCGGGCAATGATTTCCACCTGCCCTCCCGCATGATTGTACTTGATCGCATTGTCAACGAGATTGCTGAGTACTTGGCCAATACGGTCACGGTCGCCCATGACGGCTGGCAGGCCGACCGGCATCTCGTGTCGAACCCTTACTTGCCTGCTCTTGGCCAGCGGCTCAAACGCCTCGACAACCCGCTCAGTAACCGTTTGAAGGCTGAAGGGAGCCATCGCCATGGTAAGCTCTCCCGTTTCGATGCGAGCCACTTCGCCGAGGTCTTCAGCGAGGTTTCCCAAGCGTTCGGCATTGCGCAGGATCTTCTCGACAAACGAACGACGAACGGTCCTGTCCTCAAGTGCCCCGTCCAGAAGCGTATCGGCAAAGCCCCGGATAGAAAAGATGGGTGTCTTTAGCTCGTGGGACACGTTGCCAAGAAATTCCCGTCGATAATTCTCAATGCGTTCCAGGTCGCGCATCTTGGTTTCTACGCCCTGCCCGGTGTTGTAGAGCTGTACCAGCAGTTCTTCCAGTTCGTCGTGTCCGCCCGGCACTTTGACGGCTTCCAGCCTGTCGAAATCTGCGGCATGAATCCGTCGCAGCGTGGTTTGAGCCAGTTCGAGACGATGGGAGAGCAGGCGGAACGCTGTGGCGTAGGCAGAAATCCCCACGGACAGAACCAGGAGAGCAGCTACCCACCATGGCAGCCCGAGTCCGAGCGCAGCCAGCACTACCAGGACAAGAGCCGCGGAAGCCGTCACGCGAACGGCGATGCGACGGGAGAGCCTGTGCGCCTTGTTGCCGGCCATAAACGGGGTGCTATGTCCCCCCACCCCAAGACCGCACGGTAGGTGAGCCCCTTCCCTTGGATTACTCCGAGAATTTGTAACCTACGCCCTTGACGGTCGTGATGTACCTGTTGTCCAGCTTTTCGCGAATCTTGCGTATATGTACGTCGATGGTGCGGTCCACCACATATACGTCCGGGCCCCAGAGCCTGTCCAGTAGTTCCTGGCGCCGGAAAACGCGGCCAGGATGGCTCGCCAGAAAGTACAGCAACTCAAATTCCTTGCGAGGGAACCGTATCTCATACCGGCTACCGTCCCGATGGCGGAAGACTAGGTACTTGTCCCTGTCTATTTCCAGGTCATGTATCACCAGCCTCGAAAGCGGCCGCCCTTTTCGTCCTATGCCGCGAAGCAGCGCCCGAGCCTGAGAGACGATGATGCCGGTGGGGGTTGTCTTGGGAAGGTAGCTGTCCGCACCAAAATCCAGACCTCGAATATGGTCTTCTTCTCCAGAGAGGGCAGTCAGGATAAGTATGGGAATATGGCGCAGCCGAGGATCCCGGCGAAATCGGCGACACGTCTGCAGTCCGTCAAGCCGCGGCATCATGATGTCGAGCACGACGAGATCGGGTGCTTTGCGTGTGGCTACATCCAGTGCTTCCAGTCCGTCCCGAGCCGTTTGCGTACCGAAGCCTGCTCGTTCAAAGTTGTAGGTTAGCAGGTCAAGGATGTCATCTTCGTCATCGACAATCAGTACGCTGGAGGCCTTTTTGTCCGCGGATGATCTTGCCATGGTTGTGCCGCATTCTGTACCATACAAGGATACGCGATGCCGCACGGCCTTACAAGGTATTTTGCACTTTGCGCGCGAGGTACAACGTGGCACGCAGGGTCATTCAACGCGGATGATGCGCCGCGTAGATGCCTGCCCGCCGCTTTCCAGGCGTACGAAATATACTCCGCTTGCTGCCTGGTCGGAATCCCACCGGACCTGGTGCGTGCCCGCTGGCAACGCGGCATTGACAAGCGTGGCCTGCGTCCTGCCCAATACGTCGTAGACCGTTAGCCTTACCTGACCAGGGGCCGAAAGCGTAATCGGCACGGTGGTGGTGGAGCGGAACGGATTGGGGAAGTTCTTCCCGAGGGCAAGGGAGTGCGGCTGCACGGATTCCACGGACCCGGCCACGTCGCCGGACGCTTCCAGGAGAACGTGAGCCGGGGCGATACCGGCTGAAATGCGCTCCAGGATTGCTCCGCCGACTGGCCTGTGTACCGACACAAAGCCTGCAGCAACGTAGTCCGTGATGCGCGCTATGTAGAAGCGCTCTGCCCTGGCATCGTAGGCGATGCCCGCTACGGATTCTTCACCGGCCAGGGATCCCTGTGTTGCAAGCTCATTGGTAGCGGTGTCAAATACCAGGTATTGTTCTTCGATGGCTGGATCGACCGTGTGAATAAGCAGGAATACCTGACTAGTGGCTCGGGAGTAGTAGGAGTCCTGACCCAGCGATGCCGCGCCCACCTGCGATGCCAGCTCGATGCGCGCAACGATTTCCCCCGTTGCCCCGTCAAGTACGACCGCGGCCCCGTTTGTCCGTGCCACTACTTCGGAAAAGTCGTCATTGTATACCGTGTTGCCATTGCAAAACACCCACAATTCCTCGTCGGCATCCACTTCCAGGTGCCGCGGTCCGTCACAGCCCGTGTCAAGCGTCGCCAAGAGTGTGTCAGACGAGATATCGATGACGCTCAAAGTCGAATCACCGCCGAATCCGAAATTGGCCACGTAGGCTCGTCCGGCGATTACGGCAATGTCCTCGGGGTTTGAGCCGACAGCCACGGAGTCGACCACCATCTGTGATGCAAGGTCTACCACGTAGACCTGGTTGCTCCACAGGCTCGACACGTACGCCTTGCTCTCGGCAACTGCTGCCATGTACCGGGGGCTGTTCAGGCCTCTGATCTGGCCCGTGCGCTCCCGCGTCACGGCATCCAGAATGTCCAGTGCCCCGGAAGTGTTGGAAAGTACGTAAACGCTGCCATCGTGCAGCGTCAGGCTCTGCACGAGCGTGCCGAAATTCTCGATGGCCGTGGAGGCCTCCCCGGTTCCAGGGTCGTAATGGGTCACCGAGCCGTTGTTGTCGGAAAAATTGCCCTGGTTGCCTATCCATATCCCTGTTACGTGCTGGGAATATGCCGTTGCGGGAAGCAGCAGGAAGGCAGTAGCGAGCATGCGAGTCAGCACCTTGTTCATGGCGTTAGTGAAGGTTGATGGTAAGTTGGAGCCGCAATTCCCTCGGCGGCATCGGGCTTGAAGGGACATACTCGTACCGGGAATTGAGGACGTTGTCGACAAGGAATCCAAGCGAACTGGATGCTTGCCCGACGCGGTGCCGAAACTGCGCGTGTGCGTCTAGTAGCACAAACGCGGGAAGCTGCGAGGTGCCGTCGGTGGTTACGGAGCGAGCCCCCAAAAACCGTGCGGACACCTCAAGCAGAAACGGACCAGTGCGCAGGTCAAGGCCAGCCTTGAATTGCTCTCGCGGCAGTAGCCGTACAGCCCTGGTGCGGGTATCGTCCAGCACTTCACGGTTGTCCACGTAGGAGGCTGTCAGGCGGACACCCGCACCGAGCGCGTGCGCCATCGACCGGTGCCATGCGCCCTCGACCTCCAATCCACGTCCGTGCAAGCGGTGCAGGTTACGGGGCGACCAGTATCCGTCGGTAGTCGGTTGCCATATGATCTGGTCCGTGATTCTGGCCACGAACGTCGACAGTTCCGCATGGCCGCGACCCGATTCCAGTCGAATACCCACGTCGTATGTCCAGCCATGCTCGGGCCGAAGCTCTGGATTGCCCCCGGGCTGCCAAAACCGGTCGTTGAACGTGGGCATGCGAAACGCACGGCCGGCGGAAGCCTTCAGATGCGTGGAGCCGGCGAGCCGCATGTTCAGACCAACGCGCGGATTGCCGATCAGGCGTGACGCGTATGCATCCAGTCGCAAAGCAGGGAAAACGCGCAGCCTGCCGTATTTGCCGGCACCAGTGACAAACGCAGCTCCGTGCCACTGGCGGGCCGCATTCGAAAGGCTCGGATGACGTGCCCGGCCATAGCCGGATGAAAGGCCGCCCGTGAGGCGCCAGTGTCTGCCGAGAGCGAGGCGCGCTTCTCCATCGATGGAGAACAAGAGCGTTTGTCCTGTGTCGTCAATGCGCAGCTGGTCGCTGGCGTAGCGAAGCGAGGCCTTTTGCGCAAGGCTGCTAAGGCGGAATTCCGCGCGGTGCATCCGCCAGCGTCCGCCAGCCCAGACGCGCAGGTGCCGGTCCCACTGACGCTCCCGCCGGGGAACGGAGGCGTGTATCGATGGGAGTCCCCGCTCGGCCTGGTTTATCCAAGCGGCAGCGTTGAATCCGGCCCGCGCCGTCGTCCGTTGCACGCCTGCATAGAGCGTACGCCGCATCTGATCCGCCCCGCGGCGAGGCGTGCTTCTGGCGGGGAAGACCCCGGTATTCAGGTAAGGATAATCCCCGTCGGAGGCAACGTATTCGGCGGCCAGTCGCGCCGATATCGTCCGCGCGCCTACGCCGGCAGCAATGGATCCGGTCCGACGTCCGTAGGAGCCGCGGCTGGCGCGGACACTCAAACCGGCCGGCACGGGATTCATCCGCAAATTCACCACACCGGCCAGAGCGTCCGTTCCGAAAACGGACGAGCCGGCGCCGGAAGCGATCTCCACGGTAGTAAGCAGCAGCGTGGGAATCAGCGACAGGTCGAGCTGGCCCAGCTGCGGACTGGCGATGCGGTGGCCCTCCAGGAGCACAACCGTCTGTGCGGCGCCGGCGCCGCGCTGGGACATGGTGGCCAGGCCGCCCGAATACTGACGGATGTACAGGGCGGACTCCTTCGAGAGAAGCTCGGAGACAGTGGAGGCCCTGCGTGGATCGAGTACCTTCACGTGCACCGGGGCATGCAGCAGCGTGTCCGGGAGCCGGGTTGCCGTAACCGTGATATGCGGCAGGACCAGAATGCTGTCTGCATGCTGCGCACTCGCAGCCACGAGTGGTATCACGCAATAGATAAGGACGACGCAGCGCATAAGGGGCCGAAACCTCAATGGCGGGTCCAGACCGGTATGCCCTGCGCGGCAGCGCAAGACAGACGGCGCCACGGACCTCTTCTCCCGGAGGCGGTTGGCACTCAGTCTATGGCAGTTTTCCTGACTCGCCGCCTGCGTGCGGGAAACGCATGCGGTCGGAGATGCGGGCGGACAGCCTTCCCATCCAAAGACAGTGACTGGTGCCCTGTTGCACCTCTCGACCGAAAGCCCGAGGCTTTCAGACAGCCTACAGTTGCGGGTACAGTTCCGGAATTGCCTTCGCAGAGCTCACCGGATTCCCATTTAATCCCTTCCTCCCGCAGCCGGCGGAAAGACGGAACCGTAGACTTAATGACAAAAAACAGGCGCAGAATATATGGCAAGACGGGGGCATCGTCAATGCCTTGCCTCGCGAATTGCCTTGCAACTATTTTGGGGCGTCGCGTGTTAGGAAGCGCCATCCTCCTCAGCAGATATTCCTTCCTTTCATGGATCAGTCTGATTCCTCCCGCCGCATTTTCCTGCACCAATTGCTCGGCCTGGCTTCGGTTGCGTCCGCGGCGGGTGTGGCTGCATGTGGCGGCTCGCCGGATGCCGCAGAATCGCCGTCAGGCAATGGCGCTGCGCCGGAAGCCTCGGCGAGCTTCTTTTGCATGGATACGACAGGCTTGACACAGCAGGAGATAGCCGCTCGTGCGGCGCTGAACTACGTGGACGTCTCTCCCGTGGAGGGCAGGAACTGCGAGAATTGCGCTCTCTATGTTGCCGCGGTGGAAGGTACGAATTGTGGCACGTGCCTGACCGTGAAAGGCCCTATACATCCGGAGGGGTACTGCGACATTTGGGCAGCCCTGACGGCCTGACCTTTCCTGTGCCACTAGCGGCTCGTGCCCGACCACGCAATGAACTTTTCCGGGGCCGGCGCTGAAACCCTGGCGCCTGCCGGGCGCGGGCATGGTTTCGGGACGCTTCCCGTATTCCTGGCAGGTATCAGCACCATCCTTGGTGCGATCATGTTCCTGCGCTTCGGCTATGCCGTCGGCAACGTGGGACTGCTGGGTGCCTTTGGTATCATTCTGCTTGGCCACCTGGTCACGATTCCCACGGCGCTTGCGATCGCGGAAATCGCCACCAACCGGAAGGTAGAAGGAGGCGGAGAGTATTTCATTATCTCCCGGTCGTTCGGCACCACGATCGGGGGCGTGATAGGTATTTCCCTGTACTTGTCGCAGGCCATCTCGGTCGCCTTCTACATGATTGCCTTTGCCGAGGCCTTTAGTCCCGTAGCCAGCCGCTTTGAATCCGTAACCGGACTGGGATTTGATACACGTATCGTCTCCGTTCCTGCGCTGCTGGCTCTTCTGCTGGTCGTAATGCGCAGAGGAGCCAACATAGGAATCAAGATGCTGTACGTGGTGGCTGGCGTGCTGCTGGCCTCTCTCGGGCTCTTTTTCGTGGGCTCGCCGGTCGAAGGATTTGATCCGGCGACCGCGCGCCTGACCGGGACCGTTGCAGATCCGGATGCCTTCATCATCGTGTTTGCTATCGTGTTTCCGGCCTTTACAGGCATGACGGCCGGCGTGGGGCTATCCGGTGATCTCAGCAACCCGCGCGTATCGCTTCCGCGGGGTACGCTGTTGGCCACGATAACCGGCGTGGTGGTATACATTTGCATTGTTCTCAAGCTCGCCTACTCCGCGCCTGCAGAGATTCTTGCAGAGGACCAGTTGGTGATGGCCCAGATCGCCCTGTGGGGCCCCATCATCCTCTTGGGGCTGGCGTGCGCGACGCTGAGTTCGGCCATAGGCTCGATTCTGGTGGCTCCGCGCACCCTGCAGGCGCTTGGCGCAGATGCCAGCATTCCAGGTCGCCTGTTCAACCGGTGGCTGGCGCGCGGCCACGGCGCGGCAAATGAGCCGCGCAATACAACCTTGGTTACAGGCGTCATCGCACTCTTCATTGTAATTGTCGGAAACGTCGACGTGGTGGCGCGCCTGATTTCCATGTTTTTCATGGTAACCTACGGCGCGCTCTGCGCCATCGGCGTGCTGGAGCACTTCGCCGCCCGTCCAAGCTACCGGCCCAGTTTCCGCTCGCGCTGGTACATCAGTTTGCTCGGAGCCGTCATGTGCCTGTTCCTGATGTTCCAGATGGATCCGCTTTATGCCATTCTTGCTCTCGTGCTGATGGCCGGGCTTTACAAGACGCTGGAGCGTACCCGAAGCGGAGAGTCAGATCTGGTCGCCATGTTCCATGGCGTCATGACGCAGGCCACGCGGTACATGCATATTCGGCTGCAGCGCCGGCGCCAACTGGACGATTCCGCCGAGTGGCGCCCGAGCGTTATCATGGTTAACGATCGCACGTTTGACCGGCGCAGTCCGCTGACAATGCTGCGCTGGCTTTGCCACCGACACGGCTTCGGCACCTACCTGCACTTCGTCAAGGGCCGCCTGGATGCGGCCTCGTTCCGGGAGAGCCAGCACACGAAGTGGCGACTTCTGGAGCTGGCCCGTACCCAGAAGAGCACGGTGTACATGGACACCATCGTCAGCCCGTCCATGCTCAGCGCGCTCGCGCAGAGCCTCCAGGTTCCGGGTGTGGCGGGCATCACCAACAACGCAGTGATGTTCGAGTTTTCGAACCGCGACGCGGAAGGCGTCGTGGATGACGTTGTGAAGAACTGCATGTTTGCGGCCTCGACCCAAAAGACGCTGCTCGTCTTGCGTCACGGGGACTACCACTTTGGCGAGCGGAGGCGCATTCACATTTGGCTGACGTGGAGTGACAGGGAGAACGCCAACATGATGATCTTGCTGAGCTACATTCTGCTCGGGCATCCGGACTGGGACGGCGCTACCATTGAAGTGTTTGCTGCGCTGCCGCGCGAACAACTGGAGGAAAGACGCCGGGAGTTCAAGCGCCTGGTCTCGGAAGGGCGCCTTCCCATAAGCGAGAAGAATCTGGGCTTCATTCCTACCAATGACGTTGCGGCGTTCCGGCAATTGGTCGCAGCCCTTTCAGAACATGCCGATCTGGCGGTGGTCGGCTTTGACCTGGAAGGCATCCACCAACGCGGGGCTGAGGTCTTTACCAAGCACTCCTCGCTCAAGGATGTGCTTTTTGTGCATGCGCCCGAGCGCATCGAGATGGCGTAGGCTCTCTCAGGCCAGCACGTTTTCGCTGCCCGAGTCCCGGACGAACACGCAGGTCGAGTTGGTAGCTTTGACCATTTCCGAGACGAAGCTGAAATCCGGATTGGGCACCAGCCCGAATACGGACAGATCGGCCAGCGGAGCATCTTTTACGAAGTCTCGGAATGCGCCCGTTGCCACAACCACCTCCGTGTCCGGAATTCTGGCCAGGTCGACCAGGCGGCTCATGAATCTGCGGGCGTCCGCCACGTCGGCCTCGTCCCTGACTACGGTTACAAGACGCATCTGGGCCTGCCAGTTGCGTGAGAGCTTGTAGGCGACGAGGATAGCGAGATCCAGATTGCCGAAGTCCCACCGCAGTTGCCAGTCGGGACTTCTGTCACGGATCCATACATTTATATGCTGTCGCTGCCCCAGGCCGGCTTCCGGATGCGGGGCGAAGATCAGTGCGCCCAGGCCCAGCTCAACGGCGCGATGGACCACGCGCCCGAATGCCAGTTCGCGATCCGGGCTGCCGGGCTGTTCAAGGAATACAATATTGGGACGGAAGAAAGCTCCCTGAAGCACCTGCATGCCTGCTATAATGCCATCGGGGTACGAAGCGTGCTCCAGCAGCATGGACGACGAAAAGACACCGCGCTCTCGGAAGGCGCCGCTAAGGCGGCCGAGCTGCTCGGCGAAGTCCGGGGAATGATTGCCTATGCCCAGCAGCTTGGCCGATCCCTTGGGGTAGGTCACGCTCTCGATAATCGAAAATGAGCCTCGCACCTTCCGGATATCGTCGACCGGCACGAGCAGATTCGGCTTCCAGGCTCTCTGCTGCTGGGAGGGCATGTTGGTTGCCTTCTTTGCGGCCCATTCGGAAAAGGCCACAAATAGACCGCTCCGGATATCTTCGAAAGGCGCATCCATGCGCCGCTTCGTCAGCACGCCATAAAACACCACTACAACGGCGACGGCTACGAGGCTGATGGTCGGATTGATGATGAACATCGCGAAAACGGAGCCGACAAGACCCAGTACCGATACGATGCGCGGCACCCGAAAAAGCGGGCGGAAACTGACCAGGCCGAGGCTCTGCTCGATGAGTACGACCAGGTTCAGCATCGCGTACGTGATGAGGAAGAACATCGTAATCAGCGGCGCAATGGCATTCAGGTCCCGTACCAGCAGCGTGGCAAGCACGATGGTGCCCGTAATGATCATGGAGTTGCGCGGCTCGCCCTTCCGGTTCAGCGCACCAATCCATCGGCTGTGCGGCGCCACCTGGTCGCGGCCCATCGCCTGCAGAATGCGAGCAGCTCCCACCATAGAGGCCAGGGCGGAAGAAAAGGTTGCCCCGAATACGCCGGCTATCACGGCAGGCCCCCAGTAGGCCTTTTCGATTACGACGTAATAGTTCTCCACCAACTCGTCGGGAGAGGCAGACCTGGTTACCCAGTACCCGAGCAGCAGGTACACAACGAGGCTAACGCCTATAGCCGCCATGGTGCCGATGGGAATGCTTCGGCGGGGGTCCTTCAGCTCACCTGACATATTGGCTCCCGCCATGATGCCTGTAGCCGCCGGAAAGAAGACAGCGAAGACTATCCAGAAGGAAGTGCCTTCAAATCCTGTTTCCGGTGCCCCGCGAAAACTGCCCCAGAGCCCCACGTCCGTAAGCGGGTACTGCATGGAGCCCTTGACGGCCGCCACGGCAATGGAAACCAGCGAGGCGGCAATCACCGCCATAATCAGATACTGTACGCGGATAGCCAGATCGGCGCTCTTGTACGCTATTGCCCACAGGGCAATAAAGACGACCAGATCCACGACGATGGCCGAGTGTGCCGGAAATACCCACAGCCAGGCTTCCCGAAAGCCGAACACGTACAGTGTAATCGCCAGTGCCTGGGATACGTAGCGAGGAATGCCCAGGCTGCCGCCGACCTCCAGTCCAAGCGACTGTGAGATAATGGCATAAGCTCCACCGGCCCCGAGTCTGATGTTGGAGGTGATCGACGACATGGAAAGGCCGGTGCAAATGGTAATGGCATAGGCGAGCAGAATGACCAGTAGTCCCCCTAGGACGCCGGCGTTGCCAATGACCCAGCCTTGCCGGAGATACATAATGACACCCAGAATCGTGAGGAGCGTGGGTGTAAAGACGCCGCCAAATGTACCGAAGCGGCGCGTTGGCGTGGCTTGAAGATGTTCTTCAAGTCTGGACATGAATCAGGAGACCGGGACGCTGTTCGTATGACCAGCCATTATCCGTAGTTTTCGGTGCAAATTACGGTATTGGCGCCATGCGTATCCTTCTTCTGACCAATGAGTATCCCCCGCATGTGTACGGGGGAGCGGGTGTCCACGTCGAATACCTGACGCGTGAGATGTGCCGCCAGGAGGGCGGAGCACACGAGGTTAGCGTGCTTTGCTTCGGCGATCAGGACGTGCGTGAGGCGAACCTGACGGTACGTGGCGTAGCCGCGCCGGCGGCTGATGCTCCGCAACAGGCGCGCCACGCCAAACTGTTCGATACCCTGGGGCGCAATCTGGTTATGGCCGCTGCGGTTTCAGGCGCCGACATCATCCACTGCCACACGTGGTACTCCCACTGGGCAGGCTGCCTGCTGAAGCAGTTGACCGGTGCCCGCCTGGTGCTTACGACACATTCGCTCGAGCCCCACAGGCCCTGGAAGGCGGAGCAGCTGGGCACGGCCTACCGGGCCAGCACGTGGATAGAGAAAACGGCGTACGAGAATGCCGACGGCGTCGTGGCCGTCTCGCCGCAAATGCGCGAGGACGTGCTGAAGCTCTACGATGTTGCCCCGGATCGCGTCCACGTCATCCCGAACGGCATTGACCCTGATGAATACCGTCCTACCTTCGACGAAGCCGTTTTAAGGAGCTACGGCATCGACCCGGCCCGGCCGTTCGTGCTCTTTGTGGGGCGCATAACCCGGCAGAAAGGCATCATCCATCTGGTGGACGCGCTGCATCACCTGATTCCCGGCACACAGGTGGTACTGGCAGCCGGTGCCCCGGATACGCCGGAAATCGAGCGCGAAATGACCGAGAAAGTGGAAGAAGCCCGCCAGAGGACCTCCTGTCGACTGGTATGGATCCGCGCGATGATGCCTCGCGCGCACCTCGTCGTAGCCTATTCGCACGCGGCGCTTTTTGTATGCCCATCCGTCTATGAGCCGTTCGGGATCATCAATCTGGAAGCCATGGCCTGTGAGACGGCTGTGGTAGCGACGTCCGTTGGCGGCATACCCACGGTCGTCTCCCACGGCGAGACGGGACTGCTGGTGCCACTGGCCGACGATCCAGCGGAGCTGTCACTCGGATTGGCCGAGGCCATTAACGCCCTAATGCAGGATGCTTCCAGAAGGGATGCGTTTGCCCGTCAGGGGCGCCGGCGCGTCAAGGAGGACTTCAGCTGGAGTGCCATTGCGGCGCGAACCCTGGATTTCTACCGCCGACTGGACTAGTCACTACCAAACCACCGGATGTTGCGGGTCAGATACATGGTCAGCGCCAGGGAAACAAACAGGCCGATCATGCCGATAAGCAGTGCCAGTTCCTCCAGTTGTAGCAGCAGGAACATGAAGCCGTACACGATTAGCAGTATGGCACCGAAGAAATAGCTGCGGTTGCCGAATACGGACCTCATGTAGCCGGTTACGGCAATCACCGTGGCTCCGGTGGCGCTGGCATAGGCCGCGTTGAACGGCATGTGCTCCGAAAGGGCCAGGAGAAGTCCGTAGAACAGGCACAAGGCAAGTCCCACAAGCAAGTACTGGAACGGGTGCGCGCGCCTCTCAAAGTAGATTTCAGACAGAAAGAAGGTCAGGAATGTGAGGGCGATAACGACAATGGCGTATGCGGCAGCCCTGAGCGTCTTGCGGTAGTGGTCCACGGACAACAGCAGCCGGACGCCGAACGAGGACTCCATGAGTCCCGAAGTTGTGCCGCGCCAAGCCTGTGCGTAGGGCCGGTTTAGGTCGAGCACGTGCCACTGGGCCGCAAAGCCGTCTCCGGACACTTCCCGGGTGTCAGGCAGGAAGGAACCACCAAAGCTGGGAGCCTCCCAGCTTGATGCGAGCTCGATGCGTGTTTGCTTGCCAACGGGTACAAAGTAGAGGCTGTCACTGCCTCTCAGCTTGATACTGAACTGAAACACACCTGCCTCCTGCACCGGAGCGCGCGCAGTCATGCCGGTTTGCAGCACGGCTTCCTCTTCCAGGCCAGGGCGGAAGTCGTATGCCAGGCCGTTCCATTGAAGCGCGATCTGGTCCTCGATGCCACGCATGTCGGAAACTCCGGTTGCCACGACTGCCTCATTCCACAGGATGGATTCCGGGTCAATACTCCACTCCGAGAAATCGGGCGGCGAAAACCGTCCGCTTATCGAAAGTTCACTGGAGTAGACGATGACTTCATAAATGCCGCGGTAGCGCGCCTCTGGTGCGATGGTGCCGCTCACTTGCAGGTCGTCGGGCAGGAAGTAGGCATAGCGCACGCCTTCTTCTTCCGTCTCGTAGGGAACCATGATGACGGGTCCCGTGATCGTCTGCGTCCGTGCCCAGCGCTCGCTGACCTCTGCCGCTGCCTCCTCTTGCGTCTCACTGCGATCCCGGATGAGTTCCGTGGTCAAAGCGGCCGGAATCAGCAGGGCCAGGGCGATGAACCCCGCAGAGATCAGCTTGACCGTGATGGAGTCCCTGAACCACAGGTTCAGCCGCTCGAAGAAGGTAAGGGGGTCCA
Source organism: uncultured Rhodothermaceae bacterium (assembly GCA_964639665.1). GTDB lineage: Bacteria > Bacteroidota > Rhodothermia > Rhodothermales > Bin80 > CAZXEU01. The sequence continues at coordinate 70,824 of CAZXEU010000045.1, read as the reverse complement.
TGGTCGCGCTTGGTTTGTCAGGCTTCCTGGAAGGTCTCCACAGGCGGACACGAGCAGACCAGGTTGCGGTCCCCGTAGGCATCGTTTATGCGCCGCACACTCGGCCAGAACTTCCGTTCTCTGGTCCAGGCAGCCGGAAAGGCACCTTTCTCGCGCGGGTATGGCAGGTCGTAGCTGTCTCCGCATACGAGTCTCGCTGTATGGGGAGCCTGCTTCAGCACGTTGAGCACGGGATCTGCCCGGCCATCAGCGATTTCCTGGATTTCGGCCCGTATGGAAATGAGTGCCTCGCAGAAGCGGTCGAGTTCGTCCCTGGACTCGCTCTCCGTGGGCTCAATCATCATGGCGCCGACTACGGGCCAGGACATGGTCGGAGCGTGGTAGCCATAGTCCATGAGCCGCTTGGCTACATCCATTTCTGTAATGCCGGCCAGGCGACGGAATGGGCGAAGGTCAAGGATAAACTCGTGGGCCACGTGCCCGCAGTTACCGCGAAACAGTACATCGTAGTACGCTTCCAGGCGCCTCGCTACGTAATTGGCATTCAGGATGGCCACCTCCGACGCTCGTCTTAGTCCAGCGCTTCCCAGGAGCGAGATATAGGCCCACGAAACCAGCAGAATCGACGCGCTGCCGTAGGGTGCAGCCGCGACCGGTCCAATGGCCCGGGGCTCGGCGTCAGGAAGGGCCGGGTGGCCGGGCAGGAAAGGCTTAAGGTGTTCCGCTACGCAGATCGGCCCCATGCCTGGTCCTCCTCCTCCATGCGGGATGGCGAAGGTCTTGTGCAGATTGAGGTGGCATACGTCCGCGCCGTACGACCCTGGACGGCACAGCCCCACTTGGGCATTCATATTGGCACCGTCCATATAGACCTGTCCTCCGCGGTCGTGCACAATGCCACACGCATCGGTGATGTGGGGCTCGAAAACACCGAACGTCGACGGATAGGTAACCATTAGCGCGGCAAGCCGGTCACCGTGCAGCGATGCCATCTCGCGCAGGTGCGCCAGGTCAATGCTGCCCTCTTCGTCGGTTCGAACCACGACGACCTGCATGCCGGCCATCACGGCACTGGCGGGATTGGTACCGTGGGCCGAGTCCGGAACCAGGCAGACATTGCGCTGCCGGTCGCCGCGGCTGCGGTGGTAGGCGCGAATGGCCAGCAACCCGGCGTATTCGCCTGATGCGCCGGAATTGGGTTGAAGCGAAACTGCGTCAAAGCCCGTAATCTCCGCCAGCCATGTCTCGAGGTCTTCGAACACCTGACGGTATCCGGCGGCCTGGTCCACCGGCGCAAACGGATGCAGCTTGCTGAAGCCTGCCCAGGTCAGCGGCGTCAGCTGCGCAGCTGCATTGAGCTTCATGGTGCAGGATCCCAGCGGAATCATGCTATTGGTTAGCGACAGGTCGCGCGAAGCAAGCTTGTGCAGATATCGCACCAGCTCGGTTTCGCTGTGGTATCGCTGGAAGACAGGGTGCTCAAGGAAAGGGGCCGAGCGCGGCAGCATGCCTCCGTAGCCGGGCCGCATGCTGCCAGCCAGGCTTTCGGCATCAAATTCCAGGCTCACCCGGGCACCTTCCGCGAAGATGGCCAGTATCGTGTCAAGGTCCTCGCGCGATGTAGTCTCGTCCAGCGCAATGCCGATGGCATCGTCAAAATACCGAAGGTTCACAGCTTGCCTCAGGGCAATATCCCGCAGCCGCGAGGGCGAAGCTTCTACGCAAACGGTGTCGAAGTACTGGCCGTGTCGAAGCTCGTAGCCCAGCTTCCGGAGACCCTCGCCCAGCACGCGGGCGAGCCCGTGCACGCGGGAGGCAATTGCGCGCAGCCCGCCTGGCCCGTGGTACACCGCGTAGGCCGAAGCCATGATAGCCAGCAGCACCTGCGAAGTGCAGATATTGCTGGTGGCGCGAGCCCGCCTGATGTGCTGCTCGCGCGTTTGCAAAGCCATGCGCAGGGCGGGGCGGCCGTCTTCATCCGCGGAGACTCCGATGATGCGACCCGGTACCTGGCGCTTGAAGCGCGACCGGGTCGCAAAGTATGCCGCGTGCGGTCCGCCGTAGCCCAGCGGAACGCCAAAGCGCTGCGTATTGCCGATGACCGCGTCGGCGCCAAAGACCGCCGGAGGTTCAAGTATGGCAAGGCTCAGGATATCCGCGGCCACCGCCACATAGGCAAATGCCTCGTGGGCCTGCGTACAGAACTCTGTATAGTCGTGGATCGCGCCATCCGTGGCCGGGTATTGCAGAAGCGCGCCGAATACGTCTTCACTGAATCGGTAGACGCTATGGTCACCGACCTCCACGCGGATTCCCAGCGGCTCGGCTCTGGCCTCAACCACGGCGATGGTCTGCGGGTGACAGGTGTTGGAGACAAGAAAGGCACGCTTGTCCTTTCTCGGCGTCAGACGAAAGAACATCATCATGGCCTCGGCCGCTGCCGTGCCTTCATCAAGCAGCGAGGCGTTGGCGATCTCCATCCCCGTCAGGTCGATCACCATGGTCTGAAAGTTCAGGAGTGCTTCGAGGCGGCCCTGCGAGATTTCCGCTTGGTAAGGCGTGTATTGCGTGTACCATGCGGGATTCTCGAGGACGGCACGCTCTATGGCACGTGGCGTAACGGTGTCGGAATAGCCCGCCCCGATAAAGGAACGGCAGACCTTGTTCCGAGCTGCGAGAGCGCGCAGTCGCGCAAGAAGCGCACTTTCGTCGAGGGCAGGAGGAAGGCGCAGGTCTCTCTGCATCCGGATCGGCGCCGGGACGGTCCGGCTGACGAGCTCGTCGAGGGAGGCAACGCCAACTTCTGACAGCATGGCGGCGATCTCTTCTTCTGATGGGCCTATGTGCCGGTCCGCAAACCGGTCCGTCAAGCGAAGATCAATGGCCATGTATACAGGCTCGTCATTGCGTCTCTAGAGATCTGTCCTATGGACTGCCAAGTTGCTCCAGTGCCCTCCTTGCTGCGCGCTTTTCGGCGGCTTTCTTGCTTGATCCCTCGCCTCGTCCCAGCGGGGCGCCTCCGATCTCCACCTCCACGGTGAAGCTGGGGCTGTGCCCCGGGCCACTTTCCCGTACGACGTGGTACTTCGGCTGGGACCATCCGCGGGCCTGCGCATACTCCAGGAGCCGGCTCTTGTGGTTTTCCGTCGTTGCCGCCAGCAGCTCAAGGTCCGTTCTTGAGAGCATCGTACGGTATATGAAGCGCCGCGTTGCAGCAAGTCCCCGGTCAAGATACAGTGCACCGATAACGGCTTCGAGGCTGTCCGCCAGCACCCCGTGATGCTGGCGCCCGCCGGAAACAAGCATGTCCTCGCTCATGGCAATCAGCGATCCAAGATCAAGCTCTTCTGCGAGTCTGGCTAGGGCCTGCCCACTTACCAGTTTCGCGCGAAGCTTGGTCAGGAATCCCTCCATTTCCAGGGGGAATTTCTGATACAGGTATTCCGCAACCACGAGGTTGAGCACGGCATCGCCCAGGAACTCCAGCCGCTCGTTGGACGCTGCTGGATGCTCTCCCTGCAGGTGCGAACTGTGGCGCAGCGCCTGTACGAAGAGCCCGACATTCCTTGCCCTTTCTCCCGTGAGATGCTCTATGCCATGGCTCTGTCTGGCGCGAATCAGCGACACCAGATGCCGAATCCACTGTTGAAGCTTCACACTTTGTACGCCCGGTGAATTCTATATTGGTTCCAAGAGTACCAAGTCACCTCGTGCTGGAATTGCCATGCCCATGCTGCTCCTGATTGGCGCGTTGAGCGTGCTGGCTGCCTGTGCCCTCTTTGTCGTATGGCGCCAGCTAGATCTGCGCATTCGCTCGATGGGCACAGACCGGCGCCTCGAGGAGCGCCTAGAGGAGGTGGCACGAGAGCAGGAGAGGTTGCGGAGCCGGATCGAGGCGCTGGAGGCCATTGCTGCGGAAGAATCCTGAAACGAGTCCTACTGGCGAAGCACCTCGTGAACGGCACTGGCGATCTCGGCGCCCAGCGCGGACGACTGCCGGTCGTCTTCCAACCCCTCCGTCAGTATAACCAGGACATACGGATCCTGCCTGGCCGGAAAAACGATTGCCGCGTCATGGTGGACAGCAGTGATCCAGCCTGTCTTGTTGACGACCCTTACATTTTCCGGCAAGCCGGCCGGGATCATGTCATTGAAGACATTCATGGCCATGACTTCCAGCATCGCACTGTCGGCATCCGGTGAGACCGCTTGTTGCACCATCAGCCGGTAGAGAAGCTCTGCCAGGTCCCGCGAAGTCGTCGTATTGCTGAGGTTGCGTTCAAACGCCTTGATGTCTTCCACCCCGCGCAGCACGTTCATGGTCGGCGCGCCCAGCGCCGCCGCCGTGCGTCTGACGGCCTCGGGTGACAGCTCCTCGATAAGCAGATTGGTTGCAAGGTTCGAGGACACGGTCATCATGCGGTGCATGAGATCGCGCATTGTCATCCGCTCCCCGAGTTGCTGGTAGATGTCCTCGTCGGAGTCGTCTTCAATACTGTACAAGGAGCTGTCCACGATGGAGCGAAAGGAGTTTCTGACCAAGAGGGTGCTGTCCAGCGACAACAAGCCGCTTTCGTGACGCCGGAAAAGCTCGATCATGACCGGCACCTTCATGGTGCTGGCAGCATGGAAGGGGCGGTCAGCCCCCAAATCGAGCGCAAAATCCCTGTCGCGTATCGATACGGCGACAACGGCGCCTTCATGGCGCGCGATGATGCTGCTTAGCCGCGCATCGAGGGTTGGTTCACTGCACGATGCCAGAAGAAGCATACCCGGCAATAGAAGCCGCATGCGGGAGTCAGATTCTGCAGGTACGTATTTCGGTGATCAGGATCCCCTTCGCACCAAGTTCTGCCAGCGCATCCATAATATGGTTGGCCTCCTTCCAGCGTGCCATGGCCTTTACGGCAACCCATCCGGACTTGCTCAGCGGCGCAAGCGTCGGTGATTCTATTCCCGGAGTAATGGCGCAGGCGGCGTCAAGATGTTCTTTCGGACAGTCGTATTCGACCATGACAAACTCCCTTGCCAGCACGATGCCACGCAGCCGTTCGGCAAGTCGCCGGGCCGCCTGACCGAGCTTTTCGACCGGTTCGCGCGCTACCAGGATGGCTTCGGTTTCCAGAATCGGCGGTCCTGCGGTTACCAGCCCGGCATCGGCAAGGGTCTGTCCGGTCTGCACTACGTCGGCTACGGCATCCGCTACGCCCAGCTGGATGGACACCTCCACGGCGCCGTCAAGCGGCACGAGGTCCGCGTTGATACCGCGCGCAGCCAGGTCCCGCGCAACCAGATCCGGATAAGACGTAGCAATGCGCAAGCCCTCAAGCGAGGTTCCGCAGGCGTCCATCGGCAACGCGTAATGGAAACGCGCCCTTCCGTAGCCGAGCGCAAGAAGCTCGACCAGATCCTTGCAGCTGTCGACGAGCATGTCCCTTCCGGTGATGCCCAAGTCAAGAACACCATTGCTGACATAGACGGCGACATCTCTCGGACGCAGAAAATGGAAAGCGACGCCGTGCGCGGCGTCGCGCACCGAAAGCTCGCGGCCAGCACGACTGCAATGGTATCCGGCTGCCTGCAGCAGTTCGACGGATCCGCTCGCCAGCTTGCCCTTGTTGGGAAGCGCTATTTGCAGCATCAAAGGTGGGAGTATATGTCGTCGAGGCTCAAGTCGCAGGCAAGCATCAGGACCTGGACGTGGTAGAGCAGCTGGGCAATTTCTTCAGCCGTCCGGCGAGGCCCTTCGTGCTCGGCAGCCATCCACACCTCCCCGGCTTCCTCTAGGATCTTTTTTCCAATACTGTGGGTGCCAGCAGCGACAGCCCTAACGGTGCCGGACGTAGGATGCCGGGTGGCCACTTTCTCTTCAAGCTCGGCAAATAGCTCCTCAAAACTCTTCATGAGTGCAAGACCTGGATAGCAATTCAACGCCCAAGCCTGCAGGTGTTCTCCGCGCGGGTTTCATTCATTGCCTGTCTGTCTGCTGTGTGATGGCCGCGCTGACGCTGGCTCCTCCTCCGGCACTTGCGCAGCATCCGACCACTTACGACGCGCCCAGGAGCGAAAACCGCGTGGCGTATGTACTGGACGCTGTGCTGGATGAAGATCGCCACGCGATTCGCGGCCAGGCACAGATTACCTGGCGCAATCCTGATTCTGTGCCGGTGGACACATTGCAGTTCCATTTGTATCTGAATGCGTTTCGCAGCAGCAGGTCCACTTTTATGCGGGAGAGCGGTGGGCGCCATCGCGGCTTTGTGTCGGGAGGCACGCCGGGTGGTATAGACGTTGAGCGACTTTCCGTCTTGGCGCGCGATGGCCAGGTGGACCTTACTGACCGCCTGGTGTACTTCCAGCCCGATGACCGGAATACGGATGACAGCACGGTCGCCTACGTGCGGCTGCCGACACCGGTAATGCCGGGGGCGGAGGTAAGGGTCTCCGCACACTTTCTGGCCCGGCTGCCCGAAATCGTGGCGCGGACCGGCTACAAGGAGAAGCCCGACGGGAGCCTGTTCTTCATGGTGGCGCAGTGGTTCCCGAAGCTCGGTGTATACGAGGTGCCGGGCCAGAGATACGTGCCGGAGGATGCACCCCGCGGCAGGTGGAATACGCACCAGTTTCACGCCAACAGTGAGTTCTATGCCGACTTCGGCACCTATGAAGTGACGATTGATGTTCCCGCAGCATTCGTGGTCGGTGCAACGGGAGTGCGGATGGAACGGCGGGAGCAGGGCGCAAGAAAGCGCCTCCGGTACTTCGCCCAGGATGTGCACGACTTTGCCTGGACAGCGAGCCCGGCATTCATTGCCCTTGAGGACGTATGGGAGCACGTAACGCTCAGGCTGTTGCTGCAGCCGGAGCACAGGGGGCAGGCACGTCGTCACTTCAGGGCCGCCAAAGCCGCACTTGCTGCATTCGATGACATCCTGGGTCCGTATCCGTATACGGAGCTCACCCTGGTGGATGGACTGGGTGGTGCCAACGGCATGGAGTATCCCATGCTGATCACCTGCGGAACGACCTACGGAATGCCGGCGTGGGTTCGCCTGCCAGAGGTCGTTACCGTCCACGAGTTCGGCCATCAGTATTTCTACGGGCTGCTGGCCTCCAACGAGTTTGAGGAGGCTTGGCTGGATGAGGGCATGACCTCCTACTTCGAGGCGAAGATCATGGACACAGCCTACGGCCCGGGCAGCCTGATGGCGATTCCCGGCTTGCGCCTGGATGATGCCGTGATGCACCGCCTGAATTACACGAAGCCCGAGCCGAGCCGGGCGGTATTGCAGACGAATTCCTGGCAGTACGCGAGCGGAGCGGACTACGGGATGGCTTCGTATTCGAAGGCGGCAACCGTTCTGCGGACTCTGGAAGGCTATCTCGGATGGCCGATCACCCGGGACGTCTTCAGGACATATTTCGACCGGTGGCGCTATCGGCATCCGACCGCCAGGGACTTTCAGATCGTGGCCGAAGAGGTCTCGGGCGAGGATCTGGACTGGTTCTTTTCCCAGTACGTCTTCGGCAGTAGCGTTGTGGACTACGCGGTCGATGCGATTGAGGCGGGCACCGAGGGCCGCGCGAGGGTGCGGCTGGGCCGCCTGGGCGACGGTGTATTCCCGCAGACGGTGCGCGTACGGTTTGCGGATGGTGGCATGGAGGATTTCCTCTGGGATGGATATGCAGCCGAGCATGTGCTGGAATTCGAGCGGCCTGTAGCCGAGGTGTTCCTGGATCCGGAGAATGAGGTTTGGCTGGACGCAAACCGGCTGAACAACCGGCTGAGGTCCGGCGGCAGCGATTCCTTCGAGCTGAAGGCGTGGACCACGCTTGCGGTCTGGATTCAGCGGCTAATTCCTATCGCGGGGCTCTGATGCCCGGGGACTTGATGCGAGCCGGATTTGGCGGTGCCCTGCGCCGCTTCGACCTCGTGGTCCTGATTTATGGCGTCCAGCTGGCGTTTGCGGCAGTGCTCGCAGCGCCGATTGCCCGCTCCCTGGGATCGATAGTGGGCCCGACGGGCTTTGGCAGCGACCTGGTCGCGGGCTCCGACATCGTGCTGTGGGCGGATATTCTGGGCGAGGAAGCCCGATCACTCGGGCGCAGCTTCCTTCATCTGCTTTGGTTCGTTCCCATTGTCATGCTGTGGAAGGCGGCCAAGGGTGTGGGTCTGGTGCATGCTCTAGGAATCGAAAGGGGCCATTCCTTTTGGCGAGGGGCCGTGCGCTTCGGTCTTCGCAGCGTCCTGGTTGGCATGCTGTTCGCGGCGCTTTCAGTGGTACTGGGCGCCGTTTTGCTGATGCTGGCAGTCGGCGTCGCCAGGGCGTCCTCGAGTCCCGTGGCGGCGTACTGGATTTTGGCGGTCTGCCTGCCTCTGCCTCTTCTTGCGACACTGATCGGAATTGACGTGCTGCGATCTGTTTCGCGGGCCGTCATAGCCACGGCGGACGCTTCCACGCTCTCATCGATCAGGGACGGATTCGAAGGGGTTATGCGGCAGCCACAATTGCTGTTAGTCTACGGAGTATGGAAGCTCTTCGGTCTGGGCTGCTTCTCGCTCTCGTTCCTGGCGGAGTTGCAGTTCGCAGCTGGCGGAAAAGGCGCCGTTGTTGCGCTGTTCATGTTGCAGCAAGTGCTCCTCATGCTGGGCGCGTTGTGGAGTGTTAGCTGGTTCGGTTCGCTGGAGGCTGCGGGCCGTGCCTTGTGGTTACAGGAGAAAGAGACCTGAGTTGAATTTATGCTGGCGGCGCCTCCAGCCGGGCGTCGGCATGACGTGGGTTCCAGACAATTCCGAGAATGCCGGGCCGTTTGTCCGCCAGGTGGCTTCCAGCCCTTGACGCTACGGAAAAAGTGGACGCGCGTGCCGCGTCTTCTTAGCACGCAAGCCTTGGTCTTGCGAGGCGGATGAGATACCCGGTCCTTACCTTCTTGCTGAGCCAAAGCAGAGTCCCGAAAATGCAACATAGACTTGCGTGCGTAGTCCTTGTAGCTCTGGCCGCGTGCGGCAGCTCAGAGCGGGCGGAAACAAACCTTGTGCTTAGCCAGATCGAGGGTTTTCCATATCCCATCTACGAGCAGGAGACAACCGATCGCGAGTGGCGAGAGGTTGGGCTCGAAGCCGCAGCCGAACTGGGTGCTTCGGAAGAGCATATTCTCTACCAGCCATCCAGCATCGTCGGGAGCTCCAATGGCGGCAGCTATATTCTGGACTATGGCGACATGATGGTTAAGCAATTTAACGGTTCGGGCGAGTTCGTCCGTACCTATGGCCATGGAGGAGGAGAAGGGCCGGGTGAATTCACCAATCCGATGCGCCCATCGATTGGCGCGACAGGCGGTGTCGAGGTGCCTGATGCGGTCCTGAGCTCAATAGCGAGGTTTGGGCCGGATGGAGCATTGCTCGAAACGTTCACACTGGACTTTCAACCGTTCCGTATGGCCATAGCGGATGGAGGCCGCTACTACTTCATGGCGAGCAGTCTTGCTCGGAATGGAGGTATGTTTGGCACAACCGGGCAATTGGACCAGCCGCTCGAAACTTTTGGTACGTCGGATCTGGAGCCGCTTGGCCTTGGCGGCGAAATTGTGGCAGTGGGCAGCGACCTGGTCTACAGCCCTACCCATTTCGGATTCATTGCCCGCTTTACTGCGTCGGGCGATGTCGTGTATGCCCGGGAGACCTTGGACCAGGTGGAGCCTCCCGTCTTTGAGACCCTGGAAATCATGGGTGGGCCGGTCACGCGGTTCAAATCGAGGACTTTTGCGAAGTACATCCTGGCTTATTCCGAAGGAATGCTGTATGTGGATTCCCGCGTCCTTTCGGCCGAAAGGGGAGCTACGGTTGTAGATGTTTTTGGCGCGCGCGACGGATCATACACCTACTCGTTTGAGGTCCCCGGCCGATGGAGGGACCTGGATGTGGCGGGCAACTACCTGTTTGCGCTTGGGGACACGCTGGGCACGGTATTCGAGTTCACGCCGTAGACGTGCCTCCAATTCGCACCGTTTCACAGGTGCGCAACGTGGCTGGCGCGGAAGCCAAGCCATAAATGGCGCAGTGACGGGATGTCACGGCCCAGCCCTCGCGTGCTAGTGGAGATCAAAGCGGTCGAGGTTCATGACCTTCGCCCAGGCATCCACGAACTGCTGCGCAAACGCTTCTTCGGCATCGTCCGAGGCAAACACCTCCGCTACGGCCCGCAGCTGCGAATTCGAGCCGAATACGAGATCGACTGCCGTGCCTTGCCATTTCAGCTCGCCTGTACTGTGATCTCGCCCCTCGAATACGCCCTCCGCCGTGGATGAGGCTTGCCATGTCGTGTTCATGTCAAGCAGGTTGACAAAGAAGTCGCGCGTTAGCAGCTCCGGCCGCGTCGTAAGTACGCCCAGGCTCGAGCCGGCACTGTTCGCGTTCAGAACGCGCATACCGCCAAGCAGCACCGTCATCTCGACGGTGGTCAGGGTCAGCATGTGCGCCCGATCTATCAGCAATTCGCAGGCAGACTCCGCCAGAACCGGCTTGACATAATTGCGGAATCCATCCGCGGCAGGCTCCAGCACGTCAAACGAATCCACGTCGGTCGCTTCCTGTGCTGCATCCGTGCGACCCGGCGAAAAGGGCACATGGACATCATGCCCCGCGCGAGCTGCGGCTTCCTCGACCGCGGCACAGCCCCCCAGTACGATTACATCCGCGAGGGAGACCGACTTGCGGCTCTCCGCGCAGAATTGATTCTGGATTTCCTGCAATATGCGGAGGGTTCTCTCAAGTTCGGAGGGATTGTTGACCTCCCAGTCCCTTTGCGGGGCCAGGCGAATGCGAGCGCCGTTGGCTCCGCCGCGCTTGTCCGTACCACGGAAAGTGGCCGCCGAAGCCCAGGCGGTCCTTACCAGCTCTGCCAGCGAGAGGCCGGACGCCAGGATGCTGCCCTTGAGGGCGTCAATATCCTGGGCGTCCACCAGTTCATGGGTGGCCTCGGGGACCGGATCCTGCCAAATCTGCTGCTCCGCAGGCACCAGCGGTCCGAGATACCGGCTGACGGGGCCCATGTCCCGATGGGTAAGCTTGAACCACGCTCTGGCAAAGGCGTCCGCAAACTCGTCAGGATTCGCGTGAAATCGCCTGGCAATCGGGGCATAGACGGGATCCACGCGCAGCGCAAGGTCCGTTGTCAACATCACGGGCGCATGCCATTTCGTGGCATCATGCGCATCCGGCACAGTCCCGTTCGCGGACGCGTCTACCGGGGTCCATTGCGCCGCTCCGCCCGGGCTTCTTACCTGCTTCCATTCGTATCCGAACAGATTCTCAAAGAAGGCATTGTCCCACTTCGCCGGCTCCGAGGTCCAGGCACCTTCCAGCCCGCTCGTTATCGTATCGCTCCCTTTGCCTTCCCCGAACCGGCTTTGCCAGCCCAGGCCCTGCTCCTCGATGGCGGCGCCTTCGGGCTCAGGTCCCACGAAATCGCCGGCCGGCGCCGCACCGTGCGTCTTGCCAAACGTGTGCCCACCTGCAATGAGTGCGACCGTCTCTTCGTCATTCATGGCCATGCGCGCGAATGTCTCGCGAATGTCACGGGCGGCAGCCAGAGGGTCCGGCTTGCCATTGGGTCCCTCGGGATTAACGTATATGAGTCCCATCTGAACGGCGCCCAGTGGATGCTCCAGCTGCCGGTCACCGGTGTACCGTTCGTCTGCCAGCCACACCTTTTCCGGCCCCCAGTAGATGTCCTCCTCCGGCTCCCAGACATCTTCACGCCCACCGGCAAATCCAAGCGTCTTGAGGCCCATGGATTCCAGCGCACAATTGCCGGTGAAGATCATGAGGTCGGCCCACGAAATCTTGCGGCCATACTTTTGCTTTATGGGCCACAGCAGCCGACGCGCCTTGTCAAGATTGGCGTTGTCTGGCCAACTGTTCAGCGGTGCGAAGCGAAGGGTACCGGATGATGCGCCGCCGCGCCCGTCGCCGACACGGTATGTCCCGGCGCTGTGCCATGCCATGCGAATAAAAAGGGGACCGTAATGACCATAGTCGGCGGGCCACCAGTCCTGCGAATTCGTCATCACGGCGTATATGTCGGCCCTTAGCTCCTCCAAGTCCAGCTTCTTGAATTCCTCGGCGTAATTGAAGTCCGCTCCGAGCGGATTTGTCCTCGGGGAGTTCTGGTCAAGTATCTTCAGATTCAGCTGGTTTGGCCACCAGCGCTGGTTGGCGCTGGTTCCCGTGATCCTGCGGGATCTGCCGATTGCGGGGCAATTGCCGTCGTTATTCATAGTGACTCAGGTTGGTTTACTGTTGCCATTTCAGGATACCTGGCAGCCGGAAACCCTGCAGTCACCGGGCAGGTTTCGGCGATCAGTAGTGACGGGCGCATACAGGCCGCAGCGTCACGTCCAGTCTTCGCTTAACATGGCCGCGCACCTTTCGGAGAGGTGCCACGCACAGGCACCCGCAGGAGGTCTTCGCATTTGCGCCGGCCGTTGAAGATCCGCGACTTCGCGCGCGGACGGGCACCGCTATGCCCGCAGTCCGTCGCAGTGACGGTAGCAACGGGACTGGGCCCGGATCCGCTAGCGGGGCTTGTGCGGACCCCACGGCGGGTATCTGCGACTCCCGAGGATTGGCTAAGTGCGGCGCGGGCGTAACTCAGGCTCGCGGATGGGCCGCGTTCGCTAAGTCGTAGCTGGCAGCCGTGCATCGGGGCGGCACTCCACCTCGCCACTCAATGATGCCCCTGCGGACAGCCACGCATGCTAACGGGGCCAGGCTGTCGCACGGTGCCCGGCAAAGCCCGCACGGATGGAGGCCTTACCTAGCGCTGCATCAGCCAAATATGGCGCCGGGCCGGGTGCCGGGTTTAGCCAGGGGTCGGAGTGAATGTCCGCGAGGGAGCCGCCACATGCAATATCAAAGGGCGGACGTGTGCCGGTGCCGAAGGCTTGAGGCTGTGACTCAGCTCAGGAGATAGCCGCAAGGGCAGGCTGGGCCACCTGGCGAACGACGCGGGCACTGCGAGGACGCTTCGAGACGTAAGGATCGGACATGGCGTCCTGCAGGAAGGCTACCAGGGCCTTCCGTTCTTGCGTACCCGGATTCCCGGAGTCTAGAACGGACATGATGGATTGCCAGAATGATTCTTCGATTTCGCCGGCCAGATAACGCGCGAGCAGCGTGCGAAGCGGCGCAGAGGATTTCTGTCCTTGCATGGCACCAAGCGTTTGAATTAACGGACTCAGTATCGTCTACCGCAAAAATTGAACCAAAGTGACAAGTAGGGTGGCTCTTGTCCCTAATACACGGCAATCCGATGCCTTGACGTGTCGGAGTGCCAGGACACGGTGTCCAAAATGCTGTGCATCCGGCAGATACGGGTTGTAGGGCGCCGGACGCGGGCAATTTCGATGCACGACCGGTAGTTGTAGCGGACCAGGTCTTCTGGCCATGACACCGCGGTTGAGCGTGCGACGGGGCCGGACCCGTCAGACAGCTCCTGTCAACCCTGACGGGTGGCCCCGGTATGGGCCCAGCCCCAAAAACGGGCAGCGCGGGAGGCATGATGCACCCGTAAGCAGCGAGTATTGTTGTGTGCGGATTTGTCGCACAAGTCGTCGCATGGTGGAATAGGAATAAGCCTCCGGGTGGATTAGAGGCGAGTGGACCTATTGCTATGCCGCAAAGCCGGTATCGCGGCCCGGGGAACATCCGGTCGCGAGTATCAAGCGTCCCTGATCGTGCCTGAGGCAGTTTGCTGCAAGCACGGACTGCGGCATTGGCCTACCAGCCGTCCGAGGTCTGCACGCGCTCCGGTTGCGATTTGCCGCAAATACCTCGCTGGTAGTCACTCACCGCCGCGCCGACAGGTCGAACCAGGATGACACGGGCATGCTGGTGTGGCGCGGATGAATCCACTCATTGGACTTGCTGTCGTAGCAGTACTCCTTCTGCCACGCGTCTCTATTGGCTACAATCTGATCGATAGCGTCACAGGCGAAATCCACCTCGTCATTGGTCATGGTGGGGTGCAAGGAGAGGCGGACCCACCCTGGTTTGGTGGAGAGATCGCCTTCATCGATCATGGCCGTTATCCTTTGAGACTGCGCATAGCTCACGCTAAGCAGGTAGTGGCCGTAAGTCCCGGCGCACGAGCATCCTCCGCGCACCTGAATTCCGAAGCGATCATTGAGAAGGCGCACCATCAGATTGAAATGGATGTCGTCAACGCTAAATGAGATAATGCCAAGTCGACGGACCACGTTTCCGGCGAGCACTCTCAGTCTCGGAATCTCCTGCAGCTTTTGCAATGCGCGCTGTACGTGCTCATGCTCGCGTAAGAGCATTTGGTCCGGACCCATCTCTTCCTTTAGTCCGATGGCGAGCGCGGTCTTTATGGTCTGCAGGAATGCGGGCGTTCCGCCGTCTTCACGCATCTCTATGTCGCTGAAGTAGCTGTGCTCGCCCCAGGGATTGGTCCACTCGACCGTCCCGCCACCGCACACGTCCGGCACTCGGTTATTGTAGAGGTCAGAGTTGAAGACGAGGACTGCCGCGGAACCCGGACCTCCGAGGAACTTGTGTGGCGAGAAAAAGATGGCATCGAGCCGCTCCTCAGGATTCTCCGGGTGCATGTCAATGGGCACATATGGACCGGATGCCGCAAAATCCACGAAACACCACCCGCCGTGTCTGTGCATGACGCCAGCGAGAGCGTGGAAAGGCGACTGGATACCGGTAACGTTGGAGCACGCGGTAAAGGCACCGATTTTGATCTTGCGCTTGCCGTGTCGTGCAAGCGCGGCATCCAGCCGATCCGGGCAGACCAGGCCGTCGCCATCCGGCTCCAACCACTCTACGTCCGCTATGGTCTCCAGCCAGGAGGTATGGTTGGAGTGATGTTCCATGTGCGAGACGATCACGAGAGGTCGCTCATTTTCCGGCAGACTTGCTTTAAGCGGGGCGCGCTCCGGTATACGCATTCCCAGTATGCGCTGAAACTTGGCCACGAGTCGGGTCATGCCCGAGCTCGCCGTGATGAGTACGTCACCGGGCCCGGCGTTGACATGCCGGCGGATACGCTGCCGCGCATAGTGGTACGCGTGCGTCATCGACGTGCCCGTTACACTTGTTTCCGTGTGGGTGTTGCCTACGTAGGGTCCAAATCGTCGCTGCAGGCACTCTTCGATGGGCCGGTAGAGACGCCCGCTTGCGGTCCAGTCCGCGTACAATATGCGCCTTTGCCCGTACGGCGTCGGGAAGTACTGGTCGTGCCCGATAATTCCGGAGCGGAACGGGGCAAAGTATTCCTCCAGGGAGCGCTCGTCCGTGGCGTCTTCTGCGGTGCGTTGAAGACGTGTAGCATTAATCTGATCCATGTCGTCTCTACTCGGGCACAAATTCCCTGCGCATTCGCCCTACGGGAATATTGAGTTGTTCCCTGTACTTGGTAACTGTCCGGCGCGCAATGCGAAAGCCGCGATCCTGGAGCTCCTGAGCGATCTTCTGATCTGACAGCGGACGCGCCTTGTCTTCAGAGCGGATGATATTCTCGATAGTCGCCTTTACTTCCCGACTGGAGACATACTTGCCGTCTGACGTCTCTAGCCCTTCGGAGAAGAAGTACTTCAGCTCATAGACCCCGAAATCGCACTGCACGTATTTCCCGTTCACAACGCGGCTTACGGTGGAAATGTCAAGATTGATGCGTTCCGCTACGTCCTTGAGAATCAGGGGCCGGAGGCGGCCCTCGCCGTATCTGAAAAAATCCCGCTGCATGTCGACCAGGGTCTCCATGACGGCAAACAGGGTGCGGCGTCGCTGATTGATAGAATCTATGAACCAGCGCGCGGCCGTGAACTTGGCCTTGAGAAACTGACGCGTGCGCTCTTCGGCGCGGCTTCGCCCGCTCTTTGGCTGGCCTGTCAATTCCTCCAGCATCTTACGGTACTGGGAAGAGATGCGCAGCGCAGGCCGATTGCCGCTACTCAATTCAATGTCGAATCCGTCCCCGTCGAAGCGCACGATGAAATCGGGAATGATGTAGTTTTCCTGGGCCGTGAAGCTCCCTTCTCCCGGTTTGGGATTGAGGCTCTGGATGAGATCCACGGCGGTCTTCATTTCCGCTGCGTCGGCACCAATGCGGGGCTGAACACGCGCGAAGCGGCGCATCGCAAAGTCATCGAACGCCTGTTCTAGAATCTTCCTGGCTATCTGCCGTCCCGGGGCAGTTTCGGGCAGCATGTCTACCTGCACCATTAGGCATTCGCGGAGGTTTCGGGCAGCTATGCCAGCCGGATCCAGGCGCTGAAGCTGTTTCAGAACCCGCTCGACATCCGCTTCATCCAGATCCTCGCCGTGATTGAATATGATGTCATCCATGATTGAGGCGAGCGGCCTGCGGAGATAACCGTCCTCGTCGATGGAGCCAATGATCTGTTCCGCGATCAGCGTCTCGAGCTCCGTCAGGTCGAGCAGCGCCCACTGGCTTCGCAGATGCTCGGCCAGGCTGACCAGAGCCGGCAACGCCGGACGCTCGGCTTCAGCTTCAGATCGATCCACGCGGGCCTTGTGTCCATGAAGGTCATCACCGACATCCAGAAGCTCCTCCCAGTTGTATTCTTCATCGGTCTCGGATGCTTCTTCGGCTCCGCCATTTTGCAGGGGCTCTGCCTGAATTTCCGGCTCGAGGAGCGGGTTTGCCTCCAGTTCCGCCTCTACGCGCTGCTCCAGCCCAAGTACAGGTAGTTGCAGCAGTTTTACATACTGAATCTGCTGCGGAGAAAGCTTCTGCTGAAGTCTCAGTTGTTGCTGGAGATTGAGCATCTCCGCGTTCCGGCCAAGTGGATAACCTCTTGACCGGAAACGTAGCAGACAAGTCTTTGTTTGTTCAGACCTGAACCGCAGCGGCGGCGCCCATGAGCTTTCGACCAAGTGCGATTACACCTGAAGCGCACAGCCATGAGGCGGACCTGGAACGGCGGCTCCGGCCCCGCACGCTAACCGAATTTATCGGCCAGCAGAAGATAAAGGACAATCTCAGCGTATTCGTAACGGCCGCGTTGCAGCGGAGAGAGACGCTCGAGCACGTCTTGCTCTCCGGACCGCCCGGCCTTGGAAAATGCATAGCGGCGGACAGCCTGATCCTGACGGATGCCGGATACGTCGCGCTGGCCGAGCTGGCCCCCCGCGATATGGCTCCGGGGGAATTGCGCCCGTTCGAGCGCCTGGTATACGGCATTCATGGCCTGGAGCGTACGTCGCACGTGTACTACAGCGGTTACGGGCGGACGCTTCGCATCCGAACGGAGACGGGGCTCGAGCTGGAGGGTACGCCCCGGCACCCGGTCCTCGCGGCTTCGCCGGACGGACTTGTGTGGAAGAGGCTCTCGGCTCTGGCAAAGGGTGACTACGTGGCCTGCGCCCATGCGCCGGAACCGCCCGTGCCGAGCGTCGCCGCGCGTCCAGCCAATGCTGCGCCGGCGCTCTCGCAGGCCGGCGCAGCCTGGCACGGGCGTCAGGTAGCCGGCCTAGGCACCATGGAACGGCACGCCGAAGCGGCGCAGCGCGTACACCCGCCGGGCCGGGCAAAGCCGAATGAACTGCCCAACGTTGCTGCGCCGCACGCAGCCTTGCTGACCGCCGTTGTCAGCTCGGGAGAGACCGGGGGCCCTGGAGCGGCCTGCCGGGCGCTGCCGGCCGTGTCCCATGACATGCTGGCCCTGGACAGAGTGGAAGCCGTCACGGAATCGGGAGCGGAGACGTACGACTTTGTGGTGCCCGGCACCCATTCATTTGTGGCCAACGGGCTATTCAACCACAACACGACCCTCGGCTACATTATTGCCGAGGAAATGGGGGCGAGCATTGTCACATCCAGCGGGCCCGTGCTCGACAAGCCGGCGTCCATCGCGGGGATCCTGACAAACCTGAACGAGGGAGACGTTCTTTTCGTCGACGAGATTCACAGGCTCGGGCCCGTAGTGGAAGAATACCTGTATTCGGCGATGGAGGACTACTATATCGATATTGTGATCGATTCGGGACCCAATGCGCGCAGCGTTAAAATTACCCTTCCTCCGTTTACCCTAGTCGGCGCCACGACCCGGAAGGGGCTGCTGACGGCTCCCCTGCGTGCCCGCTTTGGCATTGACTTCCGGTATGACTACTACAGCGCAGACCTGCTTACACGGATCGTTGAGCGCAGCGCAGGCATTCTGGACATAGACATCGACGCCGACGGCGCCGTGGAAGTTGCCCGCCGAAGCCGGGGTACGCCGCGGATTGCCAACCGGCTGCTGCGCCGCGCCCGGGACTTCGCAGAGGTGAAGGGCTCGGGCCGCATCACCCGTGCCGTTGCCGACCACGCACTGACGGCTCTCGAGGTCGACGAGGAAGGTCTCGACGACATGGACGCCCGCATCCTCACCACGCTCATCGAGAAATTCGGCGGAGGACCCGCCGGCCTGACCAATCTTGCCGTTTCGGTCGGCGAGGATGCCGGTACGATAGAGGAAGTGTACGAACCGTACTTGATACAAGAGGGTTACCTCATGCGAACACCCCGCGGCCGCGTCGCCACTCCCCGGGCTTACAGACATTTTGGCAATGCGCCCCCTGCCAGGACTCCGGACCTGTTCGAAGGCGGCCATTCGTAACAGAAACCCGATACCGATTCGAATATGAAGACCATTTTCTCTTGCGCAGGTATTCTCATGGTGCTTGCGGGCTGCCGGTCTCCGGGCGAGTCGCCGGTTTTCGCGTGCGCGGCCGACAATGACGGCCTCGTGCTGCCCGAAGGCTTTTGCGCTGTCGTGGTTGCAGATTCCCTGGGTCGCGCGCGCCACCTAGCCGTGCGCGACAATGGGGATGTATACGTAGCGCTGCGGCAGGCAACAGATTCCGGTGCCATTGCGGCGCTGAGGGACACGACAGGTGATGGCAGATCGGATGTGGTTTCCTACTTTGGAGATGTGGGGGGCACAGGCATAGGGCTGCGGGGCGGCCATCTCTATTTTGCCTCGGACACGTCCATAGTGCGCTACGCCCTGGCTGCGGATGAACTGGTGCCCCGGTCTTCGCCCGAAGCGATGGTTTCCGGGTTCCCGGCGCAGCCCAGCCACGCGGTAAAGCCGTTTGATTTCGACGGCTTGGGCAACATCTACGTCAACATCGGGGCCCCGTCCAATGCCTGCCAGGCCGAGCGCAGGACGCCGGGATCGGCAGGTATGGACCCCTGTCCGCTTCTGGACGACTATGCGGGCGTGTGGCGCTTTCTGGCAGACGTGCCGGGCCAGACCAGAATGGGCGACGGCCACCGGTACGCCACCGGGATCCGCAACAGTGTTGCCATTTCCTGGCACGCGGAAGTGGACAGGCTATACGTGGTCCAACACGGAAGGGACGACCTGCACCGTCTCTGGCCCGATAGGTTTAATGCGGCACAGAACGACGAGCTGCCGGCGGAGGAGCTGCTAGTCTTGAGCGACGGCGCGGATTTCGGCTGGCCGTACTGCTATTTTGACGGCCAGACGGGCAAGAAGGTGCTCAGTCCGGAATACGGCGGGGACGGGCAGGCAACCGGACGCTGCGCCGATGCGCAGGATCCGGTTTATGCGTTTCCGGCGCACTGGGCACCGAACGATCTGCTGTTCTACGGCGAGGGTCACTTCCCGGAGCGCTACCACGGCGGGGCATTTGTGGCCTTTCACGGATCCTGGAACCGGGATGCTGAGCAGCGCGGCTACAATGTCGTGTTTCTGCCCATGCAGGGCGAACAGGTGACCGGCACATTCGAAGTGTTTGCGGACGGATTTGCCGGCCTGGAAACCGTCGCCACCTCCAGCCTGGCCGAAGCCCGCCCCACGGGCCTGGCGACGGGGCCTGATGGCTCCCTGTACGTGTCTGATTCCCGGCGCGGCAGGATCTGGCGCATCGTCTACACAGGATAAGCACAAGACCGGTCCCGTGAGCCTGAATTCGGAAAGAAATGCCCGTGCGCTGCCAGACTTTCTGGCAGCCCTGCGCAGACGAACGCACGGCGACGTGCGCACAGACGCGTACAGCCGCGTGCTGTACAGCACGGATGCGAGCATATTCCAGGCAATGCCCCACGGCGTGCTGATGCCCGCAACCTGCGAGGATGTTCATGCGGCCGTAAGCCTTGCCGCCCAATACGGCATCACGCTGCTTCCCCGCGCGGGAGGCAGCAGCCTGGCCGGTCAGGCTGTTGGCGAGTCCCTGGTGATGGACTTTACACGCCATCTGAACGGGATGCTGGAAGTCAACGCGGCAGAGCGATGGGTTCGCGTGCAGCCGGGAATGGTACTGGACCAGCTGAATCTCCACCTGCAGCCCCTGGGATTGCAGTTCGGGCCCGATCCGGCAAGCAGCAACCGGGCGGCCATGGGCGGGATTGTGTCCAACAATTCGACCGGGAGCCATTCGATTTGCTATGGCATGACGGCAGATCACGTGCTGGCCATGAACGTTATCCTGAGCGACGGGTCGAGGGTCCGGTTCGGCGCGGTGGAGGATGCTGCGGTGGAGAGCCATTGCACGCGAAGTGGCCGGGAAGGTGAGATATACCGCGCCGTTGCCGCTCTTGCCCGCAGCGAAGAGCATCGCGAAATCATCCGGAAGGGCACGCCGCGGCACTGGCGGCGGTGCGGCGGCTACAACCTGGACCGGTTCGTCGGCGAAGGTGTCTCCTTCAAGGTTGCGCAGGACCCGAGATTCAACCTTGCCCGGCTTGTCTGCGGAGCGGAGGGCACGCTCGCGGTCATCGAGGACGTTACGCTGGGTCTTGTCCCCGTTCCCGCGCACAAGGGTTTGGGCATAGTCCATTTCGGCAGCCTTTCCGAGGCACTGTCTGCCGTACCCTTCATCCTGGAAGTCGGGCCTTCCGCCGTAGAGCTGCTCGACAATCTGGGCATTCGCCTTTGCCGCGAAGTGCCCAAGTACGCGCGGCTGCTTCGCACCTTCGTGGAAGGAGAGCCCGACTGTATACTCATTACGGAATTCTACGGCGAATCTGCCGATGAATTGAGAGCGAAGGTGGAGCAACTGGCAGGGCACTTGCAGTCGCACCACACAGGTCACGTGGTGCCGGTGCTTGAGCCGTCCCGACAGCGGGATGTCTGGACGGTGCGGAAGGTCGGCCTGGGTCTGCTTATGAGCATAAAGGGTGATCACAAGCCCATCCCCTTTATCGAGGATGCGGCCGTGCCCACCGAGCACCTCGCAGACTATGTCGCCCGGATCGACGAATTCTGCCGGGGTCTGGACACGCGGGTTGCCTACTATGCGCACGCCAGCGCCGGTTGCGTGCACATTCGGCCACTGGTCAATACCAAGTCTGCGGCAGAAATCGCCAAGATTCCGGAGATCATGGAGTTTACCGTTGGCCTGCTGCACGGATACGGGGGTGCCCTCTCCAGTGAGCACGGAGACGGACGCGCCCGGAGCTGGATCAACGAGCGGTTCTTCGGCAGCGACCTGTACGGGCTGTACCAGCACGTCAAGCGGACGTTTGACCCCGACAACATTCTAAATCCGGGCAACGTGGTCGACGCGCCTCACGTTGGCGAAAACCTCCGTTACGGGCCGGATTATGGCGTCATCGACCTACCACTGCACGTGGATTTCAGCGAAGACCAGGGGTTTGACCGTGCAGTGGAGATGTGCAATGGCGCCGGCATTTGCCGCAAGCTTACGGCAGGCACCATGTGTCCCAGCTTTATGGCTACCCGGGAGGAGGAGCATTCCACGCGTGGACGCGCCAATGCCTTGCGCGCTGCGATCTCCGGCAAGCTGCCGCATGCAGAATTGACCAGCAAGCGGATGTACGAGGTCATGGACCTGTGCATCGAATGCAAGGCGTGCAAGGCGGAGTGTCCCTCTTCGGTGGACATGGCCAAGATCAAGCTCGAATTCCTGGCCCAGTATCACGAGGCCAACGGTGTGCCGCTGCGCGCGCGCCTGTTCGGCAACATTGCCACCGCCAGCCGTCTTGGTTCGGGGCCCTGGGCCGCGGCCATCAATGGCATTCTCGGTAACGGCATGGTACGGGCCCTTATGGAAAAGACCCTGGGTATTAGCCGCCATCGGGCTCTGCCGGCCTTTGCCGCTGAGCCCTTTACTGCCTGGTTTCGGCGCAGGCGCCAGGAGAGCCGGCGCAAGGTGGTGCTATTTCACGACACGTTCAATACTTACAACGAGCCGGAGGTCGCCCAAAGCGCTGTTCACGTGCTCCAGGCGGCGGGGTTCGAAGTTGTGCTTCCCGGGCACCGCTGCTGCGGCCGGCCCATGATTTCCAAGGGATTGGTGCGCCAGGCGCGCGCTGCGGCGCGGAGCACGGTGGACTGCCTGGCTCCCTATGCGGAGGCCGGCATTCCCATTGTGGGTCTGGAGCCCAGCTGTATTCTCTCGCTGAGGGACGAATACCTCTACCTTCTGCCCGGTGACGAGAAGGCCGCCCTGGTGGCCCGGCATGCCGAGCTCTTCGAAGAATTCATCGCGCGCACCGACGAAGAAGAAGGCCTCACCGATCTGTTTACGGAGGACCGAGCGCAGGTGCTGCTGCACGGCCATTGCCATCAGAAGGCGCTCGTTGGCCTGGCGCCCAGCCACCGTGCGCTCTCGGTGCCGTCTAACTATACCGTGCACGAGGTCGATTCCGGCTGCTGCGGCATGGCCGGCTCGTTTGGCTACGAGCGCGAGCACTACGAGCTGTCGATCAAGATGGCGGAGCGGCGGCTTCTGCCGGCCGTTCGAGAGGCGGGCAGCGATACACTTATTGCCGCCGCGGGCACAAGCTGCCGGCATCAGATAGCACACGGCACAGCCCGGCAGGCAAAGCATCCGGCGCAAATCCTGAGCGATGCTCTGCGGACCTAAAGCTTCTCGGGCCTGTAGCCCCCTGCCATCCGGTCACGAATGAACAGGATGCCGAATACGATAATGAGGATGATGCCGACCGGTGCCAGCGTCCGGAAGGACCTTCTGCCACCATAGTTATCGGCGGGGTTCAGGATTGCAGCTGCGTCCCCAACGGCCGGTGAATCGGCGCCGGTTCTGATAATCTCACGCAGGGCCTGGGCCGTTTCACCCTCCGGGAGGGAGCCGGTCTCGTCATACTGGGCCAGGACCGCATCGGTGACGTCCATGGTCAATTCAATGTCGCCGGCTTGATCGCCCGCCGTCTCTGCAATGTCCGGAAAGTCTCGCATGACCTGGTCGAATACGGCCACGGTTTCGGAGAGCGGCAGCTGGCCGTGTCCTTCCCTGTCCGCAATATCTCCCAGCCACGGAGTAACCAGGAAGGAAGCCAGCATGCCTACCGCGCCCATGACGCCGAGACCGAGGGCCCCGCTCTTGGGGTTGCGCTCCGAAATGAAGCCGAGCATGGTGGGCCAGAAGTATGCGATGCCGACCGCCCAGATGGCGGCGGTGGCGAAGGCCATGATCAGGGTCTCGGCCATGCTAAAGAGATAAAGGCCCACCGTGGCCAGGATTGCTCCCGCGAGAAGTATCCCCGTCGGCGTAAGCGCGCGAACGACAGGGCCGGCCAACAGGCGCAACGTGCCCATGATGCCGAAGACGAATCCGAACACGAGGAGCCCGTTTATGCCTCCAGCCTGCAATACGGCCGGCACCCAACTGCTGGGAGGCAGCTCCATGGAAGCCGTCAGAAGCATCATTGGCATCATGATGAGCATGATGGGCGCAAAGAGCGCCTTGAATGACTCTCCCACGGAGACGCCGGCGCTGACACCCTCGGTTGGCGGAAACGCCTCCATGAGCATCATCGCACCGTAGGCGAGTGCCGGAATCAGAATGAGCATCAATTGCCCGCGCCAGCCGATACCAAGCTGCGCGAATACGAGCGTGAGGATTATGGCTGCCAACAAATTGCCGTACGGAAACCACATGTGGAAGTGGTTCAGCTTGGGCGTCTTGTTGTCCGGGTAGAGCGCCGCCACCAGCGGATTGCATCCGGCTTCGACAAGCCCGGCGCCCAGGCCTGCCATAAGCGAGCCCGCCACGGCCATGCCGTAGCCTTGCGCGACCATTATGAGGATCGCTCCGGAGATGTGGCCGACAAAAGCTCCGCGAACGATGGCACGCATACCGATGATGTCGCAAAGCGGCGAGAAGATTGCCTGGCTTATGGTGAAGCCGATAAAGAAAACGCCGGTAAACACGCCCAGCTGAGCATTCGTGAGCGTAAATTCCTGCTTTACCGAGAATGCGATCCCGGTAATAACCGTAAACGCGAACGCCGTTGTAAGGAGGGCCAGACAACTGCCGTAGAATAGCTTGTCACGCTTGACAGAACCGGACATGGTAGCATTGGGGTTTGGGTGGTGATGAAAGGGCCGTTGAGGCGCTCCTTACGATACCTGAATGTGAAGAAATTCGCAACTGCCGCGTCCGCCCGGCGGGCGATTGCCTGTCTTGGCGTACTGCGGGCGCCGGCTCCGATGGCGGTCCCCTGCGACAAGCGGCCCTACATCTGCTTTTCCCTTGCGGTAATGCTGGTGTCACTGTGCGCGGGCTGC
This sequence comes from uncultured Rhodothermaceae bacterium, assembly GCA_964639665.1. Taxonomy (GTDB): domain Bacteria; phylum Bacteroidota; class Rhodothermia; order Rhodothermales; family Bin80; genus CAZXEU01. Next base: position 46,266 of record CAZXEU010000045.1, on the reverse strand, counting down.
GGCCGCAGCCTGCCGGACGTGGACCTCGGGTCGGATGACCCGAGAAGGGCGCCCGAATTCGCCCTGGAGAATCTGGAGGTAGCAGACGGCCTTGCGGCCACGCTTTTTGCCGCCGAGCCGATGATTGTAAACCCGACCAATCTGGCCATCGATGACCGCGGAAGGGTCTGGGTATGCGAGGCCGTAAACTACAGGCCGGACTACAATCCCCATCACGCGGTCCAGGAAATGGGAGACCGGATCGTGATTCTGGAAGACGAGGATGGCGACGGCGCGGCAGACAGACGCGTTGTCTACTACCAGGGAAGCGACATAGACGCGGCGCTGGGGATACTGGTCTACGGAAACCGGGTTCTGGTGTCCAGCAGCCCGCATGTATTCGTCTTCACGGACAATGACGGTGATGACCGTCCTGACAGCAAGGACACGCTGTTTACGGGGATTGGCGGCCTGCAGGATGACCACGGCGTCCATGCCTTCGTGTTCGGGCCGGACGGGAAGCTCTACTTCAACTACGGCAATGCGGGTCGCCAGCTGATGGATTCCGACGGGAGGCCGGTGGCAGCAAGTGCTACAGGTTCCGTCATCGCTTCCGGCCGCCTTTACCGTGAAGGCATGGTATTCCGGTCCGCAGTTGATGGTTCGAACGTGGAAGTGCTCGCCCACAACTTTCGCAACAGCTACGAAGTGGCCGTGGATGCCTACGGCATGATGTGGCAGAGCGACAACGACGATGACGGCAACCGTGCTGCGCGCATTGTCTATGTGATGGAAGGAGGCAATTTCGGGTACCTCGACGAAGTAACGGGTGCCCACTGGAGAATGCCCAGAACCGGCATGCACGACGAGATCCCTGCGCGGCACTGGCACCAGCGGGATCCGGGCGTCGTGCCTAATGTGCTCATAACCGGCGCAGGATCTCCAGCCGGCATAGCGGTCTACGAGGGCGAGCTGCTGCCGGAGCCATTTCGGGGCCAATTGATACATGCGGACGCATCTCCCGGCGTAGTCAGGGCATATCCGTTGACCGTTAGCGGGGCGGGCTATCGGGCTAGGGTGGTTGATATCCTGCGAAGCCCGCGTGACCAGTGGTTTAGACCATCCGATGTAGCCGTGGCACCTGATGGCTCCCTGTTTGTGGCGGACTGGTATGATGCAACGGTCGGCGGCAATCAGGCCGTGGATCAGCAGCGGGGGCGCATTTACCGCGTGGCACCGCCCGATTCGAAGTATGAAGTGGCCGCGCCGGCATACCAAACGCCGGAAGCCGCTGTGCGGGCGCTTGCAAATCCCAATATGGATGCGCAGGCGCAGGCCTTTCTCTCTCTGGAGGAATGGGGTGCCGGAGCCGAAGAAGCACTTGTTGAATTATGGGAAAATGGGGATTCCCGCCGCCGGGCACGGGCGCTCTGGCTGCTGGGCAGGCTTCGAAAAAGCCACCTGGAAGATGCCCTGAGGGATCCTGACCCCGATCTCAGGGCAACCGCCTTGCGCGTTGCCAGAAGTCTGGGCATCGCAATGGCGCCGCTGGCAGCGGAGCAAGCGCGGGATACGTCCGCACGCGTTCGGCGTGAAGCGGCACTTGCGCTGCGGGGGAGTCCCCACCCTGAGGCCGCGCGGGCCTGGGCGGATCTGGCTGAACGACACGATGGATCGGATCGGTGGTACCTGGAGGCGCTGGGCATCGGGGCAGAGGGCCAGTGGGATCGGTTTTTTCCCGCGTGGCTGGAAACGCAAGAGGAGTGGGACACGCCCGCGGGACGGGATATAATCTGGCGGGCCCGCACGACCAGGGCGCTGCCCTTTCTTGCCCGGCTGGCAAGCGATACCACGCGGAATATGTCCGAGCGAGATCGGTATTTTCGTGCGTTCGACTTCCACGGAGGCCCGGAGAAGCACGCGCTCCTGCAGGATGTCCTGGTGGGTGTGCGGGTAGACCGCGCTGCGCAACTCCACCGGGCGCTACGGCATCTGGCGGCTATACCCGTTGACACTGTGCTGCTTGCCGAGGCCCTGCACCTGAACGCGGGCAGCCCGGCGTTTCTCGACCTGGTGGAACGCTTCGGGAATGGGGGTTCTGCGGGCGAGCTGCATGCGATGGCCTTTGGCGGGGCCACGCCGGAGCTGGAGCAACGCGCTGCCCGCGCGCTTCTTGCGCTTCGCGGCCCAGATCCGTTCAGGGAGGCCATTGCGGAAGGTCAGACGGCCTCCGTAGTGCGTCTTCTTCAAGGCATCGGCCTGCCTGCTGCGCAGCAACTGCTGGAAGAGATCATGTTGTCCGAGGAGTATGCCGCAGATGTGCGCCGCCAGGCCACGCGAGCGCTTGCGCGTTCGGCTGCAGGCCAGCAGCGGTTGCTGGGCCTGGCGCGGAACGGCCGCCTGCCTGAACCACTGGCATCCAGCGCGGCGAGCGTTCTTCTGAACGTTTGGTCCGTGGAAGTGAGAAGGGAAGCAGAACAGCTGCTGGGCCTGCCTACTGACCGAAATGCCCGGCCCCTGCCGCCATTGCGCTCTCTCGTCGCTGCGGCCGGCAATGCCGAGCGCGGAGAGGTTGTGTACGCCACTTTCTGCAATGAATGCCACGGTGTCTCGACCTTCGGGCCAAGCCTGTCCGGCATCGGATCAAAACTGACCGAGGAGGCCTTGTTTGTGGCGATACTGCACCCGGCGGCGGGCATCAGTTACGGCTACGAGGGGCTCAGACTCACGCTTCTGGACGGAGCTCAGGTGACGGGCTATGAAGTAGGTGCAGGCCCTGATCATGTGGTGCTGCGCATGGCACCGGGCCTCGAGCGAACGATTGCCCGAACGGAAGTATTGACGTCGGAGCGGCTTGAGCAGTCTCTCATGCCGGATCTCACACCGCTGATGTCCCGCGAGGACCTGGTTGATGTCGTAACGTACCTCCATTCACTCAGATAGTCATGGCCGAAGATCTTTCCCGCGTCCACGGATTCGTTTCGGGGCTTTTTGAAGGCCCGTCACAGGGCGTTCAGCACTACCTGCTCAGCGACGCGCAGGTAGCCTCATACCGGGAGAACGGATACCTGGCGGGCGTCCGCGTGCTTTCAGGCGAACAGGTGGCGGCCCTGAGGCTTGAGCTGGCGGACTTGATGAAGCCGGGACACCGAGGAAGTGATTTGTGGCACGAATATCACATCAACGAGTCCGGAGATCCGGACAATCGGCTGTTTCACGCGCTTGTAGCCTGGCGCACAAGGCCAGCATTCCACGATCTGCTCTGGAATCCGGCATTTGCTGTGCCGGCAAGCCAGCTGGTAGGAGGCGCCGTTCGATTCTGGCATGACCAGCTCTTCTGCAAGCCGGCTCGTCATGGAGGTGTGGTGGCCTGGCACCAGGACTACTCGTACTGGACGCGCACCAGGCCGATGCGCCACCTGACGTGCTGGATCGGGCTGGATGACGCAACTCCGGAAAACGGGTGTCTGCACTACGTGCCCGGAAGCCACCACTGGAAGCTGCTCCCGATCACCGGACTGGCCACGGACATGGACGCCATCGAGGCCGTCCTGACGGACGAGCAGCGGGCAGCCTTCAAGCCCGTTGCGGTACCGCTGCGGGCAGGAGAGGCCACCTTTCATCACCCGCATCTTGTACACGGATCGTTCGCAAACCGGACAGACCGGCCCCGGCGTGCAACGGTTCTCAACGTCTTTCGCGACGGCGTCCGATCAGACAGCGATGCACCGCTCCTGAAAGGCGTGCCCGTCGTCCCGCGGGGAGAAACCATGCAAGGACGGTTCTTTCCTCTGCTCTATGACCCGCCCGCCAGGCAGCCCATATCGGCCCGCAAGGATTAGGACCCCTGACCTGGCAAGGCCTCTGCAGGCCACGGGCCCGGATCCCGCGGCAAAGTACCGGTCTGGCCGGCGCTGCCGTGCGCGTGCAGTTGGTGCGAGCTTGGCCTACCTTGATCCGCACCCGACTATCGCGATCCAATCCAGATTCCCAATGCATAGCCGCAAGCCTCGCCTGATTTCCCTGCTCTGCCCGATCCTGCTTCTGGCCGGCGCCGCTGACGTACGCGGGCAGGCATCTGTGATTCTGGCCGGCCGCCTGGTGGATCCGGCCGCAGGTGAAGTACTGGAAGACCAGACCATAGTGATTGAGCATGGCCGCATCACAGCCGTGGGCTCCAGGATCCCTGTGCCGCCGGATGCAACAGTATTCGATCTGAGCGACCATGCCGTGATGCCCGGACTCTTTGATGCGCACACGCACATGTGCCTCAATGTCAGGCACGAGCGCGATGCAGGCAATTTCTTCTTCACGAGCCTGCTTGATCCCACGGGTTACCGGGCCATTCAGGGTGTCGCCAATGCGCAGGCCATGCTGCGAGCCGGCTTTACGACCATCCGGGATATTGGTAACGGCGGCAACTACGCCGACACAGACCTTCGCCGGGCCATTGAAGAAGGCCTGGTACCGGGACCCACCATGCAGAACGCAGGCCGCATCATCGCTCCATTCGGAGGCCAGTTTCAGCTGCAGCACGACAAGCCGGATCTAGGCAGCCCCGAGTACTTCTACGCCGATACCCGGGATGAATTGAAGAAAGCCATCCGGGAGAACATCCACTTTGGAGCAACGCTCATCAAGCTGGTAGTGGATGATCAGCCGTATATCTATTCGACGGACGATATACGATTTGTGGTAGAAGAAGCTGCCAAGGCAGGGCTCCTCGTTGCGGCTCACACGTGGACCGAACAGGGGGCCCGCAATGCGATAGCTGCTGGCGTGGCCTCTATCGAGCACGGGACCAACATGTCGGACGAGGCTCTCGCGATGGCCCGGGACAACCATGTCTATCTGGTCGGCACGGAATTCACGGTTGAGGCCATAATGCAGACCTTTCATGGCACTTCAGAGGCGGAGGCAGAAAGTCTGCATGCACAGTTCATTGACCGGCTGCGCCGGGCCTACAGGCTTGATGTGCCCATGGCTTTCGGCTCCGATGTCGTGTATGTCATGGATGGGGAAGACAGGGGAGGCCTCACGCTGAAATACCTGGACAATTTCGAGGAAGCAGGGCTGCCGCCGGTATACGCCTTGAAAATGATGACCACGAACGCGGCCGAAGTCATGGGGCTCGCTGGTGAGCGCGGAGCCATACGGGAAGGGCTTGCAGCCGATATTATCGCCATGCCGGGTAACCCGCTCGCGGATCTCGCCGCGCTGCGCGAGGTGTCCTTTGTCATGAAGGACGGCGAGGTATTCAGGCACGATGCGAGGTAGGAGGTAGTTGGGCGGGCGCGCATGCGAGCGCTGGCCTGAGCCCTCATTTACGCCCAAGGAACTCCGTGAACACAAGGGAATATCCACGTCCCGCTATCAGAAACCAGGGAGGACATTCCATGCGCCAGCTTTCTTTTCTAGTCTCGTTTGCAGGGCTGCTTCTTTTCGCCGACATGGCCGCTGCCCAGCCAATTGCTTCACCCAGGGGAGAGGCTGCCACGCAACTCGGGGATTTTGATTCGGGCAAGTGGATCATGGTGGACTACGGCCGGCCGATACTGCGTGGCCGGACCGGTATTTTCGGCGAGGGCGAGTCGCGCGGAGCGACGGTCACCGGCGGCGCGCCCGTATGGCGTGCCGGTGCCAACAAGTCCACCCGCTTCGTGACGGAGGCGGCTCTCCACTTCGGAGATCAGGCGCTGCCGGCAGGAGAATACAGCCTGTTCGTGGAGTTGTCCCAGGATGCAACCACGCTTATCCTTTCTTCGCACGAGGCCAAGGAGTCGGGCCGCGACCCCGGAGATGGCCTGTGGGGATCCTACAACTACACGGACGACAAGGATGTGGTACGGATGCCGATGGCAGTCGAGCAGGCTGACAGGTCTGTGGACCAGTTCACGATCGGCTTCGTGGACGTTACGGAGACGGGGGGCACGCTGGCACTCATGTGGGACACAGCCGTGATGCTGGCCCCGTTTACGGTCGCCGAGTAGCCGGGCAGCTTCTGCGCCAGTTGCGAACAAGGCTGCTTTCACGCCTGATTCGTTGCCTGAAGGGTGCGATGGGCCGCCGCCGCTGCGGAGCGAGGAGTCGCATATTCGGCCGTCAGAGCCCCGGTCGCCCCGCGACGGGGATTGTGTGCTCGGCTGGACACGCGCGCCCGTGATCTGTTTCCGGGCAGCGCGGAACACGAACGTGCACTGTTTGCCGATGCTGCCGGCCTAACGCATGAACAGGCCGCCGTTTACGTCGACAGTTTCGCCGGTTACGAACGTGTTCTTTATCAGGAATGCTACGGCGTCGGCAATGTGTTCGCTTTCGCCGTGTTCGCCCAGCGGGGTACTGGCAAGCATCGCATCCAGGCGTTCGGGCGAGGTATATCTCTCGTGGAACGGTGTCAGGATTATCCCCGGAGCTACGGCATTTACCCTGATCCGCGGAGCCAGCTCCCTGGCGGAGCCGCGCGTAAAGGAGTCGAGGGCGCCTTTTGCTGCACCGTAGAGTGTGGCGGTCGGCGCACCGTTTCGCGCGGCCACGGAAGTAACGTTGACGATGCACGGACTCGTGCCGCGAAGAAGCAGCGGCACGGCCAGCCGCGTCAGCAGCATCGCCGAAAACGTGTTCAGCGAGAAAATCCTCTCCATCAATTCCCAGCGGACCGTTTCGACACTGTGACGCTCGAGCAAAGCACCGGCATTATTGACCAGGACATCCAGCGATTCCGCATGATCGCGCACGGCGTCCATCAGCTTGTGGCAACCGGACTCTGCTGATAGGTCGGCCCTGAGGCCCCAGGCCTCGCCGCCCTTTTCACGGACGACTTTCGCCACGGGGTCAATGGGCGTCTGATGATGGTGGAGCAGCAGCCTGTTGCCACGGGCGAGTCGCAGCGCTGTGGCTGCCCCTATGCCCGTGCTGGCACCGGTAATCAGGATGGTTCTGGACATGGCAATATGCGACAGTTAAGGGAGCGAACACCTACTCCGGGCAGGGAAAGCAGGTTCTATGGGATCTGCCGGAAAGCGCGCTTGGCCGCCGCACTGACTGGCGCAGCAATCTGCGGATGCCGGGCTCGACGCTCCCCGGGCGTGGAGCTGCCCTATCTCCTGAGTGTCATGGCGCCCGTCTGCTGCCGGGTTCCGGATATGAGGCGATAAAGGTAGATGCCGCTCGGCAGGTGGCCGGAATCAAAGCGGACCGAATGTGCACCGTTGGGCTGGTCGGCATCTACAAGGACGGCTACGCGCCGGCCGAGCATATTGTAGACGGCCAGGTGGACGTGGCCAGATTGTGCCAGCACGTACTCAACCGTCGTCTCCCGGCCAAAGGGATTGGGATAGTGGACGAGGCTCATTCCCTCGCCCGGCAACACGCTGTTTGGCAGTATGCTAAGCGGCGGCACAACCCAGTTGGTGGCATCCCAGAGCTTAATCGTACCATCATCGCCGCCTGTGGCCACGCGTGTACCGTCCCTGGAGTATGCGACGGAATTGGTGGCCCCTGCATGTCCGCTGAGCGTCGCTATGGCGGTGTCGTCCCCGGTGTTCCAGACCTTTAGCGAGCCGCCGTCTTCGGCGCCGCCCGACACGATAATGCTACCGTCCGGTGAATACGCAAGGGACCGGGTTCCGTTATCGTGCCCGGAGAATTCTCCGGTTCTGGCCCCGGATGCAAGATCCCAAAGTCTTACTCCACCCTCAAACCCGAATCCGAGGCTTCCCGAGGCCAACTGCGCCTCATCGGGGGAAAAGCTGAGTACGCTTACGAGAGAATAGGATCCATGGCCCGACAATCGGGCTACTTCCTCACTTGTAGCCGTCTCTGCGATAGTGATTTCAGACGCAAAGCCGCCCGTGCCTATCGCCAGTCGAGATCCGTCGCCGGAAAGAGCAATGGATGTCTGCCAAGAACGAAATCCTGAACCAACGAATCTGGCGGCCTGCGTCAGCGTCTCTGCGCTCCAGACCTTGACGAAGTTGTCGTAGGAAAGGGTGGCCAGCGTAGTTCCGTCCTCCGACATGACCATGGACGAGATGTACTCTTCGTGGGCTACCAGGGTATCCAGGCCGGCTCCGGTCTCCACATCCCACCGCCTAACCGTCGCATCGCCGCCCGCAGTATAGAGCGTATCGCCCGAGGGGGAAAAGATGACGGATGTCACGCCTTCCCTGTGTCCGGTGAATTCGCGCAGCTCAAAGCCTGTCGCCGCATCCCAAAGCTGCACCGTGCCATCGGAGAGCGACGACGCTATCTCGGCCCCGTCGGGTGAAATCGCCACGGCATTGACCACAATGCCGCCGATCCTTGCAAGGCGCTCTCCGGAGTTCAGGTCCCAGTATGCGACGGTCTGGTCTTCCGATCCGGAAGCCAATTCCCTGCCATCCGGAGAAAACGCCAGGGAGGTTATCCAGTCCTTGTGCCGGGACAGGGATGTTTCGATAAGATTCGTAGACGTATCCCAGATCTTGATGGTCTCGTCGAAGGAACCGGAGGCGAGCCTTGACCCGTCCGGCGAGAAACGGACCACGGAGACCCAGTTGGAATGCCCTTCCAGCACTTCAACTTCCTGCAGCGTGGCAGTATTCCAGAGTCTTACCGTCTCGTCGAGCGACCCGGATGCCAACAGCGGTGCATTGGGGGAAAAGGCTACGGAAGTTACCCATTGCGTATGGCCCGGTAGCGTGGCTCTGTTCCGCCGGCTTTCGACATCCCAGAGTTTAACGGTCTGGTCCAGTGATCCTGTGGCAAGCATGGCGCCGTCGGGCGAAAACGCAACAGAAGTAATGGCGACGAGATGGCCATCGAGCGAACCTTTGTCCTCCAGCGATGCCGCATCCCAGAGCTTGATCTCGGGCTCTTCGGATACGGACGCCAGCGTGGTGCCGTCCGGCGAGTAGGCCAGCGAGGTTACGCGCAAGGCGTGGGCATCTACGCTGACGGCAATTTCGCGCGTCACGAGGTCCCAGAGCAGGATCGTGCCGTCAACCGCTCCCATCGCAAGCCGGGTGCTGTCAGGTGATACCGCCAGCGCATTGATCTCAGGCTTTTGGGTCTCCAGCGTAGCCACGTATGCTCCCGTGACGGCATCCCACAGCTTCACTTGGCCCCCTACTCCTCCGGAAATCACAAGACTTCCGTCTGCCGTGTATGCTACGCTCCGCACGGTTCCTGGATTGCCAAGCGGTGCGGGAGTCGTCCAGATGGGCTGGGAGGCCGCGGGCAATGCGATGCTGCTGGCGAACAGCAAGGTTACAATGAATACTCGATGCATTGTCCACGTCGTTTCTATACTGCACAGTAGAGGCGTCCAAGGTATGGTACGAATCCGTAGCTGCCCAAACCGGGGGCCCGGCGTGCAGGTCAATTCACGGACATTTCCGTATACAGGCGCGTCTTGCGACGGCCGGGAGAGCCCCTTGGGCCGCAATCGTTCGGCCTTGCCCCCTGTTCGATGCAGCGGGTACTGCAGGACTGCCAAGATCGAGCTCGCGTGTGCTGGACTGGCGCGCTGCTCTCGCCCAACGGGCAAAGGGGGCGCGCCGGCAGTATCCCCTGGGCCAAGCTTTGTCTGCTGCTGCGCACGTTGAGCAAGCTGCAGGCGGCGTCAGGGCGCGCCTGAGCAATACGCAGGACTCTGCAACTGCCCGCCTCGCCTAATCGTCGCGGTCGAATACCCCAACCTCGCGGGCCCACTCCTGCCACAATCCCTCCAGGCGTTCGGCTTCGCCCGGCAGCAGCGGCGTCAAGTCGCGCAGTTCGGTCGGATCATCCTCAAGGTCATAGAGCTCCCAGTCCCCGGTGCGGCGATCCATGACCAGCTTCAGGTTGCCCTCGCGCACGGCGCGGCTGCCGAAATGCTCCCAGAACAGCAGCCTCGTGCCTGCAGAAGCCTCCTGCGCCGCAAAGATCTGCCGCAAGCTCCTGCCCTCGGTCGGCGCCGCGTCAATGCCGGTGGCCTCCTGCACCGTGCTCATGAGGTCAATGACGTGCCCCGGACTGTCAACGATTCGGCCAGGGCGGGCAATGCCCCGCGGCCAGTGGACAATAAAGGGCGTCGCGATGCCGCCCTCGTGCGTCCATTGCTTGTATAGGCGGAAGGGCGTATTGGAAGCATTGGCCCATGCTTCCTGGTAGGCGACGTACGACCCCCGCTCTCCGGGTGCCTTAGTTGTGTCGTGCAACGCCCGTCCTTCCACGCTTTCGGCGCAGCCGCCGTTATCAGACAGAAAGAACAATAGCGTATTGTCCAGTGCATCCATCGCTGCCAGCTGTTCCAGGATTCGGCCGATGCCCTGGTCCATTCGGTCCACCATGGCCGCGTACACGGCCATGCGCAGGGACCAGTCTTCCTTATTCGAAGTGGTCGCCCACGCATCAAGGCCGGCGGGCCGCGGGGACAGTCCGTAGCGCTCGTCGATGATGCCCAGATCCAGCATTCTCCGGTGACGCTCCGCGCGCAGCGAGTCCCAGCCGATATCGTATCTGCCGAGGTAGCGCTCAATGTCCTCCGAAGGCGCATGCAGCGGCCAGTGCGGCGCCGTGTAGGCGACATACAGGAAGAACGGCTGCGAAGGCTGCTCCTGCGCGTGCGCATCGAGAAACTGGACCGCATAGTCCGTAAGTGCGTCCGTCATGTAGAAGCCTTCTGCAGGGGGTTCCCAGTGGTCATCGTCAAGAGCCATCTGTCGTACCCTCGGCTGGTCGCGGATGATCTCGTAATAGCTGCTCGCACCGCTGATGAGGCCAAAGTAGCGGTCGAATCCACGCCTCCGCGGCCAGTGCTCGGGTTTCTCGCCTACGTGCCACTTTCCGGACATGTAGGTCCGGTAGCCGGCCGGCCGAAGCGCTTCCGCGATAGTCAGGCTCTGATCGCTCAGGTACCCCTGGTACGGACCGGCAGTCGGGTCGCTGCCCAGGGAACTGACCATGGTGCCCATGCCTACCTGGTGCGGATAACGACCCGTCAGGAGCGCTGCCCGCGTAGGACAACACCGCCCGGCGTTGTAGAACTGGCGAAACCGCAACCCGTCTTCCGCGAGGCGGTCCAGGTTCGGCGTGCTTATTTCGCCGCCGTATGCACCGATGTCGGAGTAGCCCATGTCATCTGCCAGTATGATGACGATATTGGGGGGAGCCGGGTCCTGGCAGCTGACGGTTACAAGTGCGGCAACGGTTGCAAGACAGCGGAGCATCATGGGTACAGCAATCGCAATGGATGGAAAGGCGTGATGGTGCGATCGGAATGGCGCATCCGGACCGGCCTCTGACCGAGACCGAGGTGCGCAGCGTGCTTGCCGAAGGTCTTGCAGGGACCTCGCTGGCCGGGCGCCGCATTCTGGTCATCATTCCGGACGCGACGAGAACGGCACCGGTTCCCCTGTTCTTCCGGCTGCTCTGCGACATGCTCCTGCACGTAGCAGCGCAGCTGGACTTCATTGTGGCTCTGGGCACGCACCCCCCGCTTGGCGAGCAGGCCATTCTCCGCCTCGTCGGCATCTCGAAAGCAGAACGATCGCGTCGTTACGCCAACGTGGGCATCTTTAATCATCGCTGGAATGAGCCAGGGCAACTTGCAACGCTGGGCACGCTGTCTGCGAGTGAGATTTCGTCGCTAACCAGCGGCAAGCTTCGCCGGGAGCTTGTGGTGACGATCAACCGCGCAGCACTCGATTGCGACCATATACTGATCTGCGGTCCGGTGTTTCCGCACGAAGTGGCGGGTTTCTCCGGCGGCAACAAGTATTTCTTTCCGGGCATCAGCGGAGGAGAAATCATCGATGTTACTCACTGGCTGGGTGCCCTTCTCGGATGCCGGTCTGTCATCGGCACGCTTCACACGCCGGTCCGGGCCGTCATAGACCGGGCAGCCAGCCTCATCCCCACTCCCAAGAGCTGTGCCAGCATGGTTGTCGGCGGCAACGGCCTTGCCGGATTGTATGTTGGGTCGCCCGACGCCGCATGGCTCTCCGCAGCCAGGCTTTCGGGCCAGCTGCATATCAGGTGGATAGAAAAGCCGTTTCGGCAGGCGCTGGCCGTCGTACCCGAGATGTACGACGACCTCTGGACGGGCGCAAAAGGGGTCTACAAGCTGGAGCCGGCAATCATGGACGGCGGAGAGATCATTCTCTATGCTCCCCACATCAGCGAGTTTTCCATTACGCACGGAGCGACGCTGGAAGAAATCGGGTTTCATGGAAGCGCGTATTTCCTGCATCACTGGGACCGCTATTGCCGATATCCCTGGGCGGTTCTGGCACATTCCGCGCACGTTCGCGGCGAGGCTACCTACTCGCATGGACAGGAAAGGCCGAGGATCAGCGTGACGCTGGCGAGCCAGATCTCGCGGCAGCGCTGCGAGAGCATGGGTCTTGGCTATATTGATCCGGCGCAAATTGACATCGATGCGTGGCGAAGCAGGGAATCCGAAGGATTGCTGCTTGCGGAGCGCGCAGGCGAGCAATTGTACAAACTGCGGCCAGAAGCCGCTTAATCCCATGAGTGCTTCCGTTTCCAGGCGCAGCTTTCTCATGCAGTCGGCGTCAGCCGTGGCTGCAGCCTTTGCAGGCGCGTGCAACTCCGGGCAGGCGGAGTTTCTCAGCATCGGCGTGTGCGGACCCGTGGCGGAGTACGCGGACTTTGCATCCGCCGGCTACCGGTACATCGAGCCCTCGGTGCAGAATCTGCTCGTACCTGGCGCGCCGGAGGAGGCGTTTGCCGCCCGTGCAGACGTGATGGCATCGCTTCCTGTGCCCGTGCCGGTGGCCAACCTGTTCCTGCCGGGCTCTCTCAAGGTTGTGGGCCCTGACCTTGACATGGAGGCGGTCATGGCATACGCAGCCGTGGCCTTCAGACGCGCACGCAGTATCGGGATAGAGCATATTGTGTTCGGCAGCGGTGGGGCGCGGTACGTACCCGAGGGATTTCCGCATGACGAGGCTGCGCGCCAATTCACGGGCGTGCTGACCGAAATGGCGCCCGTGGCCCAGGAGTGGGGCATTACCGTGTGTGTGGAACCGCTTCGGAGTCAGGAAACCAATTTCCTGAATACGGTGCCAGAGGCGGTGGCCGTGCTGGATCGTGTGGCGCATCCGGCCGTGGGCCTTACCTTCGACATCTACCACGTGATGCAGGAAGGCAGAAACGCGGAGGACGTGCTGATAGCCGGCCGTTATACAAAGCATCTCCACGTTGCGGAGAATACGGACCGCGCAGCGCCCGGAACGCACGGGGACGACTTCACGCCCTATTTTGAAGCGCTCAAGTCCGTGGGCTATTCCGGACGCATATCCGTTGAATGCCGCTGGCGAAACAAGACTGCGGAGCTGGCGGGGGCCTACCGGGCCCTGCAGGACCAGGTAAGCCGCGTGACGGGATGAAGACGCTCGGCCTCACAGCGCTCTGCCTCGCCGCTTCAGCAGGTGCCGCCGCCCAGGATTGTCACGATGTCAGTCTCGGTCAGGGCATCATGGCCGGGCGCGTGACCGAAACCGGTGTCATACTGCAGGCCCGCCTGACAGACGGAGACCGGCTGCGCGGACATGACCTCTACGGCTGCGAGGGTTGGGCGCGGTGGGAAGTGGTCCTGGCCCCCGGCGCGAACGCGGGCTTTTCTACTTCGTGGCACCAGGCTAAACCAGAGCACGATTACATCGTGAAGACCGTGGTGGCCGGCCTCGAGCCGGGCACACGGTACAGATATCGCCTGTGGTACGGAGCCGATTCCCTGGATGCAACAGCCGGCCAGTGGGGCCGATTCCGGACACTCGGCGGCGCGGAAGAGTCCCGCGAGGTGCGCCTGGTCGTGGTAACTGGCATGAATTACGACCGATTCTACCGCGATCCGGCGTTGCGGTACCACGGTGCGGACAGCGCTCTCGGCTTCCCTGCACTGGAGACGATACTCGGGATGGAGCCGGACTACTTCGTCGGCACCGGAGATAACGTGTACTATGACGCGAGCTACCAGCCGCTTGGCATGGCGACGGACCGCGACGGGATCCGGCGCTGCTACCACGAGCAGTTCGTGCGACCCCGCTTTCGCGAGCTGTTCCGGAACGTACCCACCTACTGGGAAAAGGATGACCATGACTACCGGTACAACGATTGCGACAATACCGGCGACAGGTCGCCGCTGCCGCAGCTTGGGCGCGAAATGTTCCTGGAGCAGCTGCCGGTCTCGCAAGATTCGATAACCTACGGCACGTACCGGATTTCCCGGGACCTGCAGATCTGGCTCGTCGAGGGACGGGACTACCGCAGCCCCAATGCCATGCCGGACGGGCCCGGCAAGACCATTTGGGGCAAGACGCAGCGCGAATGGCTCATGCGGACGCTAAGGGAGAGCGACGCCACCTTCCGCGTGTTGATTTCACCGACGCCCATGATCGGCCCGGACGATGCCTACAAGCGGGACAACCATGCCAATCTTCAGGGATTCCAGTACGAGCGGGACGAATTCTTCGCGTTTCTGGCGGAGGAGGACCTGGCGCGCAACTTTTACATAGTCTGCGGAGATCGCCACTGGCAGTACCACTCCATACACCCGAGCGGCCTTGAGGAATTCTCCTCGGGTGCGCTCGTGGATGCCAATTCCCGCGTGGGACGCATGCCGGGCGATCCGCTTTCCACGGATCCGGATGCGACTATCCGGCAACCGTATGTCATGCAGGAAGCATCGGGTGGATTCCTGCAGGTGCGCGTTGTGCCGGGTGCCGAGCCGCGCATCTACTTCGAGTTCTTCGACGAACGGGGAATACCCCTGTACAATACATTCAGATCCGCGAACTGAGTGCTCATGAAGGAAAGGGTCGGATTTGTCGGACTGGGAATTATGGGAGGCGGCATGGCCCGCAACCTGCTCAGATCCGGGTTCGAGCTAATCGTCTGGAACAGGACACGCAGGCGCATGGCGCCGCTCGTGGAGGAAGGGGCGATGCCTGCTGACAGCGTAGCCGACCTTGCGTCTCGCTCCTCTATCATCGTTGTGTGCGTAAGTGACACACCGGACGTGGAGGAGGTTGTGCTGGGGGAAGGGGGCGTGCTGAATGCCGCGCTTCCGGATTCGCTGCTGATTGATACCAGTACGATCAGCCCCGTGCGCACACGCGAGATTGCAGCCAGCCTCGCTGAAAGGGGAATCCACATGCTTGATGCGCCCATCAGCGGAGGAAGCGAAGGAGCCGCCAACGGCACCCTCAGTATTATGGTAGGAGGCGACGACACGCAGTTCGCCAGGGCCTTGCCAGTGCTGGAGGCCATGGGGCGCACGGTAACGCACGTGGGCGGCGCGGGGGCCGGGCAGACCGTCAAGCTGGTAAACCAGATCCTGGTAGTAGGCACCATGCTGGCCGTGGGTGAAGCCCTGGTGTTCGCCGAAGCGGGCGGGCTTGATCTGGGCACAACCCTCGCCGCGGTGGAAGGCGGGGCAGCCGGCAGCTGGATGCTCTCCAACAGGGGCTCCCAGGCGATCGTGCGAGATTTCAGGCCAGGCTTCACCATTGATCTGCAGCAAAAGGACTTGCGACTGGTGCTCGATACGGCCGACGCGCACGGCGTCCCGGTGCCTGCCACGGCCCTGTGCTTCCAGCTTTACCGCACGCTGCAGCGGCGGGGTCTCGGCGACGAGGGCAATCACGCCCTCGTCAAGGCGCTGGAGCACCTCGCGGGCATCGAGGTCGGATCGGGCTAGATGCGGGTGTCCCTGTCACGGCTGTACGTTGGCACCTACACGCGGCGCGAGGATCACGTCGACGGACGCGGCGAAGGGATCTACTGCTTTGAGCTGGATGAAAGCACGGGCCAGCTCACACTGCGGCACGTTCAGCGCGGCATAGTCAATCCGTCGTTCCTCGTGATGGCCAAAGGCGTGCTCTATGCGGCGAGCGAAGTCACTGATCCGCATACCGGCGGCTGGGTCTATGCCTACGCGGTGGACCAGCCGACGGGCCGGCTTTCGCTGCGCGGCCGCCAGCCTTCGCTGGGCGCGGCGCCCTGCCACCTGAGTATTGCCGCAGGCCATGTTCTGGTAGCCAACTATTTGGGCGGATCCGTGACCGTGCTTCCCGTGGATGCGGACCGCGGACTGGGACCCGCTACGGACCACGTTGCGCACGCGGGGCGCAGCGTTCATGCCGAGCGTCAGCAAGCCCCGCATCCGCATGCGGCGGTGGCCGACCGGGACTGGGGACACGTCCTGGTACCGGACCTGGGAACGGACGAAGTAGTGTCGTACCGCCTAGACGGCGCATCTGGCGCGCTAGAGCGCGCGGGCGCGGTGCGACTGCACGCGGGTGCGGGTCCGCGCCACATAGCGCTCGACCGCGCCGGACGACGCGCCTATCTCATGGCTGAACTGGACTCGACGGTGACTGCGTTTTCATACGCCGGCGGCAGGCTCACGCCGCTGGAGACGCTCTGCGCACTGCCTACGGCATTTGAAGGCACACCTTCCGGGGCCGATATACATGTCGGAGGCTCAGGGCGCTTCCTGTACGCCTCTCTCCGCGGCCCGGCATGCATAGCCGTGTTCCGAATTGGCGAGAGAGGTTTGAAGCTGCTGGGACACTCTTCAACACGCGGCAGGACTCCCCGCAATTTTGACATCCATCCGTCGGGAAAGTGGCTGGTCGTGGCCAACCAGGACTCGGATTCGCTGGAAGTATTCAGCATTGACAGCGAATCTGGACTGCTTTCCCATTCCGGTCAATCGGCGAATGTGCCCAGCCCCGCTTGCATTGCCTTCGGATAGCCGGCGCCGGTGCCGGTCAAATCCAGCCTGCCGCGGATGCCGGACGGCATTGGTAACTGGCTATTCTGTACCGTAGCTTCCTACTTCACCGTTGCGGCACCACATATCCAATAGCAGAGAAGACCTATGGCACGATTTATTCGCAGGCCCCTGACGCGGCGCGACTTCCTGAAGGCATCCGGTGGCTCGCTAGTTGTAGCGGGGCTTGCCGGATGCGGCCGCGAAAGCGGAGAGCCGGAAGGCGCAATGGCCGATGCCGCCGCGGACGAGGCGAACGCCGCAATTCCGGTTGGCGTGCAGCTGTACTGCTTCCGGCATCTTCTTGAAGAGGATTTCCCGGGAACGCTGGCCGAAGTGGCGACGCTGGGCTACGACGGCGTCGAATTTGCCGGTTATTACGACTACTCCGCAGCCGAATTGCGTTCCATGCTGGATGGGCACGGACTGCGTGTTGCGGGGGCCCACGTGGGGCTTCCCATGCTTCTTGGCGACGAACTGCAGCGATCCATCGATTTTCACGGGGAGCTTGGAAACCCCAATTTGATAGTGCCCGCCATTGGCGAGGACAGGCGCACGGGGATGGACGTGCTCATGCGCACGGCAGACGAGTTGACAGCAATCCAGGAGGCGCTTCGTCCACATGGCATGCGTACGGGGTACCACTGCCACGCATACAGTTTCGACCAGTTGGTAGAGGGTCAGACCATCTGGGATATTCTTGCTGACAACACGCCGGACGACGTGATCCTGCAGCTGGATACGGGAAACGCGGCGAACGGGGGCGCCGACGTACTGGAAGTGATCAAAGGCGATCCGGGCCGGATCAATTCCATGCACGTCAAGCCCTTTACGCATGGAGCGGAGCATCCTTTTGAGCCATTTGTCGGGGATGACAGCCTCCCGTGGGAGGAGATATTCGCGCTCAGCGAGTCGGAGGGAGGCATCGAATGGTATGTGGTGGAATACGAGGACGAATCCCATCCGCCGCTTGAGGCCCTGAGGACCAACCGGGAGCGGGTTCGTGGATTCGGCAGATAGCGGCATGCGCTCCATCGGCGCTGCGGTTGCCGGGACAGGCTTCATCGGTCCGGTCCACGTCGAGGCACTAAAGCGCGTTGGTATTCGGGTAACGGGAATTCTCGGCAGCCGGCCGGAAAAGTCCGAAGCGGCCTGCAAGGCCCTGGGATTGCCGCGGGCCTATGAGAGTCTGGAGGACGTGCTCGATGATGCCACGGTGGATGCCGTTCATCTGGCGGTTCCGAACGTGCTGCATTTCGGCATGGCACGGCGGGCCCTTCTGGCCGGCAAGCACGTCATGTGCGAGAAACCGCTGGCCATGCATGCCGAGGAGGCAGCGGAATTGGTGGACCTGGCCCGCACTATGGGACTGCACGCGGGCGTATGCTACAATATCCGTTTCTACCCGGTCAATCTGGAGCTCCGCGAGCGAATCCGGGGCGGCAGCCTCGGCAGAGTCTTTTCTGTTATTGGCCGATACGTCCAGGACTGGCTGCTGTATGAAACGGACTACAACTGGCGCGTGCTGGCGGAAGAAGGAGGGGCTCTGAGGGCCGTTTCAGACATTGGCACGCACTGGATGGATCTTGTGCTTTCCATAACCGGGCTTCGCGTAGAGGCAGTACTTGCCGACCTGCGGACCGTGCATCCCATCCGTCGCAGACCGGAGGGGGAAATCGCGACATTCACCGGCAAACAGGCGCGGGCCACGGTACTTCAGCCCGTGCCCGTTGCGACGGAGGACGCCGGGTGCGTGCTGCTGCGATTCGAAGGCGGAGCGCAGGGCGTGCTTTTCGTGTCCCAGGTTACGGCCGGGCGCAAGAACATGCTCCGGTACGAGATAGCAGCCTCGGGCGGAGCGGCGGCCTGGGACAGTGAAAGGCCGAATGAACTCTGGCTTGGCCGGCGCGACGGGCCAAGCGAAACGCTCGTGCGCGATCCCGCCCAGCTGGGCGCCCTCGCAAGTGGCTATTCCGACTACCCTGGCGGTCACAACGAGGGCTTCCCGGACACCTTCAAACAGTGCTTCCGCGCATTCTACCAGGCCATAGACTCGGGTGCTGCCCCGGATGAGGTGCAATATCCCACGTTCGAGGAGGGCCACCACGAAATTCAATTGTGTGACGCTATCCTGCAAAGCCACCGGGAGGAGCGCTGGGTCGCCCTCTGATTGCAGGCCTTTATCATCTGTCCGACATTCGGACACCAAACCGGAAGAGCCATGAAAGCTCCGTTTTTTCTGTTTACCCTTTTTCTCGGCGTTGTCCTCGCCGTACACCTGGCCATGAATGGAAAGGTAGGCGCGGCCATTGGCAATACGCCGGTTGCGAACGCCGTATTCTGGCTCATCGGAGCCGCAACCGCCGTCATAATCGGCCTCTTCGGATGGAAACAGGGTGCGCTGGCACCACTGGCCGACGTTAACCCGGTGCTGCTGACGGCGGGAGCGCTCGGTGCCATGCTCGTATTCGCTATCGCCTTCCTGATTCCGAAGGTGGGCGCGGGAGCACTCTTTATTTCGCTGCTCGCCGGGCAGGTCATAACCGGGATGGTACTGTCGCACTACGGGTGGCTAGGCTCCGAGGTGCATACCATTACACTGATCAAGATCCTGGGTGTCGCGCTGATGATCGGGGGTGCGGCTATCGTAACGTTTATGGACTAGGCAATCCGGAACAGGAAAAGTCATGCAAAAGCAGAAGCTCGGCAAGACTTCGGTCGAAGTCAGCGCCTTGTGCTACGGCACGGATCTGATAGGCAGCCGCATTAACGAAGCTGATTCGTTCGGCCTGCTGGATCTGTTTGCGGAGCACGGAGGAACGTTCATTGACACGGGAAACTTCTATGCCAGCTGGTATCCCGGATGCGTGGGGGGAGAAAGCGAGTCCACGATAGGCCGGTGGATGGCCTCGCGCGGCAACCGCGACGGCATGGTCATCTCTACCAAGCTGGCGTTCGACTATCCGGGGTGTGCCGGTGGCCTTAGCGCCGGCGAGATAGAGCGCGAGTGCGAAAAGAGCCTGCGGAGACTTCAGACCGACCGCATCGACGTCTACTACGCGCACCGCGACGATTTCGATACGCCGATTGAGGAGACCATGGAGGCGTTTCACCGCCTCGTGACAGCCGGAAAGGTGCGCGCCCTGGGAGCCAGCAACCTGTGGCTCTGGCGAGTGGCGGAGGCGAACGCCCTGAGTGTGCTCCGGGGCTGGACCGCGTACAGTGTGGTCGAGCAGCGCTATACGTACCTTCGCCCGCGCCACGGCGCAGACTTCGGACCGCAGATTTTCGCCACGGAGGACATGAAGCGCTATTGCCGCCACCACGGCATGACGCTTATCGCGTACTCGATACTGCTGCAGGGCGCCTACACGCGAAGCGACCGCCCCGTCCCTGCCCAGTTCGCCGGCCCGGAATCGGACGAGCGCCTGGCCGCACTTCAGAGCGTGGCCGCTGAAGTGGGCGCAACGCCCAACCAGGTAATCATTGCCTGGATGCGGCAGAGCAGTCCTGCCGTGCTGCCCATTATTGCCGGAAGCACGCCGGACCAGGTAAGAGAGAACATCGGCGCCCTGAATGTCCGGCTCTCGGAGCGTCAGATGGACCTCCTTACGCGAGCCGGTGACCCCGACGTAAAGAAAGCGTGGCTTCGGTAGCGAAGCGCCGCCACAAACCAGCAGAACCATGCCAAGGAAAGCCTACAACCGCCTGACGATCCTAGCCGCACTTTTCCTCACGCCGGGACTGCTCCTGGCTCAGTCAAGGGAGACCATTTTTATCCCTGTCAAGATCGACGGCCCGGTCCATGATCCGCTCCAAAACAGCTACTGGTTCGGTCCGTTTTCCGAAACTGCGTCCGTGGCGGACTTCGACAACGACGGAGACCTCGACATCGCCGCCGGCAAGAACTGGTACGAGGCGCCGCACTGGATCAAGCACAGCAACTATCGCCCTGGAGCCGACGCCAACGGGCCGGAAACGGAAAGCAACAGCGAGTTTGCGCTCGACGTGGACGGCGATGGATGGGAGGACGTAGTGAGTTCGGGATGGATGTTCATGAAGGGGGCCTACTGGTACCGCAATCCAGGGCGCGAGACCGAGCCCGGTGAGCAGTGGGAGTCGCACAAGATCCACCAGGCCTTCAACATGGAAGGGGTCGTGCACGGCGACATTGACGGCGACGGCGACGAGGACATCCTGGTCAACCACTGGCGTCTGGTCGAGGGGCAGGGCATGACCTGGCTGGAGCATCTGGACGAGGCCCCGTGGTGGCGCGAGCATATCGTGGGCACCGACGGCGACACGCACGGCAACGCGCTGGGGGACGTAAACATGGACGGCAGGCTCGATATCGTCACGGGGCAGGGCTGGTACGAGCAGCCCGAGGACAATCCCGCAGGGCCATGGCCGTTTCATGCGGACTGGGATTTCCGTTCCGCGCTGTCGGAGAATGCCACTGCCACCGCGCACCCCAACATCGTGCATGACGTGAACGAGGACGGATTGAACGACATCATTATCGGCAGCGCCCACGCCTACGGTCTTGCCTGGTATGAGCAGGGCATGGACGATGAGGGCAAGCGCTCTTTTACGCGGCACTGGATCGAGACGGACTACAGCGTCTTCCACACGCTGGCGCTCGGAGACCTCAATGGTGACGGCAAGGACGACCTGATTGCCGGCAAGCGGCTGTTTGCGCACTACGGCGGAGACGTGGGCGTGGGAGATCCGTCCTTCGTCTTCTGGTACGACATCAAGGGAGGCGCATTCGAGCGCCACATCCTGTCCTACAACCATGTGCCGCACTACCCGGACGAGGGGGGAGTGAGCCCGCCGCCAAACAACGTGGTCGGCGTTGGCATGAAGATCAATGTAAAGGACATGGACAAGGACGGACGAACCGATGTAGTTCTGGCTGGCAAGACCGGACTCTATGTGTTCTACAACCAGGGGAATCCGCCTAAGCCCAGGTATGCGAACGCCCTTCCGCCTTACCACACGTATCCTACATGGCGCGAATGGCCGCAGTACCGGACGCTATTCAATGGCAAGGACTTCGAGGGCTGGAAAGTCCCGGAAGGCGACGGGGGACACTGGAAGGTTGTAGACTACATGATTGACTACGACGCGCTGAGCGAGGCCGAGGACAAGAACCTGTGGACGGAAGAGGAATTCGGCGATTTCCAGCTGCACGTCGACTGGCGATTCAAGGGGGCCTCCGGCATGTACGATATGCCCACCATCCTGCCGGACGGCTCTTACGAGACGGATGAAGCGGGCAATACCATTACGACGCCGACGCCCAACTCGGATTCGGGCATCTTCCTTCGCGGCACGACGCAGCAGGTCAACCTCTGGAACTGGGGCGCGGGATCGGGAGAGCTGTGGGGCGTGCGCACTGACCCGAATTCCACGGCCGAGCAGCGGGCGGATGCCGTTCCGAGCATGCGGGCTGACAACCCGATCGGGGAGTGGAATTCGATGGATATCACGCTGATCGGCAACCGCGTATCCGTCATGCTTAACGGGCACTGGGTGATCGAGGATGCCGAGATCCCTGGTTTGCCCGAGCGCGGCCCGATTGCCCTGCAGCACCACGGTGGCTGGGACGAGGAGGCCGACGCCTACAATCCCACCTCCAGTAACATCCAGTTCCGCAACATCTGGATACGTCCGCTGGATGAGCCGCTCGCCGTGGAGGATCCGGCGCTGGACCCCGATGGCTGGCAAACGCTATTCAATGGCCAGGATCTTTCGGGCTGGCTAACGGGCGAGAACAACAAGTTTGTGGTGGAGTCGGGCGAGCTTACGGTCAGACGAGAGAACCCGGACGGGCAGGAACACAATCTGGATTACCTGTGGACGGAGGAGCGCTACGGCGACTTCATACTGGAGCTGGAGTTCAAGGTGATAGAAGGCACCAACAGCGGGGTGTTCTTCCGCACGGATGACATCATGGATCCTGTATATACGGGTCTCGAAGTGCAGGTGGCCAACTCCTACGGCCAGTACGGCACAAGCCGCACGCGCACCGCGGGGGCGGTGTACGATCTAATGGCCCCTTCGAAAAATGCCGTGAACGAGCCGGGCGAGTGGAATACCTATCGGCTTACGTGCTCGGGGAGCCGGGTGCAGGTTCAGCTCAATGGCGAATACGTTGTTGACATGGATCTTGCGCGGTGGCGAAGCCCGCACCAGAACCCGGATGGTTCATGGAACAAGTTTCCGACACCCGGAGCCGCCTTCAGTCGCGAAGGCCACATCGGCTTGCAGGATCACGGCCAGCCCGTGTGGTATCGCAATATTCGCGTGAAGCGCCTGTAGCGCATGGGAACGCAGGTGCCAGGACGCTACGCACGTATTCTGGTTGCCATCGCGGCCGGGGCCGCATTCGTGGCGGGGGCCGGTGCGCAGGATTACAGTGTTCTGGTGTTTTCCAGGACCGAGGGATTCCGGCATGCTTCCATAGAGACCGGCATCCAGGCGCTGCGTGAGATCGGTGCCGAGCACGGCTTTCGCGTGGTTGCCACCGAGGATGCTTCCCACTTCGCATACGATTCCCTGCAGGCGTACGCAGCCGTAGTTTTCCTGAACACGTCGGGCGACGTGCTGAACAGGCAGCAGGAGCTGGCTTTTGAACGGTATGTCAGGCAGGGCGGAGGCTTTGTGGGGATTCACGGCGCTGCTGCCTCCGAGTACGACTGGCCCTGGTATAACGCCCTGGTAGGGGCCTTTTTTGACAATCACCCGGAAGTGCAGCCGGCGGAGGTCCTGGTAACGGACCGCCGGCATCCCGCTACGGCATCGCTGCCGCTTCGCTGGGAGCGCACTGATGAATGGTACAATTTTAGGAAGAATCCTAGGCCTGACGTGCACGTCGTTGCCTCCGTGGCGGAGCGCTCGTACGAGGGCGGCACCATGGGGCATGACCATCCCATTGCCTGGGCGCATGCGGACCTTGGAGGGCGCGCATTCTATACTGGACTCGGACACACGGAGGAAAGCTACAGCGAGCCCCACATGCGGGCGCATCTGGCTGGCGCGATAAAATGGGTGGCGGGCCGCCGCGATGCGGATGTCATGGCTTCCAGGGCAGCAGGCTTTCAGGAAGTTGTGCTGACGGGCGCGCTAACTGATCCCATGGAGATCGACATAGCAGGCGACGGGCGTGTGTTTATTGTCGAGTGGGCCGGAGCCATCAAGATCTGGGAGCCCGATACGGGCAAGGCCCGCGTAATCGGCTGGTTGCCGGTGGAGAAGAACATCGAGGACGGGCTTCTGGGGCTGGCACTTGATCCCAACTTCATGGCCAATGGCTGGCTCTACATATATTATTCGCCGGTTACGGAAGGAGCCAAATTCAACCGGTTGTCACGATTCGAATATGATGGCCGCCTGCTTGACATGGAAAGCGAGGTGTCGATGCTGGAAATCCCGGTGCAGCGCGTCCAGTGTTGCCATTCGGGAGGCTCCATACAGTTTGACAGGGACGGCCTGCTTTATCTCTCTACGGGGGACAATTCGGGAGGGCCGCGCGACCACGAGGAGGAGGCCATCAGGCGCATGGCCGATCACGGCCGCACCTCCGCCAATACCAATGATCTTCGGGGCAAGATTTTGCGCATTCGCCCGGAAGCGGGCGGTTCGTATTCCATCCCGGAAGGCAATCTGTTCAAGGCTGATTCCCTGCACAGGGGAGAGATCTTCACCATGGGTCACCGCAATCCGTTCCGGATTTCGGTGGACAACGCCACCGGGTGGGTCTACTGGGGCGATGTCGGGCCGGGCAACGGCAACGGGGTGGATGAATTCAACCAGGCAAGGGGGCCGGGATTCTTCGGATGGCCGCTGTTTACCGGCTACAACGAGCCGTACGACCTGTATTACGTCTACGGCGAAGAGGACATGACGCCGTATATCGATCCCGCCGCGCCCGTCAACGCTTCACCGTACAATACCGGGGCGCGGGACCTGCCCGCTGCGCAGCCCGCGTGGATCCCCTACTTCTACGGAACGTCCGAGGAGTTTCCCGAGCTCGGAGCCGGCGGGCTCAATCCCATGGCCGGTCCCGTGTTTCATTATGACGCGTCGACAGCGCACGAGCACGCCTTTCCGCCGTACTACGACAACAAGGTCATGATCTACGAGTGGATGCGAAACTGGGTACAGGTGGTGACGGTGGACGAGGGAGGCGATATAGTAAAGATCGATCCCTTTCTGCCGGGTCTCGACTACATCAGCCCCATGGACATCGAAGTCGGCCCGCACGGGCGGCTGTACATTCTCGAATGGGGAGACGAATTCTGGGGCAGCAATCCCAATGCGCAACTGGTCCGCCTGGATTACTACGGAAGTCGCGAGCAGCCGGCGCCGGTGGCTCAATCCGGCGCCGTGACCGGTGCGCTGCGCCTGGTTTGGCCGCCCGACGGAGGTATCTTTGATTTTGATGCCGCGGCGCGCTACCAGGTCGACGTGCATGACAGGGCCCGCTCGGATGAGGTCACCGTGCAGACCTACACGGGCTTCGACACTTCGCCGATCCCGCTGGAGTCCTTCACGGGACCGGAAGGCGAATTCGTGATATCGCGGCGCTTTACCCACACGCCGGACGTGCACTACGCCGACCGGTTTGCCGAAGTGGAGGCCTGCCTGCCCGGCTCCGGTTGCGACCGCGTTCGGCTGCAGCCAAGCCTCAAGGAAGCCGAACACGTATACGAGAGCCGTGGCACAAGGCGCACAACTTATTCGGCCCGCCCTGCAAGCGAGCACTGGGGAGGCACCGCGCTTTCGGCCATGCAGCTGGAGGACAGCTCCCGCCTTGCGTACAAACCGGTCAATCTGCACGGGATCAATTCTATTACCTTGCGCTTTCGCTTGCACGCTCCCGGAGACGTGCGAATCGTTACCGGGGAAGGCCAGGAGCTGGCGACGTTGGGACTTGGCGAAGATGTGGGAGAGGCTGCCGTCCCTCGCCAGGCCCGCTACGCGGCCGGCGTCCCCGAGGATGCTTCCGGCATGGGACTGCTTAGAAAGGACGCCTATGACAACTGGCGAGATATCACCCTGGACATTGCCGATCCGGGAAAGACAATCGAGCTGGTACTCGACTTCGCAACCGATCACGACGATACTTTCCTGGAGCTGGACTGGTTGCGGTTCAACGGCCAGGGCATCAAGAACCCGTAACATACTCTGAGGGAAGCCATGACGATGCAGCACGTATCCCGCCGCTCATTTCTCAAGCATACAGCGTTTGCCGCTGCAGGCCTTGGCCTGGCCCGCGCGGCTGTGGCCGGGCCACAGTCTGACGAGCTGTTCAAGATCTCGTTGGCGCAGTGGTCCATGTACCGCTCCATTTTTGCCGGCCAAACGGATCCGCTTGATTTTGCCCGCATAGCGGCGGAAAACGACATTTACGGCATCGAGTACGTGAACCAGTTCTACAAGGGCAAGGCGGAGGACATGGAGTACCTTCGCGAAATGAAGACGCGGGCCGATGGAGAGGGAGTAGAGAGCGTGCTCATCATGTGCGATGCAGAGGGAAACCTGGGCGACCCCGACGCGGACATGCGTCGACAGGCCGTGGAAAACCATTACAAGTGGGTCACGGCCGCAGCGTTCCTGGGCTGCCACTCGATTCGCGTCAATGGTTACAGCGAAGGAACGGCGGAGGAGCAGATGAAGCTTGTCGCGGACGGCCTGCATCAGCTCTGCGAGTTCGGTGATGAGCATGACCAGCACGTGATCATTGAAAACCACGGTGGCTATTTCAGCGACGGCAAGTGGCTCAGGAGCGTAATAGAAATGGCGGACCATCCGCGCGCGGGCACGCTGCCGGATTTTGGCAACTTTCGCATCAGCGAAGAAAGAACGTACGACTCGTACAGGGGCGTCGAGGAACTCATGCCCTATGCCACGGGCGTAAGCGTCAAGCCGATGGTATTTGATGACCACGGCAATGCGAGCCCTCTGGACTACGTCCGGATGCTGCGCATAGTGCTCGATGCAGGCTATAACGGATACTGCGGCATTGAACACGGTCCGAGGGACCGGGAAATCGAGGGCATCGTCGAGGTGCGCGATGCGCTTGTAGCGGCCCGCACGGAACTCGCGGCCGAGGACGGGTAGCTCTGTTCATAGCGCGTACAGGGCACGGCGAACCGGAGCAGTTGCAACCGGCATAGACTGGCTGCCCGGGCGGGAGGCACGTGGTGTGGCAGGGCGGCCAGCATAATCGGTAACACCCGCGCGCCCGGGTGGCGGGGGAGCGTGAAGGCCGCCTGCCGCCTGGCCGCCGCGGGGTATGCTCAGCATTGTGCCCGAGCCCGCGCGGAGGGCAACCAGGCAGGAGGCCAATTCCGCCCGCGAAGCGGCAGGTGTGCGGGCCGCAATCGGCGCTTCGGTCAGCCTGGTGCGCAATTGCCACGGGGATCCGGGAGCGGCTTCAGCCGGCAGCCAGCGTGTCCTTGCCGGCATCCCAGCGCACGACACCTTGGCGGTCCAGCGCGATATTGATCATGTGCGCGCAGGAAGCCGCGTGATGTCCTACCGTAGCGTCTTCGCGCGTAGGAACGCCCTCGCGCACCGCATGGAAGAACTCCGCAAGGTGGGCCATGATATCCGACTCCCCTTCCGCCTGGTAGACTTCACGTGGCGCGAGTGCGCGCGCCTCGCGGGAGCGCGGCAGCTCGGCCTGGCGGACGTCCGGATCTTCGTAGTAGTCCCTCGCCAGGTCCTCCGGCCAGCTGTCCACGATCCAGCCGTTGCTTTCGTTCACATGCTCCGGAATGAAGGTTAGCGTCTGGCCCAGTATAAGCGAGCCCTCGGTACCCAGGAACCGTATGCCGCCCGCGGCGCCGCCCTGGTTGCTGAAGGTACCGCTCAGGCTGACGAGAAATCCCTCGGGATACTTCAGCGATGCATTGATGGTATCGGGCACATCCCTAGAATGCTTCCACCTGTAGAGCCCGCCCATTGCGACGGCGCTCTCCGGCATGGGTGCGCCCATGACGAAGTTTATGGTTGTGCACGTATGAACATACAGGTCCGTGGACATGCCGCCGGAATAATCCCGGTAGCACCGCCAGCGGAAAAAGCGCTCCGGGCTATACGGCAGCTTCGGCGCGTTTCCAAGGAAAAGCTCCCAGTCAACCGTTTGCGGCGAAGCATCCGGCGGGATGGGATATATCCAGGCACCGGAGGCCGTATTGCGGTTCATGGCGGCGCGCACCATGGTTACCTGGCCGATCTTTCCGGCCGTGATCATTTGCCGTGCCTGTTGTGCAAGCACTCCGCTGGGACCAGGACTTCCAACCTGCACGGCGACTCCGCTCTGGCGCTGTGCTTCGATGATGCCGAGGCCCTCGTCAACGGAGTACGTCATCGGCTTTTCGATGTAGGCATGTTTGCCCGCATTCAGAGCATCGACGCTATGCCTGTAGTGCCAGTGGTCGGGAGTCGAAATCACCACTGCGTCGATATCGGGCCGCTCGATGATTTCGCGGTAGTCGTCATGGGCCTGGGCGCGACCGCCGGTTCGGGCGACGGCGCGGCTGACCCTGCCCTTGTAGGCGTCGCAGACGGCCACGATCTCGGCCTCGGGGAACGCATTCAGGGCCTCAATGAGCTGGTGCGCTCGGGCACCTACTCCAATGAAGCCGAGCGTGATGCGTTCGCTCGGTGGTACCGCCCTGGCAGTGGCCGCGCCCGTGCGGGCTCCCATGCCCACAGCGGCAGTGCCCAGGGCGCCCATTCGCATGAAGTCTCTTCGGCTGACGGTAATGTGCTGGGGCATGAGGCAACTGGCCGGATAGTGGAACAGGATGTCAATTGATGATGGGCGTAAGTACGAGGTTGCGGTAGAGAACGCGCCCATGGTCGCCCTGAAGGTAGATGGGTCCGGGCGAATGCTCGTCTGCCGTAAGCGCTCCGCCCGTTACGCCGAGAACGGGCTGATTGTCAATGATCTTGGTGCCATTCAGAACGACGGTCAGGTGGCGCTTGTACAGCGTCATGTCCATGGTCTGCCATTCGCCGGCCGGCTTCTCGGCCGTGGCATTCGGGGTAATGCGGCTGTAGAGTCCTCCCATATTGTGCGAGTCCGCCTCGCGCCCGTAGCTGTCCACGACCTGGACTTCGTAGATGCCGCGCAGGTAGACGCCGCTGTTGCTGCCTTCCGGCACATTGACATCAAGCGTCAGCCGAAAGTCTTCGAATGTGGCATCGGTGCGCAGGTTGCCATACGAGACATACTCTTCGCCTTCCGGCTGCACGGGATTGTTGATCAGGATCCCGTCTTCGACCATGAACCCGTTCTTCTGGTCGGGATTGACCAGGGACCAACCGGCGAGGTCCGTGCCGTTAAAGAGCTCCACAGGTTCTCCGTACGTGATCTGCGACATATCGGGCGTGGGAGGCAGATCGGGGATGCGCTCGCCCCGGAATTCCACCATTTGTCGGCCCAGGCCGGTGCGGCTCGGGAAGACAGCCGTTCCGCTAATGCCATCGCCGTCCACCTTGAGCTCAAGCGTATTCGTGATGGTGTGCGTGCGACCAGCTCCCCGGTTTACGGAATTGGTCCTGGTAACGGTCAGCACTCCGTCTGAAATGTTGGCGCTGGCCACGGGCAGGACACTACCGCCGTACCAGAGAAGCGACGCATCCAGATAGCCGTGGTCGTCATGGACTTCGAGCCAGCCCGCTCCACCGGGCAGGTGGAGGGCCCACCGGCCCATAAATGCATCGGCGTCGTCCTGCGCGGCCACCTGTCCCGTCAAGGGCAGGGAAAACAGGAGGCAGGGTATCAATAGTTTGCGTGTTTTCATGTGTCTGGTGTTCCGGTTGGTAGGAAAGCAAGCTACAAACCGGTCAGGCCTTGGGCAAGTTGCGGATGTGGGACAAGCCAGCCGGGCGCTGACCGTCCGGCTGGCAATCGCGCCGGGTGCCATGCCGCGTTGCGAAGCGGAGGGCAGGGGAGCCTGATAGACTACCGGCCGGGGGGCAGTTGGCCTCCCCAAGCCATAGCGCCCTTCCAGCAGCCAAGTAGCTGTTCAGGAGGCCCTGCCGTACGGCTCAAGAAGGGTCGTCGTCCGGCACCGGATCCCGGGCCCTGCCATGTTGCGCCCGTGCGCAGAGGTCCTCGCAACTGTTGCGCGATACAGTCGACTACCGCACGAATTCTCGGCACCAAGCCTCGGTTGCAGTGCCAGTTCCGGCGAAGATTCGCCGGCGTGTACTGAAGTCGAGTTCGCCTTGGCCGGTCACTTGAGCACCTCCCAGTAGCCCGCCCTGTCCGAGCCGACTCGCCGGATGAGTCCGTCCGCTTTCAGGTTCCGCAAGTAGTACTTTATACCCTCCGGCGACAGGCCGACGCGCTCGGCGAGTTCCGCTCGGGTCAGCCTGGGCTCGGCGCCAAGGCAATCAATGATCCGGTCCCGCGTGGACTTCTGGGTAGTTTTCTGGGTAGTGTCCCATGCACCACTTTCTCGCACCGCCGCGTCGGCCGCTTGGTAGGTGTCCGAGAACAGAAACTGGACCCATAACCCATCCCCGCCCGGCTCGAGTCGCCAGGTCGGCACCGGATTCACGGCCTCTCGGCAGATGTCCATTACCCGCCGTATGCCGCGCCCCCATGCCTCGATCATGCCGGCCCGGAAGAAGGCGTAGGCGATACGTGGATTATGTGGCCGGGACGCCATTTCCTCGGTAAGCAGTTCAGCCGTCCATTCGGGATTCAGATTGGCTGCATTCCAGATCGCAATCCGATCGTCCTGAACCCGAATCTGGATCGTCGTGGCGCTCGCGTAGTCACGGTGGATGACCGCATTGATCACCACTTCACGCATCGCCTCGCGTGGCACAGGGAAGGTCTCCAACCGGTAGATGCCGTCGTAGGAGACGAGGCCGCGCGTGTACTTTGAATAGAGCAGGTCCATCACGCGATCTACCTGCATGAACAGGTTGCCCTTGACCTCGTCCTGAAAGAGTAACTCCGAGCCCCGGAATTAGCCGATCTTGACATTCGCGTCCGGTACGATCCGTTCGGGCGACGAATGGAATAGAAGCGCCGCAGCTCTCTTGAGGCGCCCGCCGTCCCGGAGGTTCAGGTTCTCGACAACGCTCTCGACCGATTTTCCGACGACCTCCGCCGGTAGTCGGCCGCTTTCAGCGGCCCTTTGGCAAAACGATTCGCCCGCCCGCCCGTCAAGGTCCGTAAGGCCAACGCCTGGCAGCGGCACGTCGTCCCATGTCCGTCCGTACCGTTTAAGCAGGAAGCGGCTTAGCGAGGCACCCCTCAGCACTTGTTTCGTGCTTCCGCTGCGATAGTGGAACTCCCCCTTGTAGCTGATCGGGTCCGGGTGTGGCTCCACCGCGATTTAAAGGTATTCGCGACCAGACTCCGACTTCAGGTTCACGTCCACGACAATGCCGAGCAGAGACTGCACCTTGCCGGGAATCTCCTCAAGCAGCCTGAGGACTCGCTCGACTCCTACGACCTCTCCAGAGTCGCGCTTGCCGATCTGGAGAACGCCGCCCTGCGCGTTGGCAAACCCGCAGATCCACTTCAAGTACTCGTCCCGCCAAGATCGCTTCCACTCGACGTGCTGGCATTCAGGCGTCAAAGGCATCCCGGTCTACAATGTCTTGGGCGTCGGGCAGCCGAAAGGGGCTTGTGTGCAGTTGCTCCATTACGCCCTCACGGATTCTGCGCGTCTTGCCCATCGCGTGCTAAGGCGTCGTAAACTTGTGGCCCATGTTGGTGAGGGCTGACTCTGCGACGCGTCGCTCTGCCAGGACCCGGCCGCGTTCTGTAAGCTGCTGGAACGTCGGCGGGCGCAAGGAATCGAGGGTGGCGTTAACGGTATTCGGCAGGGCGAAATGGCCAGCGAGCCTTGCCCAGCAAAAACAAACCTTGAACGAACAAGAAATGAGCATTGGCCGTTCCGGCATTCTGTTTTGTTCTTCAGATTCCCGGAAATGACAGGCGCCGGGTTCTTGGCCATCCGGTCTATTGCTTCTGGCCGGTCGCAGTCCTTCACGAGTTGCCACATCGGGGCCTGCCTCCTTCCGACAGGCTCGCCCGGCGACCCGATCAGGGCGCTCACATCATACTGCACGGGACTGATGGATTGCACTGACATTGACCGCGGAGGATGGTGGCCAAGGGGCCCCAATATCCTGTTGACCTCCACTCTATCCATGCCGCGCGCCGCTGCACCTCTTTGCGCCTTGCTGCCTGTTGGCCAGGCCGGATCCGCGCTGGATGCAGTATTTCGGGCCAAGATACTTTTCCAGCTGTTCACACTAATCTCTCGAAGCGATTTAGACTCGGAGCTCTCCGGCCGGAAAGCATGATTCAACGGCCTCGCTCACCTTCTCCAGAAGGACTTCTCGGCAGATTTATGCTACAGGGCGCTGTGCCTGACGCGGCGGCCGGCCGGTTTCTTCGTGTAATAGGTACCGTGCAGGAACGCTCCATCCAGTGAGAGAGCTTGCCCGGATCCCCACTCGTCTTCGACCCGGTGCTCGGTGCCAAGGCCGACGCCCCGGGAATTCTCGGAAGGCAAGGAACCGAAACGGCCCAGGACAGCCAGCACGCCGGTTGCGGACGGCCTGCCTCTCTGGAGTGGTTGCGAAAGCATGTGGGAGCTGACAAGGGCTCCCCAGTGCTCTGCCAGGAGATGAGGGGCGCCGAACATCTGAATCTCGCTGACCCACGGCCCGTGGGAAAAAGCAACGCCGCACTGCTCCGGGAGAGGGCCCATGGAGACCAGTTCCTCCCGCGCTTGCAGGCGCTCCGGATTGCGGCTGAATGCCTGCGAAGCGTCCGATACCGCGCGGGTCGCCGATGCCACGTCCACATCGTCGAGCACGGTATCGACGGCCTCCCAGACAGCGCGCTGATCGGATAGACGGGAGCCCTCCCTGCGAACGGATTCCGACACGGATTCCTGCACGCGATGTCGCACGTTCCGCGGGGCGAAATCTGCGCCGCGACGGTAGGCACGCCGTCTGCCCCACCGACCGGCCTCTACGCAGGAAACGGGAATCTTCAGTGTCGTACCCGGTGCAATCAGAATTGTTACGTTGACCGTGCGGTTCTGCAATCCACCCTCGAATTGTTCGCCTTCCACGATCAGGACGGGCAGCTTGTCCGGATTGTGAACAGACAGCCTTGGCACGGAGGCGTGGGGCAGCTCTTGGATGATCAGTTTGGACGCCCGGCCTGTCGCAATCTCCGGCAAGGCGTTTGCGTGCAGGTATAGCGGGAATAAAGACGTTCCAAGCCTCGTAACAGGGCGTCCAACCGAGACCGTTTCGAGGTGGGGGATGCTCCTTGCTTCAGTCATGTCGTGGTCCTCATGAGTGTGAGTGGAAGGCGGTGAAGGGTTATTGTATTCTTGAATATAATATATTATTGTCATTAAGTCAATAATCGGTTGGAATTTCCAGGATGGACGTAGACGCGACGAATCTTGCCGGCGTGCGCGCGTTGCTGCACCGCCGCGTGGCGTGTCCGGGTAGGCGGGAGGGTGGTTTCGCTAGTCGGGTTACCCACCACATTAGCCGTGCAGCGAACCCTTGATAGTGAGCTTGCTGACGTGCTTCTTTCACCGGGCGTACGGGCCGGGCTCCATATCCACCCGACCGGGCGCTCAAACCACGTTTGAGCATCGGCTACCTATTGGGCGCCGCCTCGCGCACAGGTATTCCGCCTGCGTGCCCAAGCGTATATTCTGAAGGCCCCCATCCGGAATCCGGCTTCAGCATGCCAGAAGGAGAACTCAGCAACTACGACCCGGCCTCCTTCCCTCCGGTAGCGGTCACGGTGGATCTGGTGCTGTTTGCCATTGAGGACGATGCGCTCCAGGTGCTGCTCATTGAGCGCGGCGTAGCTCCCTACCGGGGAGCCTGGGCGCTGCCCGGCGGATTCCTGCTGCCAGGAGAGGACCTGCGGGTGGCAGCCGGGCGTGAGCTGGAGGAGGAGACAGGCATCGAGGCATCGGCGGTCTACATGGAGCAACTGCATGCCTACGGCGCGCCAGAGAGAGACCCCCGCATGAGGGTGGTTACGGTGGTCTACTGGGCAGCCTGCGCGTTCCTCCCGCGCCCCGTCGGGGGTAGCGACGCTGCATCGGCTGCGCTTGTGCCCATGGCTTCGATAAGAGGCAGGGACTTCCAGCTGGCATTCGACCACAAGCGGATAGTCCTGGATGCCTACCGGCGTCTCCAGTCCCGGCTCGAGACCACTCCCGTGGCATCCCGGTTTTGCGGTCCCCGGTTTACCATTACCGAGCTGCGCACCGTGTACGAGACCATCTGGGAGACGGAGCTGGATCCGGGCAACTTCCAGCGCAAGGTGCGCGACAACGACTGCTTCAGCAAGATCGGAGTGCGTGCGCCCGGTTACGCTTCAGGCCGGCAAGCGTCGCCACCTGACGCGCGATTCGGCCCGCCACCGGCCTGGGAAGAAGCCGAGACTGCGGCCATCTCCTTCGGGTCACCGCCACCCCCGCCGGCAGAATCCATGTCCCTGTCGCATTCTCGCGGAGGCCGACCACCCTCGCTTTGGATGGCTAGCGATGCGGTTACCAGCCTCAATTCCCCCATCTTTCGCAGCGGCCGCCGCAGAATGCGTCGCTGAGGCCCGGCTGCTTCCGTCTACTGTGCCCTTCGCTCAATCGGCTGCTGGGGTCCCGACAGCACCATACGCGCCCACGTCGCATCGTCATCCCCTGTGCCATAGATCATGAAGTGGCCTCCATAGCGGCCTCCATCAGGATCGCAGTGCACGATTTCCATTCCGTAGAGGTCACCGACTACCGGCGGCTGCCAGCGCGGATCACTTATGCCCAGTGTCGGAGCCATCCGTACGCGCGCCTCCAGAATGTAGTCCGCGCTTCCCGTGCCCCAGGGATCGAAGTTCAGGGCATAATCGACTGCATCAGCCGGAATCGGCTCCTCCAGGTAGGATGCCTCTGGACTGCCGTGGCGCCACCACGCCCCGTAGTCCGGCATCGAGCTGTCGGCAACGAAGCAGAACGCGTTGTCGCCGCGGCCGAAGTACTCCGGGGCCTCGTCCCGGGGCGCCTCGATGAACCAGCAGATGCTGTCCTTCGCGTACCAGCTCCTCGGCTCGTGGTTTGCATCCTCGACATCGTTGACATTGTCGCGCACTTCGGCGCCCAGGTACAGGTAGTCCTCGTCCCAGGCGATGTAGTACCTGGCACTCAGATCTGTCTCCGGATGCCCTTCACCTCCGTGATCGGTCAGCCTGTTGCGGCGTCCGTCGTCGTACCAGAACGTTTGCCGAAGCCGGTATATGTCCCACACCCCGTCGGTGAATGCAAAGTCCTTCCATTCGGAAAGCAAGCCGTCGATCTCGGGCGCGTGCTCAAGGTAGGGCACAAGCAGCTTCACCGATTCGGTTGGGCGCGGCGCGTCTTGCGCAAGGGCGGCGGGTCCTGCGAGCAGCAACAGAATAGGCACGAGTCTATGCATAGCCCTCGGTTTCATAGTGAATTGCTGCCGGAATGTTGCGCTTGGCAAGGTAGTGTTTGCATTCTGGTCCGGCAACCATTCGCGCCGGCATTCCCGCAAGCGAGCGCCGAGCCCAGCGCCACTAGCGCGGTCCGGAGTGCCAGTCCGGCGTTCCGAACCAGTCATGCATTTCGGCGACGAACGGCTCCACGATCTCGGCCGGTTCCGGCCAGGCGCCCAGGTCGCCCGTTTCCGCAATCCACGTATCCAGCGCGGCGCGGTATTGCTGCAGGATGCCCTGGTGCTCTGCGCTGCCAGCCAGATTGTTGATCTCGTGCGGATCCGCCTCCGTGTCGTAGAGCTCCTCGTAGGGCAGGGGCTGCATGAGCTGCAATGCAGCACCCGTGAGGCGCCCTTCCTGGTGCAGCGTGCGCATCAGCGGCTTGACCAGGAAGCACTTCTCCTTGTACCGGTTGAGCGTCGGGAAGCCCTGCTGCGCCTCGACATTGCGGAGGTAATGAAATCTCGCGCCGCGCACGGAGCGAATGCGCAGCACCGTTTCATCGATCCTGTCGCGGGCGCTGAAAGCATACGTCCGGGCCGGGTCTGCATCCGGTCCCAGAAACCGCCGGCTCTGCATCAGCGGCGGGCGCTCTATGCCCGCCATCCAGAGCGTAGTGGCCGTAAGGTCCAGGAGGCTGATCACCTCCTCGTTGACGCCGCCCGGCTGGTATTGCGGCGGAGCTTCGAAATTGGTCGGCCAGTGGATGATCATGGGAACGTGCAGTCCGGTGTCCCAGGCCCAGTGAATGCCCCGTGCCTCAAGGCGGCCGTTGTCCGAGAAGAAGACCACTATGGTGTTGTCCGCAAGCCCGTCGGCGAGCAGCCGATCCATAATCCAGCCTATGCGCACGTCCATGCCGGATACGGAATTGAGGTAGCGCGCCCATTCCTGCCGGGTGATTTCGTGGTCGGGGTAATAGGGCGGCGGCGTAACGTTTTCCGCCGTCGCCACCTGCGGGTGCCAGTCCTCGCCGACCCACTTCACGCGCGGCTTTTCGGCAGATTGCCGGTCATAAATGTCGTATTCGACCTCGGGCGTGTTGATCTGGGCAAAAAACGGTTGCCGGTGCCGAAGCTCCTCCCAGTCATCCGACTGATAGATCGGCCCTTCGTTGACAAAATTCAGATCCAGCTTTCCCGTGCCCACTTCGCGTTCTCCAATGTGGGTGATATTGGCCGTGAAGTAGCCTGCGTCCTGCAACCAGTGCGTAAGCGGGCGTACGCCTGCCGGCAGACGGAAATCATCGTCACGGTGCGAGCGCATGTTGTGCGTATCCGTGGATGTCTGGTACATGCCGGTCATGAATGCCGATCGGCTCGGCGCGCATACGGGCGAGGTGGCGAAGACTCGCGTAAACCGCAGCCCATCGCGCGCCAGGGAGTCCAGGTGCGGTGTGTGCACGTTTGGTGCGCCGTAGATGCCGAGGTCCAGCTTCAGGTTCTCGCCGACTATCCAGAGGATGTTGGGACGAGGTGGCGGAGTGTCCTGCGCTGGCTCCGCACTTTCCTGGCAGCCGGCCAGCATAACCAGGCAAAGCGTGGCAATAGTCGTAAAGCGAGCCATGTTCATTGTGTACACCTATTCATAAGACCATTTCACTATCCAGGGATCCGATGTGCGTTCCTGATGGGCTCGAAGCCTCTCCTTCATGGCTTCAAGCAGGCTCTCATGGCCAGGGTCGACGGCCAGGTTGTGCACTTCATGCTCGTCCGCCTCCAGGTCATAGAGTTCGAAGGGCGGCCTGTGCAGGTAACTTGCCACGGAGCGCTGGCCGTACGTTTCCAGGCCCTGATCGATGACAGCGCGCCAGGTCCGGGAGGCCCACAAGTCCGACGCGAAGGGATAAGACAGCCCGTGAGCGATATTCCATATGAGCTTGTATCTGCGATCACGGACCACGCGCATGGGATAGTACATGGTGATCTCGTGAAACGTGTGCGATGCGAAGACCTCGTCCCAGTCCCGGGGATTGTCCTCAAGCATGGCCTGGCGGAACGATCGCCCATGAAATGCGGCGGCGTCAATCGGTATGCCAGCCAGGTCCAAAAGCGTTGGCGCAAGATCCGCCCACGAGACCATGGCATCGCAAATGCGGCCTTCCGGCAGTCCCGGGATGCGCATCACCAGCGGTAACCGCATACCCGGTTCGTAAAGCGTGGTCTTGGCGCCCGGGAATGCGATGCCGTTGTCGGAGACAAACACCACCACGGTGTCGTCCCATCGACCTGATTCCCGTAGTAGCTCCAGCAGCCTAAGCAGGCCTGCGTCCGCACGCTGGACGGACATGTAATACAGAGCGAGCTCCTCCCTGCATTCGGCAATATCCGGCAGATATGGCGGCACTATGACGTCGTCGGCAGAAACGGGATCGCTTCCGCCGCGCCGGAACGGCCTGTGAGGTTCGGTCGTGCAGAAGTAGAGAAGAAAGGGCTTGCTGCTGTCGCGGCGTTGGAAGATGCTGCCGCAGCGTTCAGCCATTTCGGACGGAGATGCGCCTTCCGCAGGCACCTGCTCAATGAATCTGTATACGGACTCCGGCGCGACGTGGTACTTCCCGGCACGCACCGTGTGGTATCCGGCTTCGCCGAGCAGTACGGGCAGCGTCTTCAGGTCCGCAAAGGAGATGAAGTGGTGAAAGCTGTGCATGTGCCCATACTGCCCGGTAGCATGGTTGTGCTGACCGCTCAGAAGGACCGACCGGCTCGCGCTGCAGGAAGCGGTGGTGCAAAACGCGTGCGTAAATCGCGTACCGCTTTCCGCGAGCATGTCCAGTCCGGGCGTCCGGATAACCGGATTACCGTAGCAACCTGCGTCCGTGGACCCCAGATCGTCGACGACGTAAATGACAAAGTTTGGACTGGCGCGCCGGCCGGCGCTGGCAGCGCCCGCAAGCCCCAGACTCAGGCCGTGAAGGAAGGAGCGTCTGTTTAGCAGCACGGATCGAGGGTTAGATTACGAAAAGTACCAGGGGCGAAAACAGGCGCTGTGCGGAAGCCGCGCAAGGGTGCTAGTTTTTGGCGGCGCTTCGGCGTACGTTTAGGTCCGTTCCAAACGCCTGTTCGACCGTGAAAAATAGTTGCTGCCAACCAAAGGTGTCGTTTCCGAGCGCGGCTGTTGCGCTCGCGCTCCTGCTTCCTCTGTCGCTGCGTTGCACGCGTGATGCCGCGCCGCCTCTGCCTCTCGAAGCCGGAGATCACATCGTGCTTATAGGCAACAATCTGGCCTCGCGCATGATGAATTTCGGGCATTTTGAAGCGGAACTCCATGTGCGATACCCGGACAGTCTGCTATTCATCCGGAACATGGGCGACGGGGGCAATACGCCGGGCTTTCGGCCACATCCGGGGCGGGAATCGCCGTGGGCCTTTCCCGGAGCCGACACCTTTTACACGGAGCTGGCGCAGCCGTCGGGAAGCCGGGGACATTTCGAAACGCCGGACGAATGGCTGACACGGCTCGGTGCCGATATCATCATCGCCTTCTTTGGCTACAGTGAATCGTTCCGCGGCGAGGAGGCTATTCAGCGCTATGAAGAGGAGCTTGAGGCCTTTGTCCGGCACACGCTTTCGCAGCGCTACAACGGACGCGTTGCGCCCCGGCTGGCTCTGGTATCTCCCATTGCCTTTGAAGACCTGTCAGACCGGCATGATCTGCCGGACGGCAAGCGGGAAAATGCCAGGCTGGCGCTGTACGCGGAAGCGATGCAGCGCGTCGCGGATCGCTCAGGCGTGCTATTTGTGGACGCGTACTCGGCAAGTCGCAGGTGGCAGCGCGCTGCCGCAGTGCCGCTTACCATCGACGGCTCGCAGCTGACCGATGCAGGCTACGGGCGGCTTGCGCCGTTTCTTGCAGACGAGATCTTCGGCCCTGCCGAGCCTGTGGCCGCATCCCTTCGGGCGGCTGTGCATGTCGCCGTGATGGAAAAGAACTGGCTCTGGCACAACGATTTCAAGATTCCCAACGGCGTGCACGTATTTGGCCGCAGGTACAATCCGTTCGGTCCGGACAACTATCCGGCAGAATTGGCGAAGATCAGGCAGATGACGGCCGCGCGCGACACCGCCATATGGATGGCGGCGCGCGCAGAGACCTATGATCTTGCAGAGGCCGACACGAGAACCCAGGCGCTTCCGGCCGTGGAGACCAACTACCAGCCCGGCCAGGAGAATGCAGACCTGCGGTACCTTTACGGAAATGAGGCCGTTGGCAGCCTGACGGCAGCGCCCGGCTACCGCATAGAGCTCTTCGCTTCCGAGCAGGAAATCGAGGAGCTGGCCAATCCGGTCCAGATGTCCTTCGACAATCGCGGCCGACTATGGGTATCAACCGCGCCAAGTTACCCGCACTACCGTCCGGGAGATGCGCATCCCAATGACAAGCTTATCATCCTGGAAGACACGGACGGCGATGGCCGGGCCGACCGGCATATCACGTGGGCCGACAGCCTTCATCTACCGATGGGCTTTGAATTTGCCCCGGAGGGCGTATACGTAAGCCAGGGCACGAATCTCGTGCTGCTCTCTGATACGGACGGCGACGACCGGGCCGATACGCGGCAGATCGTGCTTAGCGGCTTTGATGACCACGACACCCATCATGTAATCAGCGCCTTCACTACGG
This sequence comes from uncultured Rhodothermaceae bacterium, assembly GCA_964639665.1. GTDB lineage: Bacteria > Bacteroidota > Rhodothermia > Rhodothermales > Bin80 > CAZXEU01. The sequence continues at coordinate 6,361 of CAZXEU010000045.1, read as the reverse complement.
ATCCCTCCGGTGCCATCTACATGGGGGAAGGCGTGTTTCTGCACTCCAATGTCGAGACTTCCTACGGCCCCGTGCGCGGCACCAACGGGGGCTTCTATCGCTACAATCCGCAGCGGCGGCATCTGGAGCGGACGGCCCAGCTTGCGATTCCAAATCCGTGGGGCATCGCATTCGATGACTGGGGGCAGGTCTTCTTTGCCGAGACATCCGGGCCGGATGTCCGGTGGATGACGCCCGGCACCATAAAGCCGCGCTACGGCTTTGCCACACACAAGTCCTATAACCTGATCGAGGATGCCCATCGCGTCCGGCCGACTGCCGGGCTGGAGTTTGTCTCAAGCCGCCATTTTCCGGATGAAGCGCAAGGCGATCTGCTCGTCAACAACACGATCGGATTTCTGGGCATGAAACAACATGTCCTGGACGACGACGGGACGGGCTATGTGAGCCGCCACCGGCAGGACCTGGTACAGGGCGCCGATGGCAATTTTCGGCCTGTCGACATGGAGTTCGCGCCGGACGGCTCGCTCTACTTTGTGGACTGGCACAACATTCTGATCGGGCACATGCAGCACAATGCCCGTGATCCCCTGCGGGACCACTCGCACGGGCGTATCTACCGCGTTACCTATCCTTCACGCCCCCTGGTGGAGCCGGCACCTGTGGCCGGGGCCTCCGTTGAGCAGCTCTTCGACAACCTGAAGCTTCCGGAGTACCGGACGCGGTACCGGACCCGCCGGGAATTGCGAGGCCGCGATGCGGACGAAGTCCTGTCCTTCCTGACGCGCTGGACAGCGTCGCTTGATCCGGCTGATGACGGCTATGAGCACCAGCTTCTTGAGGCACTCTGGGTAAGCTGGGGTCACAACAGGGTGGATGACGCGCTCTTGCGCCAGCTGCTGCAGGCCCGTGACTATCGCGTCCGGGCGGCTGCCGTACGCGTGCTCCGCTACATGGGGCACCAAGTCGCGGACCAGCAGAGTCTGATGTTTGCGGCCGCGCGGGATCCGCACGGCAGGGTGCGCCTGGAGGCCTTGGTTGCGGCGTCCTGGCTGACGTGGGAAGAAGGTGTTCCGATTGTGACGGAAGCCATGAATCAGCCGCTGGACAAGTGGTTGGCAAATGTGGCCGTCACGGCGCTCTCGCACCTGAACGGCGAGGGAGTGCAGTCCGGAAGCAGTGAGGAAGTCCCTGCGCTCGAAGGAGCGGCACTTGACCAGTACGTAAGTGGCAGGGAGATCTACCGCCGTGACGGCTACTGTGCAACATGCCACGGATCGGACGGTGCAGGACTGCCCGCCGCCGGGTTTCCGCCGCTCGCGCATACGGACTGGACGCTGGGACCCAAAGAGCGGCTCATACGCCTGACGCTGGATGGACTCGTTGGGCCACACACGGTTCTGGAGCAGGAATACCCAGGGCTCGTGCCCATGACGCCATTCAGAAACCTGCTCACCGACGAAGAGATGGCCGCAGTCCTGACCTATGTGCGCAATGCCTTCGGCAACGACGCATCCGTCGTCACGCCGGACGAAGTGGCGGCAGTCAGGGAAGCTACGGCAGGGCGCGAAGGTTTCTATACGGCGGCCGAACTTGCCGACCTGTAACGTCATGACGTACAACGCCCCCGCCATTTGCCTCGTGCTGCTGCTCATCTCCTCCTGCGCGCAGCCGGTGCCGCCGAATGTAATTCTGGTCATTACCGATGACCAGGGCTACGGAGATATTGCCGCGCACGGCAATCCCATGATCAGCACGCCCGTGCTCGACAGGCTGCATGCGGAGAGCGTGCGCCTTACGGACTTTCACGTGGACCCCACGTGTTCGCCGACGCGCTCGGCGCTGCTTTCCGGGCGCTATTCGACGCGCACCGGCGTGTGGCACACCATCATGGGCCGCTCGCTCATGAATCCGGAAGAAATCACGCTGGCCGAGGTATTTCGCGATGCTGGCTATCGCACGGGGATGGTGGGCAAATGGCACCTGGGTGACAATTATCCGCTTCGGCCCCAGGACCAAGGTTTTGAGGAGGCCTTCTATCACCCGGCGGGGGGCGTGGGGCAGGGACCGGATTACTTTGGCAACGACTACTTCGATGATGTCTATCTCAGAAACGGCGAGCCGGAACAAGCATCGGGCTACGTGACGGATGTCTGGTTTGACGATGCCGTCGCCTTTATTGAGCGACACCGGGAGGCACCGTTCTTCCTGTACCTGGCCACGAACGCGCCCCACGGACCGTATTTCGTGGAGGAGCGCTACGCGGCACCGTACCGGGAACGAGGAGTCAGCGACATCATGGCCCGCTTTCTCGGCATGGTTACCAATATCGATGACAACATGGGACGCCTCGTTTCTAGGATGGACGAGCTGGGCCTTAGGGACAACACCATCCTGATTTTCATGACGGACAACGGCTCAGCCGAGGGCTGGTCCAACTGGCGAGGGGAGGAAGGCACGTGGGATGGATTCAATGCAGGCATGCGGGCAGGCAAGGGATCGGAATACGATGGCGGCCACCGCGTGCCCTTCCTGATCCGATGGCCGGCCGGCCGGCTACCCGCAGGGAGAGATATCGATGCGCTTACCGCGCACATTGATGTGCTGCCGACGCTTGTGGAGCTCACCGGATTGTCACTGCTGGAGGGCGCACCCCTGGATGGCGTTAGTCTGGCGCCGCTCATGTACGGCTCCGGGATGGACGAGCGTACGCTTTTCGTGCACTCGCAGCGTGTTCCTGACCCGATAAAGTGGCGCAAGTCCGCCGTGATGACCGAGCGTTGGCGGCTGGTTAACAGGGACGAGTTGTACAACATTGAAGCGGATCCTGGCCAAAGCCTGGACCTGGCGGATCGTCATCCGTCGGTTGTGGACAGCCTTAGGGCGGCCTATGAGGGCTGGTGGACGAGCCTCAGCACCGTTTTCGGCGACGTGGTTCGCATCGGCATTGGCTCCGATGCGGAGAATCCCTTACAACTCAATCCGCACGACTGGCACGTCACGAACCAGAGCCAGTCCGTGTGGAATCACCGCCAGGTGGAAGGAGGCATGATGGGCAACGGTCACTGGGCGGTGGATGTGACACAACCGGGCACGTACAGCTTCGAGCTTCGCCGCTGGCCGGCACACCTGGACAGTACGCTGGAGGCGGTGTCAGCAAGACTGCAAATCGACTCCCTCTCGTTCGAGCAGTCCGTGGCGCCTGAAGACACGAAGGCAGTCTTTACCACGGAGCTTGAGGCGGGTCCGGCCACCATCCAGAGCTGGCTGACGCTGGCGGACGGCTCGGAAAGGGGAGCTTATTTCCTGTATGTGCACCGAATGGACGGGTAATTCGCGCGATCGATCTGAGTCTGTGTCGAGGTCCATGGAGTATTTCCGGGTCCCGAAACAGAGCGCAGGAGGGAGGCACGGTGCCTGGCGCTCGCGTTCGGATTGGCATCCCGCAGATCCGGGCCGGCGCCGCTTTTGCGTGTCCGCTACGCTGCGATGGGCGGTCGCTGCGGCTCTTCTGTCTGCGACGCTCGCGGCGGCGGCTTTTCTGGCTGCCGGCGCGAAATCTTCGTGGGCGCAAACGACGACGGGGGCGATGCGGGGCGTGGTGCTGAGCGTGGCGGGCGTACCCGTAGAGGGCGTCGAAATCGTCATGGAGCACCGCGAGACCGGCCTTCGCACGACGGTCCAGACTACGTCCGAGGGCACCTTCGCGCGCACCCTGTTGCCTCTTGGTACCTACGACGTTACGGCAATCACGCGCGATGGACTCACGGTTGATCGCAGGGAAGGCCTGGTGCTTCGCGTCGGCGAGACACTTCTGCTGTCGCTGGGCTTCGCGCCGCCGGAGCTTGAGGGTATCACCGTTACCGGTGAGCGGGACATCCAGCTGGACAGCGAGGATGTGACCAGTTCGCAGCGTCTGTCGGCTGTCGTAGTGGAGGCTCTGCCCAGCAACGGCCGCAATTTCCTCGACTTCACGCTGCTGACCCCCGGGGCGTCGATTTCGCAGGGCCCGGACGGAGACGAGCTCAACATCAGCGGCCAGCGGGGCATTTTCAACAACTTCATTGTCGACGGGGCCGACTTCAACAATGCGTTCTTCGGAGAGCAGCGGGGCGGTCAGCGCCCCGCTTTCACGTTCAATCAGGACGCCATCAAGGAAATCGTGGTAGTGAACCAGGGCGCGACCGCCGAATTCGGGCGCTCGGCCGGTGGATTCGTGAACGTGGTTACGCGGTCCGGTACGAACGATTTCGCCGGGACGGCCCATTACTATGGACAGTGGGACGAGATCTCGGCCCATTACCCCGCGATTCGCGGCGGTGGCGAGCCCGATTTCGGCCGCAGCCAGCTCGGTTTCACTCTGGGAGGGCCCATCGTGCGCGACCGGACGTTTTTTTTCGTGGCGTATGACCAGCAAAATGCCGTAGAGACGAAGCAGCAGAGCCGCATCGTGCAGAGCGAAGGCAATTTGCGCAAGCTGGAGAGCTTTCTCCAGTCTCGCTGGCCGGGCCTCTTTGACAATGAATTCGGTCCCATAGAGCGCACGGATGACGCGCGCGCGCTGATCGTCAAGCTGGATGTCCACGCGAGCCAGCGTCACCAGGCTTCGCTCAAGTACAATTACACGTGGTCGGAGCAGGTCAACGGCACCTTCGACGTGGATTCATGGGGGCTATCATCCAACGGAGTTGAGCGCGACTATTCGCACGCGGTGAATGCCAGCGTGCGATCCCTCCTCGGCAACGCCGTCTTCAACGAACTTAGGCTGCAGTGGGCAGGGGAGCATCGCCCGCGGTGGTACCGGGGTCCCCTCGTTCCGGGTGCCCGAGTGCCGGCACCGCCGCAATTCGATCGACTCGGCGGACGTCCTTTCCCGGATATAGGCATGGACTTCGCCGATGGCTTTCGCCTCGGGCTTCCATTCTTCCTGCCCATCGATCCGGGATACGATACGCGGCTCCAGGTGGCTGACAATGTTTCCTTCCTTTCCGGTGTGCATCTCTTCAAGGCCGGCGTCGAGTACAACCGGACGACGGTGGACCAGCAGTTCATCGGTTTTGCGAACAGTCGCTATATCTTCAGCAGTGTCGACGGCTTCATTGGCTTCGCAACCCACGGCAGCGGCTACGTGACCTGTTCGGACGGGTCGGACAGCACGACCGGCGCGTGTCCGGCGGGAAGCTCGGTCACGGGGCCGGTGCTGACTTATTTGCAGTCCGCCACGGTGCCCGGCATTGCTCCCGAGCGCCTGGGACGCCAGAGCATGCTCACCCACGAGCTGGCATTCTTCCTGCAGGATACGTGGAAGCCAGTGCCTCGTTTGACGCTGAATATCGGCGTGCGCTGGGAAGGCGTCTGGCACCCGAATGTCTTCATTGATCCAGGCAAGACATTCTACGCGCCATATCTGGCCGATTCGCGCTTTCCCTCAGACGGGACCATACCCGACGATCTCGACAATTTCCAGCCCCGCCTGGGGCTGGTGTGGGACGTGGACGGCGGCCAGACCGTTGTGCGCCTGAATGCCGGAGCCTACAATGCGCGCATTCCGGGACTCGTCCTTGCCCAGTACCGGACGACCAACGGCGCCTTTCAGCAGATTCTGTTTCGCAGCAGTGCCGATGCGGCGATTCTCGGGCCGGTGCCTGCCATCACAGAGCAGATCGACGGCGGGTCGACGGCGCCGTTCCTCCCGGACATTCACGTAGCCGACCGGAATCTTGAGCTGCCGCGCACGTGGTCTTTCGGGGCCGAATTGATCCGGGTGCTCAGTCAGGCATTGACCGCGAGTGCCTCATACCAGCATGCCCGCACAGATGGGCTGTTCCGATTCGTGGACCGCAACGCCGGGATACTGGGCTCGCCCTTCGGGGTGGGCACGCACCCGTCGGGCGGGGGCATTAATGCGCTGACCGTCGGTGAATCCACCGCGCGCTCGCGGTACCACGGACTCACCCTGGGACTGCGGGGACAGGGCGCCGAGCGCGGATACGCATTCGATGTGAATTACACGTTGGCATTTGATCGCTCCGACGACGACAACGAGCGGGACCCGTTCACCTTCCGTTACGCCGATCCGCGAAACCTGGAGGCCGAGTACGGCTGGTCCAGCCGTGACCGGCGCCATCAATTGAATGGCTACTTCGTACTATCGCTTCCCGGCGGGGTCATGGCGTCGCAAGTAGTCCGCATCCTCACGCCGTCGCCGGTGTCAGCGAAGTGTGACAGTCCTCACCTACGTGCCGACGAGCCAGCGGATCGCATATGCTCCGACGGCTCCGTTCTCCGACGCAATACCCTTCGTCGCGACGACGGGTACTTTACCTGGGATCTTCGCGTTTCCAGGGAATTCGCAGCAGGC
>CAZXEU010000044.1:0-5010 GCA_964639665.1 uncultured Rhodothermaceae bacterium | reverse complement strand
CCCCTGCACCGGTCAGCGCCGGCAGAATTTCGAGGTTGCGGCCGGAACGAACGCCTTGTATGCCGTGCAGCGTCCCCATCTGGCAGCTCCAGCAAGGGTCGTCCCGGCTGATGGCGGCCCACGAATACTGTCTGCGGCTGTCGCGCGGATGTGTGATCCAGAATGTGCTGCGCCACGACTGCACATCCGTGGCCGGAAACCGCAGACTCTTGAACGGGATGGCCATCTCGACGCTGTAGCCCGTTTCCGTAATGAGGCCCGCCGACTTGAAAATAAGATCGAAGCCCTCGTCCTCGTCCTGTGGCGAGATCTTCGAATCACCCTGAATGCCGAGCGGATTGGCCGCAATGAAGTACAAGGACTGACCGTCACCATTGGGGTCCAATACCAAGCCCACGTAGTCGTCCTGCCAGATGTTATCCCGGTCGCTGAGGCTGGCTCTCACAGCTCCGGGATCGTCGTCTATGACAAAAGCCACGTACAGGTTGTCCTGGTCGTAGGTAATGAACGCCTGTATGCCGATGGGCGGTCTGGTCTGGTCCCCGGGAAACACCTCGGAAAAATTGCCGGCCTCGGCCGCCGACCGCCAGGCTGCTTCCCGCGGGTCCCCGTCAATGGTAATCACGCCACGCACTTCAGATAGCGTAAGCGAAGGCAAGACATTTGGCACGAATACGTCCTCCTGCAAGACAAACCCCGACAGGGGAATGGAGGCCGCTTGCGAGTATGCTTCCGCGACGCGGAACTGGGCCAAAAGCAGGACGAGCAGAAGAGAAATGCCGGAGGAAATTCGCACGGCGCAGGCAAAGGCAGATGAGAAGGGACGAATAGGCATACGGCACCGAATGAAGACGGGTTACAGCCGGCAGTTCTTTATTCGGCGGGCCGTGCAAAGCCAACGGCCATGCCGCGCAGACCGTCCGCGCGGGCAACCCCGTATCATGCGCGACCAGATGGAGGAAGGCACATAAGGCACCGAAGCCCGTAAATTCGAATGCACTGATACGCACCGGCAGCACCTCGCAAATGGCATTCCTTGGCAATCCGGACCATATCTGTTCGCGGAGCCGCTGCCCGAGTGCTCATTCTCCCTCCAGCCACCGCCGTACTGCTGAGGCGTCCAACGCGAAAGCAGCCTCGGGCAATCGAGGCAGCGCGTTAGTGGCATGGATGGCGGTTGCCGGCCTGTGCTTGACGATGGGCTGCGGCGTGGACTTCCCGTCCTCTGTCGAGCAAGCAGAGACTCCAGCGGAGGTTGACTTCAATGTCCACGTGAGGCCCATCCTGTCCGATCGTTGCTACCCTTGCCATGGCCCGGACGCCAACACGCGGCAGGCGAACCTACGGCTGGACACTGAGAGCGGGCTCTTTTCGAAGCTGACGGTCAAGGGCCGGGGCCGTCCCGTGGTTGCCGGACGACCGGGCAAGAGTGAAATTATCCGGCGCCTAGTGTCCGGGAACCCGGAATACCGCATGCCGCCCCCGGAGGCCAACCTCGTCGTTTCAAGCCAGGAGATCGCCACCATCCTGGCGTGGATCCGCCAGGGAGCCGAGTACAAGCCGCATTGGTCCCGCATTCGGCCTGCCCTGCCTCCGCTTCCGCACGTAGCGGATGCCTCCTGGCCCCGGGATACGCTGGACTACTTTATCCTCGCACGCATGGAGCATGCAGGCCTTTCCCCCAGGGATGAGGCGTCAAGAGAGTCTCTTATCCGGCGTGCAACGTTCGACCTGACAGGCCTGCCGCCGACACTGGAAGAGATTGATGCCTTCCTGACTGATTCAAGCCCGGAGGCCTACAAGCGCATGGTGGACCGAATTCTGTCGTCCCCGGCTTACGGAGAGCGCATGGCTACGGAATGGCTCGATGTCGCCCGGTACGCGGACAGCCACGGCTACCAGGACGACGGCCTCCGCAACATGTGGCCTTGGCGGGACTGGGTTATCGACGCATTCAACCGCAACATCCCGTTCGACGACTTTGTCATCTGGCAGTTGGCAGGAGACCTGCTGCCCGATCCGACAGACGAGCAGATCCTGGCCACCGGCTTTAGCCGCAACCACCTGCAGAGCCAGGAAGGCGGCATCGTTCCCGAAGAATACCGCGTTGACTACGTCGCGGACCGGACCGAAACCTTCGGCAAGGCCTTCCTGGGACTGACCGTCCGGTGCGCAAGGTGCCACGACCACAAGTTCGACCCCCTCTCCCAGAAGGAGTACTACCAGTTGTACAGCTTCTTCAACAACATCAATGAGTTCGGCAATATCCCCTACGCAGGCGAGGCCAGTCCCACCATTATTCTTACGGACTCCACGACTGAGCGCACCCTGGATGCCCTGGAGCGTCGGGTCACCGACCTGGAAGCATTGACGGAGACGGCTCACGAGCGCTTCGACGCAGCGTTCCGTGACTGGCTCGAGCGGGCCGGCACCCTCCCCGAACATCCCCCCGGCATGATCGCCTACTATCCGCTGGACGAAATCCGGGATCGCACGTTTGCCAACGCCGCGGATCCTGAACGTCCGGCGACGCTTAGGGGAGATGCTGACAAGATCACGCGCACCGTCCGCGGCAGATTCGGCGATGCGCAGGTGCTGGTGGGCGATCCTTTCATCGATATGGGCGGTGAACTCGGCTACTTCGAGCGCAGCGAGCCGTTCTCGGTGAGCCTGTGGTTCCGGATCCTGGAAGAGGGCGTGGAAGGGCCGCTCTTTAACAAGGCGGGCGGTCTCTTCAATGGCAAGCGTGGATACGTGGGCATGATTCGTGAGGACGGCACATTGTCTGCCAGTTTGAACCACGTCTTTCCCGCCAACTCCATCGAGATCGTCACGACCGAGCCGCTACCCGTGGGCAGCTGGCATCACCTGGCCATGACGTACGACGGCTCGAGCCGTGCCCGCGGCCTGGTGCTGTATCTGGATGGAGCGAAGCTCACAGCCGAGACCAGGGTTGACAATCTCAAGAAGAGCATCCTGTATACGGTCAACCCGCGTACCGGCGAGCGTACCAACTGGGGAGACCCGGGCAACTTCCGGCTCGGATGGATGGAGCCCAACCTAGTCAAACTCGACAGCGTGGCAGTCGACGAGGTAAAGCTCTTCGACCGACGCCTGACCAAAGGGGAGGTTGCAGGCCTGTCCGGCCTCGCGGTGACAACGGAAGCTGCGCTGCGCGAGTACTATGTGACAGCCGTCGATCCGGATTACCGGAAGGATATTGCAGAGCTGACCCGGCTGCGGGGCGAGATCAATACGCTCATGACCGCGCTGCCCGAGGTTATGGTGATGGAGGAGCTGGCCGAGCGGCGGCCGACCCACATCCTGGACCGAGGCGCCTATGATGCCCCCCTGGAGCTTGTGGAGCCGGGTACGCCCGCTGCCATATTGCCCTTCCCGGACGAATTTCCAAAAGATCGTCTTGGCCTGGCGCAGTGGCTCTTTGACGAGCGCAACCCGCTCACGGCGCGCGTGGCGGTAAACCGGTATTGGCAAATGTACTTCGGGCAGGGCCTGGTAGAGACGACGGAAGACTTCGGCAACCAGGGCGCGCTTCCCAGCCATCCGCACGTTCTCGACTATCTCGCCACCTGGTTTCGCGCATCGGGATGGGATTTGCGCGCGCTGCAGCGCAAGATCGTGCTGTCGGCCACGTACCGGCAGGAGTCCGGCGTGGGCCCATCCGAACTCTACGCGGGCGTGCCCAGCTATCGCATGTCTGCCGAAATGATCCGCGACAATGCGCTTGCCACCAGCGGGCTCCTTGTCCGCACGGTCGGCGGACCGCCCGTCAAGCCGTACCAGCCGCCGGGACTTTGGAAGGAACTTGCTACGCGCAATGCCACGGAATACGTGCAGGACCGCGGCGAAAGCCTGTACCGCCGGAGCCTGTACACTATCTGGAAGCGCACGACGCCACCGCCGGCCATGATGAATTTCGACGCCTCCGAGCGGAACGTGTGTACCGTTCGCCGCCAGGCGACCAGTACGCCGCTTCAGGCGCTCGTGCTGCTGAACGATCCGCAGCACGTGGAAGCAGCAAGGATGCTGGCTGAGCGCATGGTTCGCGAGGCCGGCGGCCGCGCGCTGGATCGTATTGCCCTTGCCTTCCGACTGCTAACTAGCAGGCGGCCCGAACACGGCGAGCTCGATCCTCTCCTCGCATTGTATCAGGCTGAAAGAAAGACCTTTGCCGAAGATCCGGCCGCAGCGCTTGCACTCCTCGGGGCCGGGGACCACCCGCGCGATGCAGCACTTAATGCGCCGGAGGTCGCGGCCCTTACCATAGTAGCCAATACCATCATGAATTTTGACGAAGCCATCATGAGGCGCTGACAGATGCACGACCTGGACGACGTCAAGTACCTTTGCACGAGGAGGCATTTCCTCTCCAGAACCAGCCTGGGCCTGGGCACGGCGGCGCTTGCCACCATGCTCAATCCGCTGCCTGCTCTGGCCCGGGGCGAGCGCGGAAGCCCTCTTGGCGGTTTGCACCATGTGGCAAAGGTGCGCAGGGTGATCTATCTCTTTCAAAGCGGCGGACCCTCCCAGCTGGAGCTGTTCGACTACAAGCCCGCGCTTGAGCGAATGAATGGCGAGGAGCTTCCGGAGTCTGTTCGCGGAGAGCAGCGCCTGACCGGCATGACGGCGCACCAGAAGACGTTTCCGCTTGCCGGCAGCCAATTCTCGTTCGCGCGGCACGGCAAGAGCGGCGCCTTCATCAGCGAGCTCCTTCCTTATACAGCCCGGATTGCAGATGAGCTTTGCATTATACGCTCGATGCACACCGAGGCCATCAATCACGACCCGGCAATTACCTTTTTCCAGACCGGGACGCAGCTCATGGGGCGCCCCAGCATCGGATCCTGGATCAGCTATGGCCTCGGCTCGGACAACGAGAACCTGCCGAGCTTTTGCGTGCTGCTTTCGCGCAGCCGCGACGGAGGACAGCCGCTCTATTCGCGGCTTTGGGGCAACGGGTTTCTGCCTTCCCTGCACCAGGGAGTACAG
>CAZXEU010000043.1:0-3389 GCA_964639665.1 uncultured Rhodothermaceae bacterium | reverse complement strand
GAGTTGGAGTACACGCTCATAGTATGCTTCGTAGCGCTCCTTGTCGGCGTCAATGAAGGCGAAGTCGAACGTGGAGCCTTGCCCCTCCTTCAGCAACTGGCGCAGCGTTTGCTCGGCGGGTGCCAAACGCAATTCAATCCTTCCAGCTACACCTGCGGCCTGCCAGTGGCGCCTTGCTATCGCCGTATACTCGTCGCTAATGTCGCAGGCGACGAGCTTCCCGTCGGCCGGCAGGGCAAGGGCGACAGCCAGCGAGGAGTAGCCCGTAAAGACGCCTACCTCGAGTGCCTTTCTGGCTCCCATGAGCCGGACCAAAAGGCCCATGAACTGCCCCTGATCCGGCGCAATCTGCATACTGGCACTCGGATGCGAAGCGGTTTCTCGGCGCAATTGCGCCAGTACCGGCGGCTCTCGCAGAGATACGTCCAGCACGTACCTATATAAATCCTCTGTCAGTGCAATCGTACGAGTGCTCATGAATGAAAACGGTTGGGCGGGCAGTTTCAGCAGTACCGGGTCACAACGCGCATGCCGTGGCCTTCCAGATACCTGGTCACGGCCCGCACGGCTTCCTTGGTTCCCTGCGTGGACAGTGGCTGTCCAAAGGGCATTACGCCTAGTAGAATGCGGTCAGAATCCTCACCAGAACGGCGAACTTCGATCAACGCATCCTGCATCAGGTCCGGCTCCTCGATACGGGCCTGGAAGACAAGACCGCCTCCTTCCAACCGGCGGAGCACATCCAGCACAATGACCTGACCGCCGGGGAAGCTGTGCACGAGGGTGTCAAAAGTATCCGGCCGCGGCAACCGGCCCGACAGGATTGCGTGGTGCATGGTAGAGGTCAGGCCGACAGAAAGGGGGAAGGCCCTCCGGGCTTCGCAACGCTTTTGCAGGACGGCATGATATAGCGGGCGCCTGAGTGCCTGCCACTTGGCGGCGTACTTTGTACGAACTGCCGCTGGCGGCGGCTGTTTTGGCCGCACATCAAAGTACTCGGCAGCATTGGACAGTGCTCGCCGGTAATAGGGTTCATGGTCCGTGGTCAAAAGGAAGTTCCCTTCGCTCCGAAGCCTCGTAGACAGGAGAGCGAAGAAACCTGGTGTTAGCAGCCTTCTTCCGCGATGCCGCTTCTTCGGCCAGGGATCAGGGAAATTCACATATGCCTTGAAAAGGCTGTTCAACGGGCACAGGTTCCGGAGCAGGAATACGCCGCTGCCGCGATACAGCCACACGTTGTCGATGCGATTGCGCCTGAGGCGCCGAAATGCCCTTTCAACAGAGGGGCGTGTGGTGTCGGCACCGAGGATGTTCCAATCAGGATGTTCCAGCGCAATGCTGCGCAGAAAGCCTCCGTCGCCAAAGCCGACCTCGAGCACAAGCGGGCCTTGGCGCCGGAAGAGCTGTTCCGGACAAGGAGGGAATGGGTGCGTATTCAGCAGCATGCGGCAGGAAACGCGGCATGCAGGTCATGTGTGCCTTGTCAATCAGGGATAGAGGTAGGCCATTTCGATGAGGCGGGAGCCCGTAGTGTCCGCTACCGCCATGCGCCCCGTGCCGCGGATCCTGGCCCCGGCAACCTCACCCGCCTTGTTGAGCGCATAAAAGGACACGTTGAACGCCGGCTGGCCGAGGTCGTCCTGTAGTCTTGCAATCCTGGTGTTTTCTGCAATGCGCTGGCAGGCGAACAGGCACGCATCCTGGGGAGAGTCTCCCGCGCGCATGCGCTCCACTATTAGGAAGCACGAGAGATTTTCAAGGTTTGCCTCGCCGCGGCCGGTGGAGCCCGCTGCACCTACCTCGTTGTCACAGTAGAGGCCGGCGCCGATTATGGGCGAGTCCCCGACGCGTCCGGGAATCTTGAAAGCCAGACCGCTTGTGGTGGTGACACTGCTGATGTTGCCTTCAATATCAATGGCGGAGCAGTGAATGGTGCCCCAATGATCTTCCTGGCGCCGAAATACGGAGCCGATGTCTCGGTCCGTAGGGGCATGCGGCGGCAGATAGTCATCCCTGTTGGACAGGTTTTCCCTCCAGCGCACCCAGATCTCTCTGGCGCGGTTAGTAAGCAGTTCCTCTTCCCTGAATCCGTGCATGCGGGCAAATTGCCGCGCACCGTCTGCCACCAGCAGGACGTGGTCCGTCCTTTGCAATACCAGACGTGCCACCCTGGAAGGGTGCTTGATTCCCTGAAGGGCCGCTACCGCGCCTGCACGGCCGGTCGGGCCATGCATGACAGCCGAATCCAGTTCGACAATTCCTTCGGCATTGGGAAGCCCGCCATAGCCCACGGAAGTGTCAGCCGGGTCCTCTTCCACGAGATTAACGCCAGCGACAACGGCGTCCAGCGCATCGGCGCCGCCCACCATCTCCTCCAGCGCCCGCTGTACGGCCGGTATTCCGTTGCCGCTGGCGATGGCAACAGGCGTGGCGGCAGAGGGGCGCGGGGAGCGGACAGCTGTTGCCGCGCCGGCCGCCACACTACCCTTCAGGAAATCCCGGCGGGAAAAAGGAGAAGGATTCATTTGGTAACCTCTTGGTAGGTCGGATTCAATCGGCGATGAACATTAGGCGCGACGGGCGTCGCAATCAGATCTGGCTACTCGCGCAGTACGAGGCGGATCAGTTCGTCCGCGGTCGCGATGTGGGGGTGCTTTGCCAGGGCCTTGCGGATGCGCCGTTCTGCCGCCGCGCGCGTCAGGCCCAGAACCTCAAGAGCGGCAAGCGCATCGGCACGTGCTTCGGCGGCCCCCGTAAGAGGCTGGACGTCCCCGTCTTTCAGTTCCAGCGCCGCGACGCGATCCCGCAATTCCAGAACCAGACGCTCGGCAGTCTTGCGGCCGATACCGGGGATATACGTCAGCCGCCCACTGTCGTCATCCAGGACGGCCTGACGGATTTCGGCGGGGCTCATGGCGGACAGGGCGGCCAGTGCAAGCTTGGGTCCGACGCCCGCCGTCCCGATCATGGCCCTGAACATCGCCCGCTCTGGCCGGGTGTAGAACCCGAAGAGGACTATTGCGTCTTCCCGCACATATTGATGCGTCACCAGCTTCACGGATTCCCCGCTGGCCGGAAGCTGCTGGTATGTAGACGTGGGCACGATGATCTGGTAGCCCAGTCCCTGCACGTCGACTACTGCCAGCGTATGCGTCTTTTCGACAAGCGTGCCCGCTACATGTTCAATCATCGGGTGGCAGAATAGCAACTGGGCACAAGATAGCAAGCGCAGTTGAAGCGATAGGGGCGCGCTGGCGATCCCGCCCCCGTGTGTGGCGTATAGGACGCTCGGAAGAGACGAACGTATGGCAACTGAACCTGACGCCCAAGTGAGCCGGGCGCCGACGGTAGCGGCGGGCATAATTGTTAGCCGGATACTTGGCCTCGTT
>CAZXEU010000042.1:0-7420 GCA_964639665.1 uncultured Rhodothermaceae bacterium | reverse complement strand
ATACATGGTGGCGTCAGATACCTCAGGCAGGGCAATGTGGGGCTGGTCCGGGAAGCACTGCGCGAGCGCAGCCTGCTTTGCGAAAACGCGCCGCATCTCGTTCGCAACCTGAAATTCATGCTTCCTGCCTACTCCAGGTGGGAGCGCCCGTACTACGGCCTGGGCCTCAAGGCATACGATCTCCTGGCGGGAAAACGCTCGCTGGGGCGGTCGCACCTGCTTTCACGAGCCCGCACGCTTGAAGAGCTCCCCGGTGTCAAGGCTTCGGGCCTCCGCGGCAGCGTAGTCTATCACGACGGCCAGTTCGATGACGCCCGCCTGGCCCTGGCACTTGCCCGCACCGCCGCGGGCCATGGTGCCGTAGTAGTCAACCATGCCCGTGCTCTGGACCTCGTCAAGGCGAACGGTAGGGTTAAGGGAGTCATTGTAAGCGATTTGGAATCTGGCGAGGAACTGCACTTGCAGGGACATGCCGTGGTAAATGCCGGCGGAGTATTTGTGGATGCGATAAGGAGACGGGACGAGCCGGAAAGCCCTGACCTCGTCCGTTCAAGCCAGGGTATCCACCTTGTCGTGGACCGCTCCTTTTTCCCGTCGCGTCACGCACTGCTGATCCCGAGGACAAGTGACGAGCGCGTACTTTTTGCCGTTCCGTGGCATGACCGCGTACTCCTGGGCACTACCGATACTCCCGTCAGCGGCCCAGTACTCGATCCGCTTCCGCGCGCGGACGAAATCGAATACCTGATAGACCATGCGGCCCGCTACTTCGAGCGCCGTATCGAAGCGTCTGACATCCTGGGCGCGTACGCCGGTCTGCGCCCCCTGGTAAGGCGCAGACGGGCCCGGGACACGGCTTCCATCTCGCGTGATCATGTCGTCCAGACTTCGAATTCAGGCTTGATCACGATTACGGGAGGAAAATGGACGACCTATCGCAAGATGGCCGAGGACACCATTGATGCGGCTGTCCAGGTAGGCGGGCTTGATGCCCGCCCGTGCGTAACCGCCCATCTGCGGCTGCACGGCTGGCAGAAATCCCGGGATGGTGCCCAGACCTTGCAAGCGTACGGGTCGGACCGGGCTGACGTGGAGGCCGTTGTAAGGGAAGTAGAGAATGGGCAGGAGCGGCTGCATCCCGAGTTGCCTTACAGCCGCGGCGAGGTCCTCTGGGCAGCGCGGCATGAAATGGCCCGCACCGTGAGCGATGTGCTCGTGCGCCGCACGCCTGCCCTGATCCTGAATCGCCATGCGGCCCTTGCATCCGCGCCGGCGGTGGCCAGGATCCTGCAGCTGGAATTTGGACGCGACGCAAACTGGGCGGATGCACAGGTAGAAGCCATGCGCAGGCAGGTAGAGGCCTGCCTGCCTGCGCCGTACGGTACGCCTCAGGACGCCGCCAACTGATTCGCAGAAGCCGCAGAGCTGCCGGCCGCGGCGGTTTGGTATTCTGAGAAGCAGGACGTATCTCCGAGTCACATGCCACCGTATCCGCCCCTCGCAGGAGGATGCGATACCTGGCCAGTTACGCAGCGTGCAGTCATCGCACCTGGAGCCGCATGCCTGTCGTCTGTGCGGGGTCGCGCGCCGACGAATGCGCTCAGCCGAGGCAATTCCTCGGAGATGGCAGTCGCATAGTTTCGCTTGCGCCGCAGGTCGCAAGGGCCGGCAACAATGGCGGGCGGATGCTCCGCCCGTCAGCCATACCGCGCACGGTCAATCGGAAGCCAGGCTACTCAACAATTCGGCCTGCGTGCACTCCTATCCTTTGCGGCGATAGAGGCCGCATCCGATCGTGTATGCAGTAGGCGAATAGGCCAGCTACATCCCAAGCCAGGCCGCGGAGCCACGAATGTCCCACTGGACTGATTCCTGCAAATGCGTTTACGTGCAGCCGTTGCAAGAAACGGTTCCAACCGGCATCTTGCACGGCACAGTGGCGTTATCCCCCGACGCAGGCCCTACCGCCTTGCACACTCGGGCGAAGGGGTCCTGCACTGCGGAACAAGTGCAGAATCCTTCGGAGATGGCGCCGCGTTGCTTTGGATTTAATCCCGTGCTTTCCATGCCTATACCCGCCATTTTGGTCTTCGCATTCCAGGTCGCCGCAGGACAGACCTTCGACATCCAGGGGCACAGAGGCGCCCGGGGCCTTTTGCCAGAGAACTCCACCGCCGGCTTCCTCCACGCGGTGGACCTCGGCGTCTCCACGCTTGAGATAGATGTAGTTGTCGCAGGTGACTCTACGGTTGTCGTCTCGCACGAGCCCTGGATGCTGGATGCGATCTGCAGCGACCCGGACGGCCGCGCCATAACCGACGGCGAGAGCTACAACATCTTCCGAATGTCCTATGAAGCCGTGGCCCGGTTCGACTGCGGCATGCGAGGGCATCCGGGCTTTCCGCGTCAGAATGGGCAAGCCGCTGTAAAGCCGCGACTATCCGACGTGATCCATGCCGTGGAGTCCCACGCGGCCGAGCGCGGGTTGGACCCGCTTCGCTACAATATAGAAATCAAGTCGCGCGAGGAATGGGACGGCATCTATACGCCGCCTCCGGCGGTTTTCGCGCAGCTTGTGCACGATGTAGTGGTCAAAACGGGTATCATGGACCGAACTACCATCCAGTCGTTTGATTTCCGTACGCTCCAGGCCGTGCGCGGAATCGGCGCATCCTGGCAGCTAGCCGTGCTTGTGAGCTCAGACAGGGATCTGCCGGCCGTGCTCAACCAGCTGGGATTCACTCCCCAGGTTTTTTCGCCCAATTTCCAGATAGTTGATAAGTCCCTGGTGCTCTCCGCGCACAACCTCGGAATGCGCGTCATCCCCTGGACCGTGAATGAGGTCTCGGACATGAGGCGGCTCATGGCGATGGGGGTAGACGGTCTCATCACGGACTATCCGGATCTGGCGATGACGCTTTCCGACCAGTAGTTCGGATTGCCGCCTGATCTCGCATCGGGGCCGTAAGCGGCTCAAAGGGCGGCCTGTGCAGCCCGCGAATCGCTCGGTACCGATCTATGGCGCTGAGCGCGCTATACCTGCTTCTCGGCCTCGACTGTCGGGCCAAGAACAAATTCGCATCCGCCCTGCTCTTGCGGAAGATCAAGGGAATCGCCCGAGGACATATCGCGGAAGAGGCTTCAGGCCCGCGCCCCGGATCAGCCGGAAGAAGACCGTAGCCTGCAAGCCAGGCCGCCTGTGTCCATAGTCCCCGACCACAGCGATGGTACACCAATATGCGTAGGCGCAGCGCTAGGTGGCATCCGCCCGCGGATCAGGCCAGCCGGGACCCACTCCAGGCCGACACTAGCTCTATGCCAGGGAAGCGCGCGGCAAGTTTGGCTCACGGTCACTGAGTGGTATATGACACTATAAGCCGGACGTCACACTGGTGCATGGGAATCTCGGAAACGAGCCTGGCCGTGTAAATGCCTGCGTTGGAGCCATGCTACCCCGCACACGCGCCGGTGGCAGCGCTGAAGCGACTACCGTTCAAGCAAGCCCGACCGCAATTCGAGTACCCCGGCAACAGGGACTGACGCGACCTGAATATCGGGCCATTATTGCAGGTCAGGCGAGATACGGCTTGCACTTCTTTTTCAATCGGGGTTCGGTTGGACAGCGCTTGCCGGGCGGGCCGGAGTGCCATGCGTCCTTGCTATGCGTAGGCAACCGACCCACAATCCTGTGCCGGATCGAACAACGCGACAGTGAGATCCTCGGCCCGGCCGATTACGGGAAACTGTCCATCTTGCGGCTTCGGCGAGAGAAAGCCCCGGAGACTTCAGGCGGCCGTGCCACTACAGATACGTTGATCGCGCTGGTCGAGGGTACCTGGGATTCCCGGAGCTGCAAGTTATCGGGCTTCGCAGCCCGGATCCGCGCCGCGATATTGCGTCAACTGCCCGCGACGATCCGCCGGATCATCCCGTCGGGCTTGGTAAGCACGTAAACCTCGCCTTCTTCGTCCTCGGCGAAGCGCAAGTCGACGCGTCCGCGACCCGAGACCACGCCGCGGCCGGGCACAGTCTCACCAGCGCCGCCTCTCGCCTGATAGGTCGCCTCCGTGAGCGCGCGAAGATCCCACTCGATTTCGTGAATAGGTGCCATGGTTGCAGGATCTCCGTCATCGGCGGCAAACACGTCGGACAGCTCGGCATACCAGATTCGGCCCGTCGTGATGTCGCCAAACAGGAGCTTTCCCTGCAGCGCCGGCACGCTGCTTCCGCTATAGATGAATCCTCCGGCGATCGCATCCCCAAGCTCGTGGGTCTTGTATGCGATGACAGGATAGGTCGGCGTGATCGTGCCGGTCACGGTGGTGCCTAAGACGCGCAACGGTAGCGTATCGTCTGCCGGCAGCGGTTCCGGGCGGCTGAACTCGGAGCGTCCATCCGGGCCCTCGCGGTCCGGGTAGCCGTAATTCTGCCCCTTTCGGACTATGATAACGGTCTCCCACATCGTTGAACCGATGTTGAAGGCGAAGAGGTACGGCGAGTCGCCCTCGCGGTGCCACGCCAGCCTGTGCGGATTGCGCACGCCGTTCACCCAGATTTCTCCGCGCGCCCCCTCGACATCGGCGAAGGGATTGTCACCCGGGATACGATATCGCCCGTTGGGGCTGACGGTACTCGTGGCGACATGCTCGCTTAGGTCCGGAATTATGCGCAGGATCTTCGCATAGAAGCAGTCGAGGCGCTGCGGATAGTGGCGTCTTTCGTCACCTGCATCGCCCGTAGCGGAATCACCGATTCCGATGTACATCACCCGCCAATCGCTGTCGCCGGGCTGTGCGTACGGATTGAAGCTGAGTTCACCCATCGGGTGAATGCGATTGATGTGCTCGACGCGCATCAGCTCGCGGGCTGTGCCTTCGAACGTGGTGTTGGCTGTGTTGGTATCCGTCCATTCGACAAGGACAACCTCTGCCTGAATCGGACCCTCGTAGCCTGGTGCCGGAGGAATCGGCGGCGTCGTGTCATAGCCGGACAAGTCCAGACCATCCAAAGCCTCGGGGCGCGGAGCCGCGGAACCTCCAAGGGCCGGCTCCTCAAAGTGCAGCGTGTAGAAAACGCCGTTGTTGGCGTAGTCTGGATCGAATGTGACGTTGGTCAGGCCCGTCGCGAAATTGCGCTCGAAGATAAAACGGCGAAACAGTCCGGGCTGTCCATTCTTGCCGTTGAAATTCAGGTAGGGCGCAAATTCTCTGGTCTGCTTGTCCAGGATGTACAATAGGCCGTTCAGGTCATTCACGAAAAAGCGATCGGCGCCGGGTTCGTCCCGCATGTAATTCACGCGGGCGAGCTGGTCCATGGTGTTGCCGCCTCCACCCGGCGCGGTTACGGGCATCCGCGCGTAGTCGGCTAATCGGAGCATCTGCTGCGCCGCCGACGGCGTGGCAGGCATCGCCCCGGCCGCCAGGCCCAGCACCAGTATCCAGGCCCATCCGACCCTCGCCCCGAGAATGATACGGAGACACTGCTTAGCCGGGCCTCCTATCATAAGACGTTCCATACAGTCGGGGTTCACGTCCTGGTGTAGGGGCATAATTGGAATGCGCGTGATGCGCCGGTACTCGAAACCGGGCGCGTCCCTGCGCCGACGGTTTCCCGGACGCGCAGGCCGCGCATCGTTTCAGGCTGAACTACCCGGTCGGCTCCCGGACAATCGCTTCCATTTGTGGGCCAAACGGCTGGTCATAAAGCCGTCGGCCTGTTGCCTTGTACAGGGCGTTGGCAAGGGCACCGAAAATGGGCGGGAAGGGCGGCTCGCCGAGACCGGTCGGATCTATTTCATTGTCCACAAAATGTACGTCGATGGACCTGGGCGCCTCGCTGTGGCGAATCATGCGATAGGCGTCAAAATTGCTCTTTTGCGGCACGCCGTCCTCGAAGGTCATCGCGCCGTACATGGCATTGCCGATGCCGTCCACAATGGCGCCTTCCGCCATGTTGGTGGCCGCATCGGGATTTATGACGATGCCGCAGTCCAGGGCGCAGCAAACGCGCTGCACGACGGGTCTTCCGGCCTCCAGGGCAATGTCCAGAACATGCGCCGCATAGGTATTGTGGCAGAAGTAGGCGGAAACACCCCGGTGAATGTCCGTCCGGGCGCCCGTTCCCCAGCCGGATCTCTCCCGTACGAGCTCCAGTACTCCGGCGTAGCGAGCGGCGTCGTAGTCGTTGCGCTCGCCTACGGGATTGGTCCGGGCCCGCTCCAGGAGTTCCAGGCGGAATGCGATGGGATCCTTGCCCATGGCTTCCGCGACTTCGTCGAGGAACGACTGTTCGACTCCCGCAATGAAATTGGACCGCGGCGCCCGAAAAGCCCCGATGGTGATGTTGGAGCCTATGCTCCACTCCTCGGCCAGGTAGTTGTCCACGGCGCCTGCCGGGAAGCGATTGGCAAAGAGCGGACTCTCGGGAATGCCTCCCGCTTTCACGTGGAAGGCAATCAGGTTGCTATCGGCATCCAGCGCAGCCCGGTACGTCGCATGATACGTCGGCCGGTAAATGCCGAAGGTCATGTCGTCCTCCCGCGTGTAGAGCATCTTGACCGGGGCGTTCACCCGCCGGGAGATGAGGGCCGCCTCCACCATGTAGTGCCCGTAGGCCCGCCGCCCGAAACCACCCCCCATGCGGGTCATCTGGATGTCAATACTGTCCAAAGGCAATCCGAGCCGTGCCGAAAGGGTCTGCTCTACCAGTTCCGGGGCCTGCACGGGTCCGGCCAGCTCCGCCTTGTCTGCCGTCACGTGGGCGATGCAACTGATCGGCTCCATGGAGTTGTGGGCCAGGAAAGGAGCGGTGTAGGTCCGCTCGATCACCCGCGCCGCGCGCTCGAACGCGGCCTCCGGATCACCGTCCCTGCGCGCCACGTTGCCGGGCCCGGCGGCCATTTCCGCCATTTGCGCCATGTGGCCGGCCGTGCTTTCCAGTCCGGCGGGAATGGTGACGGACTGCGTCCTGCCGAAGCCGCCCATCTCCACTATGGTATCCGGTATGGGCTCCCACTCGGCTTGCAGCGCCTTCCTTGCTGCCATCACCTCCCAAGTCGAGTTACCGACAATGGCAACCAGCTCAGGAAAGGTGTTCGTATCGAAGAAGTTTCTCGCGTAGTCGTCCTCGAACGTCTTAATGGTGAAGACGTCACGAATGCCGGGCATGCCCCTGGCTGCCGATGCATCCACGGACTTCAGCTTCATGCCGAATGCCGGCGGATGGACCGTCATCGCGACGAGCATGCCGTCGCGGTGCTGGTCCGCCGCGAACATGGGCTGCCCGGTTACGATCTCGCGAGCATCGACGTTCTTCCGGGACGTACCAATGATGCTGACGTCCTTCACATCCGCAACCTCGCCCCCCTCGCGCACGCGAACCGCTGCCGCCTCAGAGGCCACTTCTCCGAAGCCCGCGGATC
>CAZXEU010000041.1:0-9066 GCA_964639665.1 uncultured Rhodothermaceae bacterium | reverse complement strand
TTCTTCGATGCCGACTTGCTAGTCGAGCCCGGTACGTTCTCCAACGTGGATAACGGATTCGGCTACTTTGGCTCGGGCTACGTGGAATCCATCAGTTTTCGTCCCCCATTGATACTTCTGCGGCGCGCCGGATTCTATATTGTGGGAGAGGGCGGCTAATGATCGCTGTCATTGACGCCCATCTGGACCTTGCATGGAATGCCCTTTCCTTTGATCGGGACCAGACGCTTGAGGTAGGCGAACTGAACGCACGGGAGCGCCACATGACGGACGCTCCCTTTCGAGGCGCCGTTACCGTGAGCCTGCCGGAGATGCGGACGGCCCACGTGGCCGTGTGCGTAGCCACGCTGCTGGCACGCGCCGGGCCAGATCAGACGCGCAAGGAGGGCTACCGCCGCTTCGACCTGGATTATGCCGCGCCGGCCATTGCCCATGCCCATGCGCACGGCCAGCGCGCGTATTATGCGCTGCTAGAGGCGCAGGGGCTCATTCGCATTATCCAGACCGCTACCGAGTTGCGCGAGCACTGGGACGCCTGGAATGGCGCCTTTGGCGCTGCCCCGCTCGGCGTCATTCTCAGCATGGAGGGATGCGATCCAATGACGCATCCGGACCAGGCATCAGACTGGTGGCAGGCGGGACTGCGCGCCGCGGGACTAACACATTACGGCCCGGGGCAATATGGAGGCGGTACGGGGACAGAGAGCGGACTCACACCGAATGGCGCCGAACTGCTGCGCGAATTCGAACGCCTTGGTATCGCCCTCGATGTCACGCACCTTTCCGACCGCAGCCTGGATCAGGCATTGGACATCTTCCGGGGCCCGGTGCTTGCCAGCCATCACAACTGCCGCGCGCTGGTGCCCGGGCAGCGCCAGCTGACCGATGACCAGATCCGTCGCCTTATTGCCCGCGATGCCGTAATCGGAACATCCATGGATGCATGGATGCTCTATCCACGATGGCAGCGAGGCCTCACTAGCCGTTCAGTGGTGGGACTCGATGCCGCGGCCGATCACCTGGATCACGTTTGCCAGCTGGCGGGAAGCGCCCGGCATAGCGCCATCGGCAGCGACCTGGATGGAGGCTTCGGATCGAACCAGACTCCGCGAGACCTGGACACGATTGCCGATATCCAGCGCCTTGCGGCTATCCTGAAAAGGCGCGGCTACGCCCAATCCGACATATCAGCCATATTCCACGGAAACTGGCTTCGTTTTTTCGGCGAGGCCCTCCCCCAATCTTGACCAGCTGCATGCCCCCGTCCAATATCGCACACAAGCTCGAATCACTGGGATTCCCACTTGGCGCAGCACCAAAGCCTGGCGGTATCTACAAGCCCGCCGTGCGGGCCGGTCGCATCATATACGTATCGGGCGCTATTCCGGTAGAAGATGAAAAGCTTCTGTATCGAGGCAAGGTGCCCATTGACATCGGTCTGGAGGAGGCCCGGTTGGCTGCCAGGCTCTGCGCAGCCAACAACCTGCGGATGGTATACCATACCCTGGGATCCCTGGACCTGATTGCCCGGGTTATTCGCCTAACAGGTTTCGTGAACAGCGCCGCCAGTTTCACGGAGCAACATATTGTAATAAATGGGGCATCGGAACTGCTCCGTGAAGTTCTTGGCGACGCTGGAATCGGCGCGCGCAGCGCCGTCGGCATGGCGCAGCTTCCGCTAGGCGCCGCTGTCGAGACGGAACTCATCCTGGAGGCTCATGCCAGCGGCTTCTGATCCGTCTGCCTCACCACAATCCGGTGGCGGCTTTCTCCGGGCCCGCCGGGAGGCAGCGCTTATCCTCGCGTCTTGGGCCGCGTGCCTCTTGTGGACCATCGTCTACAGCCACTTGTACGGATACCAGGCTGGGCCCGTGCCACTGGTTTTGGGCATACCCTCCTGGGTTTTCTTCGGCATCCTCGTCCCCTGGGTAGCAGCAACGGTTTTCAGCGTATGGTTCAGCCTGTGCTGGATGAAGCGCAGCGAAGATGGGTAGCGGCACAGACAGTTCCCTGGTCCTGTTTGTGGCCTACACGGCCGTGGTACTGGCGCTTGCATGGCTGTCGCATCGGACGCTCAAGAAAAGGTCATTCCTGAGCGAGTACTTCCTGGGTAGTCGCGGTCTCGGCATGATCGCGCTCGCGCTCACCTTCGGCGCCACAAGCGCCTCCGCCGGATCATTCGCTGGCTTTCCCTCGCTTATCTATGCCCATGGCTGGGTCCTGGCCCTGTGGATCGCAAGCTACATGATCTTCCCGTTGTGCGGGATGGGGCTGCTCGGCAAGCGGCTGAACCTGGTAGCAAGGAAAACCGGCGCCATCACGGTTCCGGACATCCTTCGCGAGCGATTCGGCAGTCCTCTCCTGGCTCTGGTGAGCACAGTGTTACTGGCGCTGATGCTTACGGTCTATCTCGTGCCCCAATTCACGCTTGCCGCTCTGATCATGCAGCAGCTCCTGGGCGAGACGGCCCTCTTTCAGCGCACGGCCTTTGCGCTTGCCACCCTGGCCCAGGACCTCATCCCGGCTGGCGTCAGCAGCGAGTACGTGCTGGGACTGCTGCTGTTTGCTCTTCTTGTGGTCGTCTATACGACCTTCGGGGGGTTCCGGGCCGTGGTCTGGACCGATATACTGCAGGGTTTCGTCATGCTATTCGGTGTGCTTGTCATGCTCGGCCTGGCGCTGCACCAGACCGGGGGCTTGGAGAAGGCTACCAGGGCGCTCTCGGCTATGACGCCGCCCCGCCTTGGAGAGGCCGTCTTTGAATCCGTGCTAGCTGCACCCGACGCGGGCTACCGCCTATCGGAAGACACCTGGTTTGAACTGCCGGGGGACGCGGGTTCCCGGCTGTTTCGGACCAACCAGCCGGCTACCATCCTGCCGGGCGATAGCATTTCCAATGTCGTCAAGGTCGTTGAAATCACTGCGCCGGAGCAGCTTGAGACTATAAGCCCTGACCCGCTGCCCACATTTCTGGCGCCCCGCATCCTTTCTGTGCGCAGTTATGCGCACGGAGCCGAGTCACCGGGAGTGTACGTGCGGGCACCGGGACCAAGCGCCGACGACAGGGACGGGTTTCTTCCGCTTGGCCTGGCCATCTCCTTCTTTGCGTTCTGGGCCCTGTCGGGTACCGGACAGCCAGGCAACATGGTCCGGCTGATGGCCTTTTCCCGGCGCGTGACGCTCAGGCGCGCCATCGCCTCGCTGTCCGTCTATTTCAGCCTCATTTATTTTCCGCTGGTAATAATCTTCTGCTGCGCCCGCGTGCTGGCTCCCGGGCTGGATCAGACGCCGGATCGTATCATGCCCGTTATGGCCTATCTGCTCTCGGACGGTGCGCACGTGCCGTGGCTTGCCGGTATTCTTATTGCCGCCCCTTTTGCCGCGGCCATGTCGACGGTGGACAGCTTCATGCTCATGATCACATCCAGTATCGTTCGGGACATTTACCAGCGGAACGTACGTCCTGTGGCCAGTGAGCGGACGCTGAAGCGCATGAGCTACGCATGCATGATCGTCATCGGCGCATTCGCCACGCTGGGAGCGCTTTATCCTCCCCAGTTCCTGCAGTACATCATCGTGTTTGCCGGCGGTGGTCTGGCCGCAGCCTTTCTCGCGCCCGTGGCGCTCGGTCTTTACTGGCCGCGGTTCAATGCGGCGGGGGCCTTGGCGTCCATGCTAGGTGGCTTCCTTTCCTATGTCGCGCTGTACGTGGCGGGTTTCCTGATGTACGCTGGTACAGCCCCCGTAAGACCGCTGGGACTGGACCCGCTGATCTGGGGCTTTGCTGCATCCCTGGCGTTGGGCGCCATAGGGGCCACGCTGGCACCGCCGCCGCAGGAGAAGATCTTGCGGACGTTTTTCCATGGCTAGTGCTGCAGCCCCTGCACAAGCGGCAAAGGTCGTGCAACGACTGCCTGGCCGCGCACGATGTGCCATCACGCCGCTGCCAAGCCGCAATGGCACTTCTGTGCCCCCCTTTGCCGCGACGCAAGTGCCTGGGTCAACCCCATGCGGGCCATCACCTGCAACGGAATTGTCCGTGACGCGATGGCCCTACCAGGTCAGTGCCAGATTTAGCCTCGCGTTATGCTCGCGGCCCCCAAAGGCTGACCAGGCACTACGACCCGCCTCCAGGTTAGCCTGGAAGTTATCAGCAAGCGTCAGGCGGCCACCAAGCCGGTAGCCATACGTCCCGAGGTTCACCGCAGCCGGCGACTCCGGAATCGACAAAGCGCCCATTCCCAGGAACTCCGGGCTTGGCTGCTGCGCCACCGTGAGCCTGGCATACGGTATAAGAACGCCCCTGGCGCCCGGGGTATCTACTCCGTAGCCGATTTCCGCGTCCATCCGTTGTCGGCCATAAGCATCGCCCGTCATTCCTGCTGCACCCTGCGCCCACAGTCGCGCCAACCCGCTCGAAGTTGACCCCCACGTCGGTCTCAGATCCAGTGACAAACCACGCCCCCGACTCCCGGGATCGAATGTAATACTGCCTCCAACTCCCCATTCATCATAACCGCTCTGCTCGTGCGTGACCAGCGAGCGACCATGCACACTGACGATGAGTCCACCGTTCATAGCGGCAAGTTTCACCTCGCCGCCCACCTCCAGTCCAAACCCGGTCTCGATATCCCCACCGTCGTGGCGCAAGCCGGCGCGCACGGCGGGCTCCAGTATCGACCCGGCGCCTATCTCGATCCCCTTGGAAGCCTCAAGGCCGAGCCTGATGCGGCTGACGTCCGTTTCCAGTTCACTCCGTCCTTCGACCTCGTCGGAATTCATCCGTGCATAAACGGCGTCCGAGCGGACACTGAGCTCGACGTCACGGGGATTCCGTGACGGCACGATGGCGCCCTTCATTCCTAAGCCGGCCATCTGCATGGAGATGTCACTCTCCGGATCCTGCTCACCTCCACCCTCAATATTCAGTGTTCCCACACCATAGCCAAGCACGCTCCAGGCATAAACGCGTTCGCTGATCGCAAGTCGGGCATACGGGAAGGCGCTGGTAAGAGTGGTCGTTACAGCGCCCACATCATCGTCGCCAGCTCGCCCCAGTTCAAAGTCGCCGGATCCCTGGCTGTAAGTCACAGCCACGCCGGCCATGGCCGCACCGAATGCATAGTCGGCGCCGAGCGCAGCCGTGCTTACATCACCCTTGCTGAATCCGCTCCCTACATCGTTGTCGAACCGCATGAATTCTCCACCTCCCCAAAAGCCGACGCCTCCGCCTCCAGCCGCGCCACCGGGAGAAACCTGGAAGGATGTTTCACCAAGAAGCCTCCCCGATGACAAAGGCAGCAAAGCGGCTGGTCCGGCCGCTCCAGCAGCGGCCAGGGCGGCAGGGTTGAGAAACGAACCAAGGCTAAGCGTTCGCCCACCCACCACCAGGTGGTCATCCCGACTGTTCGTTAGCGAGACCCTGTACCCTATCATTTCCATGGCCTGGCTGGCCACGGACCGGCCAAAGCGAGCCAGCCAGTCCTTGGATGCATCCTCGGCTTCGGCTGTCGAGAAATTTCGGTAGAATCCCGCGCCGACAATGAACTCGAAGTCCTGAAACACATCGACGGTGCTCTCTACTGAACGTGCGTAGCTAACCTTGGGCGTTCCAGTATCCTCGTCTCCTTCTACCGTCGGATCATCCCAGAAATACTCGACGAATCCTCCCCCGGACTGGGCAATAGCGACAATGTCGCGTACAAAGGGCCTGCCCTGGAAGTCCGTGTTGTCCAACACCGTTCGCCCCTCCCTCCACGCGTCCGCGCCGTGGAAGATCACATATGCCTCGGGCGTAAAAACAAAAAGGTAAATGGGACCCGACTTGAATGGCCCACCCTCCTCGCGAAGCAAGGCCTTCCACTGATTCGCCCTTGTGAAACCGACCTGTGCCACGAGCTCGGACAGCCAAGTGATCGAGCCTTCGACAAACTGGCGAAGTGTCTCCCGGTCCACCACGTCGGCTGCAGTCACTTCCGGAAGCGGGATCTCGGGGAGCGGCTCTCCGAAATGTGTCAGGTCCTGGTAGTAGCCACCTACCACAACAAGGTCGACCCCGGCTACGAGGGACGTGTAACGGAGTGCGAAGCTGTCCTTGCATCGCGCATCGGTCAGGTCCGTAGGATCGTCCCAGCACCATTCCACGAACTTTCCTTCCACGGCATCAGCGGTGACCAGTTGTTCGACAACGCGTGTTCCGTCATCATCCATCACTCCCGCCACGTACTTGCCGTCCAGATTAGGATCTTCGCCGTGTATGAAGACGTGGCCGTCCGTCGTGAAGAGTATGAGATACATGTTGCCCACATTCCAGTCGCTGCCTTCGGTCCGGAAATCCTGCAACAGCCTTGTTCCGGCGTTGATGTCCGTGACGGCCGCAAATTCAGCCGTGGCCCACGTTACGAATCCCTTGAGAGATTCTCGGTCGACTACCTCGCCCGCGGTAACCTTTGGTACCTGCGCGTGTGCCTCCCTGGCACCGGGAATCAAACCTGAATGGCCCAAGAGCCCAAGACCCGTACCAAGAGTCAGTAAAAGTCTGAAGTTCATTGATCCGTCGTTTGGCTATACATAAGTAAGCGTGCGGTAAAGTACAGGTATCCGGCGGCGGCGGTTTAGCTGCAGGGGAGCAACGCAGCTGGAAGGGGGAGGACCAGGCGGGCTTGCCGGAGCGGGAGCACCTAGCCGCTATGCAGTCTTGGTTTTTTCAGCTTGCCGTGCCTTCTTCCAATTGTGGGGCAAGAGATCGGCCACGCGCTTGGCCGGATGCGTCGGGATGCGCTCCAGCACGTCCGTCAGCCACTCCTGCGGATTGACGCGGTGCAGCTTGCATGTGCCCAGTAGAGAATAGACCATGGCAGCCCGCTGGGCCGCATCATGTGAACCGGCGAACAGGTAGTTCTTGCGGCCGATAGCCAAGGGCCGCACCTGATTCTCGATCAAGTTGTTGTCCAGCTCGACGAGGCCCTCATTCAGGTATCGGGTCAGCCTTGTCCAAAGGCCGAGCGTATAGCTGGTCGCCTGGCCCCACGGGCTCTTCGGCAGTCCCCGGTTCGCTTCCAGCCAGGGCTTCAGCTTCTCCAGTACGGGCCGGGCTTCTTCCTGACGCACCTCGCGCCGACGGTCCGCACTGGCGCCTTCCTCCCGCAACCGGCGCTCAATCGCATAGAGTTTCCGGATCTCTTTCAACACGTGCTCGGCCTTGTCGGGCTCATACGTGAGGCAGTCATTGAACTTGCGGCGCGCGTGCGCCATGCACGCGTAGACCGTCATCGACGGGTGCGCATCGAAGACGTCGTAGGCCACGTACCCGTCCGTCTGCAGTGCCCCCTTGTACCCGCGCAGGAACGCCACCGGACCCGCGCGGGCACGGCTCTCGCGATATTCCATCACCAGCAGCTTCCGCTCCGGAGTGTGGTAGAGCCAGTAATACCCCCGATGGGTCGTGCCCGACTTCGTTCGGTCCTGAACCTTGATCGTCGTCTCATCCGCCTGCAGATACCCGCTGGAGAGCGCATCTCGCTTGAGTGCTTCATATAGTGGCCTTAGGTGCCACGCCGTCTGCGCTATCCAGCCTCCCAGCGTGGATTTGGCAATCTTGATGCCTTCACGCAGCAACCGCTGCCGCTGCCGGTACAAAGGCAGGTGATCAGCGAACTTGCTTACCAGTACGTCTGCCAGCAAGCCCGGACCGGCCATGCCCTTGTCCACCACCCGCGGAGGCAGCTCGCCTATGATCACGCCCCGGTCCTCATTACCCGGTTCCACATACTTGGGACGATGAATCTCGACCACCTTCATCGTGCTGGGCACGATCTCCAGGTACTTCGTCTTTTCCACCCCGATGCACTTCAGACCTGTAAGGTCCCCGTCCGGCTCGATCACCCTCGTCTCGCGGGGCAGGTGATCCGGCAGATCCTCGAAGTCCGGACGCCGCTTGGGCTTCTTCCGCTTCCGCTTCTGCCCGTTTGACTCCGGCTCGGGCTCATGCAGAGGCACCTCGGCCTCCATGTCGTCAAACAACAGGCCCTGCAGAGGGTCTGTATCCAGTACGTACCGCTCGCTCTTGGGGCCAAAGTACAGGCGCTTCAGCGTGTCCAATTGCTTCGCAAGAAGCTTCAGTTGCTGCTGCTGCTCGGCGTTCTTCTTGCGCAGCTGGCTGATCTCCTCAACCTGGCTGGCGTTCTTCCTGGACAGGTTACCATTCTGCTGAAGCACATCGGCGAGCTGCGCCTGGAGGGCGTCAGCATCCGCGGAAGAGAGGGAAGAATGTGCCTCGGTCTGCATGACTATTCAACAGCTTATGCACCCGTCTTGATCCCATTTTCCACATAGAATCCGGTCGATTCCCGGCCCTTTACCGCATACCGACGCCGGTACTTGACCGTCTTCAGCGACACCCCCTCCAGCAACATCACCACCTGCGCCCACGTCGGCTTGTCGTCCCTCGGCAGCTCGAACGTGCCCGCCTCAAGCCGCTTATAATACAAAGCGAAGCCGTTCCGATCCCACGAAAGAGCCTTCAGGTGGCTCCGCCTCCTGTTGACAAAAAGAAAGATGTCTCCCGACATCGGGTCCCGCTTCATGCCGCTCTTTACCAGGGCGCACAGGCCGTCGAAGCTCTTTCGCATGTCAGCCGGCGGCCGGTAGAAGAAGTACCGGCTCGAAGGCCCAAACCCGATCATGACCGTGCCAGATGAGCCAGATACGAGGCAGAGACCGGCGCATAAAAGCGCACACGCATCCCCCCCGGGTACATCACCTCTACTTGCGCCGCCTCACTTGCAGCAGGCCTGCTTATCTCCACAAACGCTTGGCCGTCTGCCTCCGCGTTCTCTCGACGATACTTCCCTCGCCAGTAAAGCAGCTGCGCGTACGAGATGCCGTGCTCGGCACAAAACGCTGGGGCAGTCTGGGTCCTACGCTCATACTGCTGCACCAACGGAAACATCTCTTCCGCCGTACGTCTGAGTCTTGCCATGCGATCCAGGATTTGAGTTCTCGGTACTTGCAGTAATTTCCCGAGAACTCGTTACCCGATCAAGATGCAGTTCGCCGCACGCTTAC
>CAZXEU010000040.1:0-22388 GCA_964639665.1 uncultured Rhodothermaceae bacterium | reverse complement strand
GGACTGGTTTGGTGCGCCGCAGCCCGAGACGGCGACCGGGCACTGGACGCGGAGCAAGGCCCTTTTGCCTGCGCCCTATTTTGATGCGCTGCCGCACAATGAGACCACTTTGGCGGAGGCTCTGGCTGCCGAGCGATACCGGACCTTCTTCGCCGGCAAATGGCACCTCGGCGGGCCGGGTTCATACCCTGAGGATCACGGATTCGAGATAAACAGGGGTGGCTGGGAGCGCGGCGGGCCCTACGGCCGGGGAAGGTACTTTCCTCCTTATGACAATCCCCGCCTGGAGGACGGCCCTGAAGGCGAGCATCTTCCCCAGCGCCTTGCCGAGGAGACCGTGGAGTTCCTGGGCGGAGTAGACGGCGCCAACTTTCTGGCCTTCCTGTCCTTTTACTCCGTTCACACGCCGCTCATGACGCGCCCTGACCTGGTTGCCAAGTACGAGGCAAAGTCGCACTCGTATCCCGCCACGACGTGGGCAGTGGAGGGAGAACGGCGCGTGAGACAGGTGCAGAACCATGCCGTGTATGCCGGGATGGTGGAAGCCATGGACCAGGCCATAGGAACGGTACTTGCGGCACTGGATTCGCTGGGCCTGGCAGACAATACCGTTGTAGTCTTTACTTCGGACAATGGGGGGCTCAGTACGTCGGAAGGACATCCAACCAGTAACCTGCCGCTGCGCGCCGGCAAGGGGTGGCTGTATGAAGGGGGAATCCGGGAGCCGCTCATCATCCGGTGGCCCAGGCGAATTCGTGGCCCCGCGATCCATTCCGAACCGGTCATCAGCAACGACTTTTACCCGACCTTTCTTGAGCTCGCGGGCGTTTCTCAGCCGCAGGTCGGAGATGCCGACGGCGCCAGCCTGGTGCCGCTCCTGACGGGCGGGCGCACGCTGGAGAGGCCGGCGCTGTACTGGCACTACCCGCATTACGGAAACCAGGGAGGCAGCCCGGGATCCGCTGTACGGAGCGGCAAATGGAAACTCATCGAGTTCTATGAAGACGGGCGCACGGAGCTTTATGACCTTGAGGCGGATCCAGGAGAGCAGACAGATGTTTCTGTGCGCGAGGCAGCGCTGGCCGCGGATCTGCGCTCCCGGCTGGAGAATTGGCGCCAGAGCGTAGGCGCCCTGTATCCCTCTCCCAATCCGGCGGTTGCCTTAACAGAGCCCGTTCAGTAACATTCGCTCGGCCAGGCTGCCGTATTCGTCATGAGCAATCGCCAGGGCATGATACGCTGTTCGTTCTGCGACCGGACTACGCACGAAGTCACCACCATGGTAGCTGGGCCGGACGTATATATCTGTGACCTTTGCATCGGCGATGCCTCGGGCATCGTCCGCGAGGAGACCGCTTCGGTACGCGGGCAGGCTCAGGCGCGCCCCGGTCCCACCGGCAGCCGAAGGCGCCGGCTGATGCCCAGCGAAATCAAGGCGGCGCTGGACGAATACGTAATAGGACAGGAACGGGCCAAGAAGGTCCTGTCCGTGGCCGTGTATAACCACTACAAGCGCGTGGAGGCACAGGAGTATTTTCACGACTACGACGGCGTGGAGCTTGAAAAGTCCAACATTCTGCTGGTTGGGCCCTCGGGAACGGGCAAGACGCTGCTCGCCCGCACACTGGCCCGCATACTGGATGTGCCGTTCTCCATTAGCGATGCCACGGTGCTCACCGAGGCCGGCTACGTCGGAGAGGACGTGGAATCCATTCTTTCGCACCTGCTTCACGCGGCGGACTTTGACGTGGATAGGGCGGAGCGCGGCATCATTTTCATTGACGAGATCGACAAGATTGCCCGCAAGGCGGACAATGCGTCCATTACGCGCGATGTGTCCGGGGAAGGCGTGCAGCAGGCCCTCCTCAAGGTGCTGGAAGGCACCGTCGCCGGCGTGCCGCCGAAGGGAGGCCGCAAGCACCCGGAGCAGAGCCTGGTCAATGTCGACACCCGCAACATACTCTTCATCTGCGGCGGGGCATTCGAGGGGCTGCCGGAATTTGTGGCCCGGCGCAGATCCGCCAACACCATCGGGTTTACGGCCCGCGCTGCGGAGCGCGTTGACAAGAAGGATCCGCGTATTCTGCAATTCGTGGAGCCGGATGACTTGTTGCAGTACGGACTGATACCAGAACTTGTCGGACGCCTGTCGGTGGTCACGGCGCTGGATCCGTTGTCGAGAAAATCCATGAAGCGCATCCTGACCGAGCCGAAGAATGCGCTGGTCCGCCAATACCAAAAGCTCTTTGCCATGGATGGCGTGAAGCTGTTCTTCGACGACGATGCGCTGGATGCCATCGTCGACAAGGCCCGGGCCATGGCGACGGGGGCAAGGGGGTTGAGGTCGGTCATCGAGAGCACGATGCTGGGCATCATGTTTTCCATCCATGATCGCCCGAACGTCGGAGCATGCCGCATCACGGTTGACACTGTTTCAGGAGAAGCGGAACCGATTTACGAGGAGCGCAAGGCCACGGCCTAGGGGCACCAGACGGCGCTTGGACGCACGTGCCCTGGCGCTGGCTGCAGGCCTTTGGTGCTGCGCGAGCTCGGTGCAGGCCCAGATAGGGCTGCTGGCTGTCAACGCCGATACGCGCGTCAAGTCTGTCACCTTCACGTTCGCGGATGACGGCCCCGAGCCCCTGCGGTTTACCGCTGACGAGCTTCGGGGAAGGATTGCGACCAGGGCTCCGGGCCCGGTCCGAAGGCTGCTGCTGGGAGTGGGCATCGGAGATGCCCGGCGCTACCTGTTCGATCCCATCGAGCTTCAGCGGGATGTGGTCCGGCTGCGCAATCTCTACAGCGAAGAGGGATACTTGCGCCCCGGCGTGGACTATGCCGAGTCCGCGTTCGATCCTCTCGCAAACAGCATTGAAGTTCGGATCCGAATCCGGCAGGGCCCGGCGATCATCATACAGGACGTCGGGTTCTACGCGCACCGGGGTTACCTGGCGAACGCGCTGGACGACGAAACACGA
The DNA here is from genome assembly GCA_964639665.1 of uncultured Rhodothermaceae bacterium. Lineage (GTDB taxonomy): Bacteria > Bacteroidota > Rhodothermia > Rhodothermales > Bin80 > CAZXEU01. Next base: position 19,410 of record CAZXEU010000040.1, on the reverse strand, counting down.
GCCCGGTGGATTCGCTTCAGGGACCGCACGAGCTTCCGCACGGGTGACCGGTTCACGGCCTTTGACGTGGTGCGGATCGAGGACCAGGTGCTGGGCTGGCTCAAGAACGAAGGGTACGCTTTTGCGTCGCTTGAAACCGGCGTAGAGGTCGATTCCGTTCTCGCGGCCGCCGACATAGGCTTCGTAGTCGATCCCGGGCCGCGAGCCGTCGTGGATGCGCTGCTTATCGAAGGTAACCGCCGGGTGGGTGATCGCGTCGTGCGCAGGGAGCTGCCCCTTCGGGAGGGCGACCTGTATTCGGAGGAAAAGCTGACGAGAGGCCAGAGGGGACTCTTCGGACTCAACCTGTTCCAGGTAGCCCAGACGGAAGTGCCTGAACAGCCGCGGGACTCCACGGTCACGGTACGGATCATGCTGCGAGAGGCAAGGCTGCGATACGTGACTGCGGAGACGGGCTACGCTCCCCAGACAGGCATTGCCCTGGAAGGGCAGTGGTCTCACAGGAATTTTCTGGGCGGTGCGAGAACCCTGACGGCGCTCGGGGAGATCGATTCGGGCCTTCTGGCGGGCAGCGGAATCCAGGCGGAAACCAGGCGGCTGTTCAGGACATCCACGGCGCTGGCCCAGCCGTACCTTTTTGTCAGCGGCCTGGGGGCGGTGGTGGAACCGTTTGTCCAGTTTGAGCGCGATCCCCTGCTGCTGGACACCGGTCTGCCCTTCAGCATCAACAGGAGAGAATTCGGGCTCAACAGTACGCTTATTTATGAACTTGGGCCGTTCAGGGCCATCAGTCTCCGATACGGTTTCAGCCGGGCTACGCAGTTCGCCGCCCAAAGGGTGATGGCCGTCCGCGATGCGTACAACAAGAGCGCCTATACGATCAGCGGTACGCTTGGCCGCACCGACAATGCACTCAACCCGGTTCGCGGCGTGCTCTTCAGGCCGTTCGTGGAGCACGCCGGCCTCCTGGAGCGAACCCTGGGGCTTGGTGCCCCGGGGCTTGAGTATTTCAAGGCGGGCCTCGATGTATCGGCCTATGTTCCGCTTAATGAGCGTTTTCGCCTGGGCGTGCGGCTTGGAGCGGGCCGCCTCTGGCCGCTCGGCGCAAGCCGACGCAGCTCGGCAGCCGGGGGCTCGACCCCCGGGGATCCGCTTTTTTCGGTCCCGCTTGAGGATCGCTACGATCCCGTGCTTTTCTACGCCGGCGGCGCCAGCGACGTCCGCGGGTGGAATGCGGGGCTGCTTGGCCCGAAGGTAAACCGCACGCAATTCGAACGGGATGCAACCGGTGCCGTCATTTACGATACCACCGGACCCCGTACTGCAACGGAGGTGTACGAGCCCGTGGGCGGCAAATCCCGGCTGCTGGGCAGTCTGGAGATGCGTTTGCCGCTGCCCGGTCTCGGACCAGCGTACCACGCAGCCGTGTTTCTGGATGCAGGCAGAGTCTCTGCGCGATACGACGCGTCGGCCTCCTGTGCGCGCTCGCTCGGGCAGGAAGGAGCAGACCCGGCAATTGCGGGCGCGCAATGCGGAATCACCGATGCGGGAGATCTGGGCCTGGATCGGTTCAAGTTCGGCGCGGGAGCCGGCATCCGGTATCAGACGCCGATTGGGTTTGCGCGCATTGACATCGGCTTCAAGCTCAATCCGGATGACCTGGACCTGCAGTCTCCCCGCAATGCCTTCCTGGCCTCACAGGGACTGCAGGTGCCGCAGCGCAGGGCAGTGCGCAGGTTCGGGATCCATATCAGTCTGGGCCAGGCATTCTGACCGGTACGGATGTGTCGCATCACAGACAAGCCACATGAACGCTCGTTCACGCAATTCGGCGCAGGACGGGCAAGAGACCCTTTTTGCTCCACAGGCCATTGGATGTCTCTATAGCGGGCAAGATTTCGGGCAGGAACTCGGTGTACGATTGGACGAATTAGACTGACACGCCTGGTGGATTCACAGCAGGGACGGTATCGGCGGACGCATATGGCAAGACTTGGACGAACGCTTGGCCGGACGGGGATTGTGCTCTTTACGGCATGCGCTCTCTTGCTGCTTGTCCTGCAGACTCCGCGGGGAGGTTTGGTGATGGCCAGGCTTATTCTCGGCGCAGCCGGGCCACAGATGCCGGTTTACGTAAGCCTGGGTGGTCTTGGCGGCAACTGGATTACGAATCTGGAAATCCGCGAGGTTGATATCAGGCACAAGAACGGGTCCCTGGTGCTGACCGCGGATACTGTGCGGATCCGGCACAGGCTCGCGGGATTGCCGTTCGGCGCGTATCGCATCCGGAGCCTGGATATCTCCGGTCCAAGGCTGGATGTGGCCCGCGTCGATCCCGGCCAGGACGAAGGCACGGACGCTGCCGGTGGCATGGAGCTGCGGATTGACCGGATTCGCGTATCCGGCGGTCGAGCGTCTGGTCCGAATGGTGTGCGCATCTCCGGCATTGAAGCGAGCGGGCACGCGGCCCTCGGCCCAGCGCCTGCGGTACGCATTGATTCGCTGCAGGCAGGCATCTGGGCGCCCGGTAGCGGGGATTCGCTGCTTGCGCAGCTGGTCGCAAGCTTTGCGGATGGTCGCCTCGATCTGGATACGCTGCGTATTCAGGGCCCTGGAACCCGCGCGGCAGGCACGGGGCACTTTTCGGCGCACGGAGACCGGTATGACGCTGATCTCCGTCTGCGCGCGGAGCCGCTGGTAATTCCGGACTTTTTTCATAATGGCCTGGTGATGGACACGGTGGCCATGCAAGTGCATCTTTTTGGCCGCGGCAATGAGCTGCGCTTGCAGGCCGATGCCACGGCTCCGGACGGCGGGCAAATGTACCTGGACGTGGAGGGCACGCCCGGCGTGGACGGGCCTGTTTCCTGGTCGCTCCGCCGGGCCGAAACCTCGGGCCTGCACCTGCCCGGAATCCAAACGCGCATTACTGCAAGCGCAACCGGCAGCCTGGCCGGACCCTCGCTGGAAGAGGCGGAAGGGGCGGTCCTTCTGTCGGTAGACGAGGCAGAGATCTTCGGCCATGCGCTCGCTCCGACAAGGCTTGCGGCTGATCTCGATTCCGGGAGGGTGAGCCTGGCACTGGAATCCGGCTTCTGGAGAGGCGCCTTGCGCGCTGCCGGATATGTTCGCCCCTTCGATCCTCTGCCGGCCTGGTCGCTCGCCGGCCGGTTCAGCGGCATTGACGCCGGAGCCGCTCTGGCTTCGCACCGGAGTGCCATTGCCGGCACATTCAGCCTGGAAGGTGAAGGATCCCGGGCGCGCGCAAGTCTCGAGCTGTTGCAATCTCTCTACAATCGTATCGAGGTTGCAGGCACGCGCCTGGATGCCGCCCTGAGCGGCGACACGCTCGAGGTCAGCGCATACCTGGCGGCTGGGGACGGATCCGCCGCGGTGTCTGGATCGGTCCACCTTGCGGACACGGCACGCTTTGCGCTGCGCCGTGCAGAGCTCGAGGATTTCGATGCTATGCGTCTTTTTGGTGCCGAGACGCCAAGCGCCATATCGGGGCGGGCCTACCTATCCGGTTCGGCGGCCGATAGCGGGCTCGTGGCCGATGGGCGCCTTGAACTCGTAGCGTCGCGGATAGGAGATGTAGACCTGGAAAGCTTGACCGCTACTGCAGCCATCCGGAACGGATCGGGGCGGCTAAGTATCCGTTCGGCCCTAAGCGTTGGAGCCCTGGAGGCGGTCGCTTTTGCGGAAGGACTCGACACGCCTCTTCCGTCATGGAACCTTCAAGCGCAGTTCAGGGACATCGACGCTGGTTCGCTGGCTGCCGGATTCAGCAGTGACCTTGCGGGCCGCGCCGTAGTGTCCGGGCGGGGGTCCCGCCCGCTCGGCGCGGCAGTGCACCTGGCGCCGTCCCGGATCAATCATCAGTCGGTAGACTCGGCTGCGGTGATCGGGCAGTGGCGAGGCGAGAATGCGTCGCTCATGGCCAGCGTCCGGATGCCGTCGGGAGGTATAGAACTGGCCGCTGACGGCGTATTGTTCGGCGAGGAACGATCCATTACCTTGCTTGAAGGAGAGTTTGAGGGACTGGACCTGGGCAGGATATTCGCCGTGGAGGGCCTTGAAACGCATCTCACCGGCCGGGCGACTTCGCTGGAAATTGCGGCGACCAGCTCTCCTGCCATAAACGGCACGGTAGTGCTGGATTCGTCCAGGATCAATCGCCAGGCCGTCGAAGCCGGCATCCTGAGCCTGGAGGGTGGTGACACGGGGTTTGCGGCCAGGGCCGAATTCCTCTTTGATGGCGGCGGCAGGAGCATCGACTCCCTTTCCGTGCTGCGCGCCGACTCGCTGACTTCGTGGCAGCTGCATGCCATGCTGGACAAGGTTGACCTGGGTTCGCTGATGGGCCGGGAGGCAATGGAAGGCAGCTATACTGGCACCGCAGATCTTGCGGGCCGTGGCTTGGAGTCGGACCTGCTTCGCACCGTAAGCGGTCGGCTGCGCATGGACGGTACAAGCCTGGGAGATGTGGTCTTTTCGCGGCTGGGCGCCGACTTCCGCCTTGCGGAAGGACAGCTCCACGTGGACACGCTCTTCTCGGCGTCCAATGCCTTCCGGCTGCGCGGATCCGGCGCGATGGTGCTGGATGGCTCCGGCGATGCCGTCATGTCGCTTGGCGGGGCGCTGCTCGATGCGGGCGCCGTTGCCGGCCTGGTCGGCGTAGACGGGCTGGAAACAGGGTATGTGGCGGGCGACACACTGTGGCTTAATGTTCGAAGCAGCGGGGAATCTCTCCTGGCGGCCGGCCGGCTCGGCTTCACTGGCGGCAGCTTTGGCGACGTGCGCGTGCTGGATGTCGACGCAGGCTTTTCCGGCAGGCTCGACCGCAGCTCGGGGCGCCTTGCGCAGGGCAGTGTCTATGCCGAGGCCACCCGCCTGTCGGTGCCCACGGTATCCGCGCGGTTTGCAGAGCTGGACATAAACTGGCAGGACAGCAGCCTGACCTACTTTGCGGGAGTGGACCTGGACCCCGGCAGGAATGCCTGGCTGCGCGGGTTCGCTGATCTGTCAGACCGCCGCGTGATCGTGCAGGATCTGACGGTCAATCTGGGCCGCGACCAGTGGCATCTGGACCAGGAGGCGGCCATCTCTATCGGTCAGGGTTACGAGGTGGACAACCTTTTGCTGGTGGCGGCCGACCAGGAAATCCTGGTGGACGGCGTAGTGGACCCGCGCGGCCGGCAGAGCCTGGGCCTGACTGCATACAACTTCCGGATAGGCAGCGTGGCAGACCTGTTCGGATACGCTGGCCTGGACGGCACGATGAACGGATCGCTGCTCTTGCAGGGCGATGCGGCCTCGCCGGCCATGAGCGGACAGCTGGACCTGGAGCTTGAATCCTCCGGGCAGGCCGTCGGCTCCCTGGCGGCGCAGGCCAGGTACCAGGACAGGCGACTGCATTTGGACGCCAGACTGGCACACACGGACGCCAGCACGCTTGCGTTGCGGGGCCAGCTTCCGGCGGACTTGAGGCTGGACAGGACCGAAGCCGTCCCGGACGAGGGTACGCTAGAGTTTTCCCTGGCAGCGGACCGCTTCAACGTGGGATGGACAGAGCCCTTCCTGGATGCGGAGATCTTCGGCGCGCCGGAAGGCCGCCTGACCGGGCGCATTGCGGTTTCCGGCACTTCGGATGCGCCGCGCCTGGACGGGTTTGCGGAGGTTCGCGCCGGGCAGCTGTCGCTGCCGGAGCTCGGGATCACGGTATCGGACGTCAATGCGGACATGCGGCTCGAAGGGGATACCGTCCGGATACTCCATGTATCCGGCATAAGCGGGGGCACGTTCGAGGGAAGCGGTGCCGTAGGCCTGGAGAATCTGACACTGGGTACCGTCGATCTTGCCGGGACATTCAGTCAATTCGAGGCGATGAATTCGGCCGCCTCCCTGGCATACATATCGGGGGACGTGCGCATCTCGGGAACCACGGCAGAGCCCGGTGTCACCGGCACCGTGCGGCTGACGTCAACCGATATCAGGCCCACGGAAGCTGCTTCAACCGATGAATTCGGCGCCGTCGAGTTTACCGAGGCCGACATTCGCATGCTTGAACGCTATTTCAATATCCGCGCCACGGAAGCCGATACCACGACCTTTGATCTCTACGAAGCCCTGGCCATTGACGTGGACGTAATCCTGGGTGAGGACGTATGGCTCCGCTCGCGCCAGTATCCGGAAATGAACGTGCTGGTTTCGGGCGTGCTGGGGCTTTCGAAGGCAAGCTACGGGCAGGAGCACCTGTCGGGCACCGTGCAGATAGCACCGACGCGCAGCTATGTCCGCCAGTTTGGTCGCCGGTTCGACATACGAAGTGGGAGGATCTCGTTTACCGGATCCTCCTCAACCCCGTTCGTCGACCTGCAGGCGTCGTATTCTGTGCCGCAGCAGAACAATCAGCAGGATCCGATCACGATTCTGCTCGGCATTACGGGCAGTCTGGGTGAATCCGAGGAATTGGTGTTGACTCTCGGCAGCGAACCGGTTTCGCTCGACCAGGCTGACATAATCTCCTACATCGCGACAGGGCGGCCGGCGGCGGACGCCTTTCAGCTGGAGCGCCCGGCCTCACTCGTTGCCGGCGGAGAGCTTGCCCAGCTGATTGCTGCCGCAGCCGGGGCCGGGCTTGGCCTTGATGTCGTGGAGATTCAGCTGGAGGGATCCCGCGGAGCTACCGTAACGGCGGGAAAACGGGTATCGCGCCGCCTCTTTGCCTCGGTGAGCTGGCCGCTGTCCTTTTCCGGCAAGTCAGACGCCGTACGTGCCGGCGCCGTGGACAGCAACAAGGAAGTAATCATAGAGTACTCCATTTTTGCCTGGCTCCTGGCGCGGATCCGGAGCAATACCTCCTCCATGGGATTCAGTCTCTTCTATCAGTACACGTACTGAACTAGCGCTTGACGGTGGCTGCCAACTCCACACCTCCCGGCATCTGGGTTGGTTTTTTTGACCGGGCGGGAGGCCTCGCAGGATTTGCATGGGCGTTCGTTCGCAGGAGTTTCAAGCGCCCGCGCGAGGCACGGGAGCTGTTGCGGCAGATGGACGAGATCGGCGTAAAGAGCCTGGTATTGGTAGCCGTCACCGGCCTTTCCATTGGCGTGGTTCTCTCCATGCAAAGCCGCGGAACGCTGGCGCGGTTTGGAGCTGAAATGGTGCTTCCGACGATGCTGGCCCTGTCGGTGATCAAGGAAATAGGTCCCGTACTCACGTCGCTGGTGCTGGCCGGACGACTCGGGGCTGGGATGGCAGCCGAGCTTGGGTCCATGCGCGTGACGGAGCAGATAGATGCCATGGAGGTAGCCGCCCTGAAGCCCTTTCATTTCCTGGTCATCACGCGCGTAGCGGCTTGCATTTTCATGTTTCCCGTACTCACCATCTGCTGTGACATAGTCGCGCTCACGGGCGGATACCTGGAAACGGCGCTGGCAACGGGAATGGATTACCGGCTCTTCATAGACAATGCGTTCTCGGGCCTAAGGATCTCGGACCTGGTGGTCTCGACGGGCAAGACCTCTGTCTTCGGGTTCATTGTCGGGATTGTAAGCTGCTACCTCGGATACACGGTTCGAGGAGGCACGTCGGACGTGGGAAGGGCGGCCATGCAGGCGGTAGTGCTCTCGTCGCTTCTCATACTGGTGGCCAATGTAATGGTGGTGCGCCTTACGCTTCTCATCCCTGGCATAGACTGAGGCGGGGTGATGGACAAAGCATTCGCGCAGCCGCCCCCGCCAAAGAATGTCCTGATTCGTCTTCAGGAGATTCACAAGACGTTTGGGTCAAAGCCGATCCTGCGCGGCGTGTCGCTGGATGTCGAACGGGGTACATCCGTAGTCGTCATGGGTGGATCCGGAACCGGGAAGAGCGTGCTGATCAAGCACATCGTCCGGCTGCTACGGCCTGACAGCGGCGCAGTCTGGGTCGGCGGCAGGAGGCTGGACACGATGGCGGAGGAAGATCTGGATAAGCTCCGGCTCGGCATCGGCTATCTGTTCCAGGGGGGTGCCCTGTTTGATTCGATGACGGTGGCAGAGAATCTGGACTTTATCCTCCGGCGCCACACCTCTCTGGATTCTTCCGGTCGGAAAGAATCGATTGCGGAAGCCCTGGACTGGGTTCAGCTCGGCGACAAGGCTTCGCAGTTTCCGGCCGAACTGTCGGGAGGCCAGCGCAAGCGCGCCGCGCTGGCACGCTCCGTCATCCTCGGGCCTGGCATCCTGCTCTGCGACGAGCCGACCACGGGTCTGGATCCGGCGGCGGTGCGAACGGTATCCAATCTTATCAAGCGCCTGCGAGAGGAAAGGGGGGTCACGGCGGTGACCATAACGCACGATCTCCTGTGTGCGGAAATTATCGCGGACTGCGCATGTTTTCTGCACAACGGGTACGTGATTGCCTCTGGCAGTCTGGCCCAACTCCAGACCACGCCCCATCCCGCACTGCGCGACTTTTTTGGCACGTGAAATTCACGGCCGCTCATCCAAGCCGCATGCCGTTATGACTCGTCAAGTCCGGGTAGGTCTGGTCGTGGTACTGGGAATGCTGTTGTTTCTGGCTGCTCTATTCGGAATAGCCAGCCGCACATTTCTCTTCAGCGACCGATTCATCGTGAAGTCCCACTTTAACAGCGTAGCCGGTTTACGCTCAGGCGCTGACGTACAGTTCCAGGGCGTCAGTGTAGGGGCTGTATCCAGCGTGGCCCTGCCGGCTACCACGGGCGGCCTGATTGAGGTAACCATGGGCATCAGGGAGTCTGCCCGCCATCTGATTCATGAAGGCACGCAGGCTCAGATCAAGACGGAGGGGCTGCTTGGCAGCATGATCGTTGTCCTGGTCAATCCCCTGGCGCTGCCGGGCGCGCCGGAGCCAGAGCCGCTGGAAGGAGGCAGCAGCATCGTGGGCATTGATCCGTTCGACCTCTTCGAAATCACGGACAAGGCCCTGGCTTCCGTGCAGCGCTTCGAAGAATCGGCAACTTCGATCGAGCGGATCGTGGACGACGTGCGAAACGGCGAGGGTACGCTCGGCAAGCTGGTATACGATCCGGCGCTCTATAACAGCCTCGTGGCCACGGCCGATGAAACGCAGCGGCTCATGAACAACCTGGGCAACAATGCCGAGTCACTCGTGGACCTGGGCGAACAGGCCACGCGCGGCGTGCAGTCGGTCCTGGTCAAGCTGGATGAGGGCGATGGCACGCTGGCGCGCATGCTGAACGATCCGGCGGTGTATGAGACCATGCTCTCCACGGCAGACACGCTGCAGGCCGTTACCGCCGGCATGCGGGCGCTGTTCAGCCACGCGGAAAACATGGCCAACTGGGGGGCGATCGGCACCTTCCGCTTTGCCGAGCTGATGGAGGCCGGCAAGCACAACTGGCTTTTCAAGCGCTACTTCGAAGAACGTGGATACATGGAGCAGGCACCGTTTGAGGTTCGGGAGCAGGCCATAGCCGAGAGCTTTCTCCGGTTGCAGGAAAAGGAGCGGGAGCTGCAGCTGCGCGAGGTGCGCCTGGAGGTGCTCGAGGCCGGCCAGCTGGGATTGAACTCCAGCCACGGCCAGGGAACACCGTCTGCCGGCCACAGGTAGCGTCACGTGCAAGACGGACGGCCTTCCCCGGACATACGCGCCAGGTTTTGCGGCCCGGCGCGCTTTGACCCAAGCTACTCTATCCTGGGTCGCATGCTCCGCAAAAGGGTATCCGACCGAAAGCGAGCCGGTGCCTATTTTGTGGTGGCGTCCGCGGTGCTTGTCCTGGCCATGGTCGTCGCACAGTTTCTTGCGTGGAGCTACCTTGAGCCCGCGCTATCGGCGGATCCGGGCGGAAATGCGGCAACTGCATTCTGGGTCGCGCAAATTGCGGCGGTGCTGCTACTGATCTTCGGCGTGGGCCTGGGACGGGCGCCGCAGGTAGTGGTCACACTGCACCAGCACCACCTTGCCGTGCGGCAGGGCAGCCGCAAAGCTAGCGTGGCGCTCACTGAATTCGAGACCGTCCGCAGGGTCACCGCATTGCAGTTTCACAGGGATTACTGGCCCTATGCCGATGTGCGGGCATTCATCTGCGGCACGCCGCCGCTGGTCGTGGTAGTGGAAATGCCGCGAGGCGTGCTCGGCATTGGTCTTCCAGCATCGGAACACAAGGAGCTTTGCAGCGCGCTGCGAGATAGCGTCGCGAGAGCTGCCGGAAACACTGCCACGGTTGCCGTTTAGCCTGATTCACCAGGATCGCACCTCCGGGGCGCGTATCGGGGCTCTGAACACCGGACACGGACTCGTTCAGACTCCCGTCTTCATGCCCGTGGGAACCTCCGCCACCGTCAAGGCGGTGCACCAGCGCGAACTCGAAGGCGACATCGATGCGGAGATCATTCTCGGCAACACCTATCACCTGCTGTTGCGTCCGGGTCCGGAACTGATCGAGGAGTCAGGCGGGCTTCACGGGTTCATGGCATGGCAAAGGCCCATCCTCACGGACTCGGGCGGGTTCCAGGTGTATTCCCTGGCCAAGAGGTGCAGCATAACCGAGGAGTGTGTCACGTTTCGCAGCCACCTGGACGGATCGCCTTACGTGCTGAGCCCGGAATCGGCCATCGATATCCAGCGCCAGCTGGGCAGCGATGTCATGATGGTGCTGGACGAGTGTCCGGCCGGGGACGTTTCTGAATCCTACGCCAGAGTTGCCAACGACCGCACCATCCGGTGGGCGGGGCGTTGCAAGGAGCGGCTTGCGGAGACGCGTGCGCTGTACGGCCACAACCAGAGCCTCTTTGCCATCGTGCAGGGCGCGGTATTTCCGCGGGTTCGCCGTGAGAGCGCCCTGCGCCTGGTGGATCTCGACTTTCCTGGCTATGCGATTGGCGGGTTGTCCGTAGGGGAAAGCGCGCCGGCCATGTACGAGATGGTGGAGCTGGTCTGCGAGCTGCTGCCGGAATGCAAGCCCCGCTACCTGATGGGTGTGGGAACGCCGGAAAACATTCTGGAGGCGGTTGGCCGCGGCGTTGACATGTTTGACTGCGTGCTACCGACCCGAAATGCCCGCAACGGGAAAATCTATACCACGGAAGGGGAACTCAACATCAGGAACGCCAGGTGGCGCAGCGACTTTTCCGCGTTAGACCCCGGTCTTAATGGCTACGTTTCGACTACATTCACCAAGGCCTACGTGCGCCACCTGTTCCAGGCAGGAGAGGTTCTGGGGCTCCAGATTGCGTCGCTGCAGAACCTGTCCCTGTATGCCTGGCTCATGAAACGGGCCCGCGAGGCCATTGCAGAAAACCGGTATTCGGCGTTCATGGCTAAAATGGCGCCACGTCTGAGCCAGCGTCTGTAGTGCGTGTGAGGAATCCGGGGAGCGCAAACTACGTTGCATAAGGGCCGTGGTGGGAAAAAGAGACGGGTTAGAGCATGCCGAGAGAATTCAATGTTCCGGACTACTTCAGGAGCCGCATCGTGGGAGCGATGCGCGATGTTCGCCGGAGACACGATCCGCGCAAGCGCAATCTTCAGCCCTCTGAGCTGGATCTCGGAAATGTCAGATTCCTGATTCCGCGGCATTTCGGGTTCTGCTTTGGCGTCGAAAACGCGGTAGAAGTAGCCTACGAGGCGCTGGACAAGCATCCGGACCGGCGGCTTTATATGCTGTCCGAAATGATTCACAACCAGCACGTCAATTCGGACCTGGAGCGCCGAGGCATGCACTTCTTGCGATCGGCCACGGGCGAGGAGCTCATCCCCCTGGATACGCTGACGCCTGATGACATCGTGCTGATACCGGCCTTCGGTACGTCGCTCGAAGTCAAGGCTGAACTTGAGCGCCGGGGCATTGACACGGAAACGTATGACACGACGTGTGTATTCGTGGAAAAGGTCTGGCGTCGCAGTGAGCGGCTGGGCAGCGACGACTGCACGGTCGTGGTTCACGGCAAGCGGTATCACGAGGAAGTGCGTGCGACGTTTTCTCGTGCGCAGCAAACGGCACCCGTTGTAGTCGTACGTGACCGCGAAGAAACGGAGGCCTTGTGCCGCGTGATAACCGGCGAAGAGTCGGCTGCCTTTTTCTATGAGAAATTCAGGGATCGCTATTCCGACGACTTTGATCCGGAACGCGATCTTGAGCGCATCGGAGTCGTGAACCAGACCACCATGCTGGTCACGGAAACCAAGGAAATAATCGCCCTGATTCGGGATGCGCTGGCGAAGCGCTACGGAGAGGCCAACCTGCACCGCCATTTTCAGGACACCAGTTCGACGCTGTGCTACGCGACGCACGAAAACCAGGAGGCTGCGCGAGTGCTTCTTGAGCATGCGCCGGACCTGGCCATTGTGGTTGGCGGATTCAATTCTTCCAATACAACCCATATCGTGAGCCTGTGTCAGGCCACGGTGCCAACGTACTTCGTAAGCAGCGCGGATGCGATCGAGTCTCTGGAGAAGATCCGCCACTTCGATATCCGGCGTCAAGCGGTGGTCACGGCGACGGACTGGATTCCCGGCACCAGGCCGTTAACCATTGCCCTTATGGCCGGCGCTTCGTGTCCGGACGTCCTGTTGGATCAGGTCATTTGCCGGGTGGCGGACTGGATGGGAGCCGCTCACCGGATTGAGGACGTACTGGCGTCGTTCGACAGTGTGGCGGTCGCATGAGAGGCTACTTGGCGCGGCATGACCATGCGTGGGGTTCGTGGCATCGTAATTGCGGCAATTCTTGCCTGGCTGGCGTGTGACGCGTTCCTGCCCCGGACTCCGGCAGATCCCATAGCCGAGGCCGGCACGTTTATTCAGCCGGACGAGCCCGACGCTGTCGTCGACAATCTTCGGGCCGCTGTAGCGGAGATGAATGCCGCAAACTACCGGCGGTCCCTGGGCGAAGAGGTCATTTTCGAGCCTACGGCCGTGGCCAAGGCCAGAGACCCCTCGCTATGGGCAAGCTGGGGCCGCGCGGAGGAGGACGGGTACTTTACGACCATGACCGAAGCTGCCAGGCAGGGGACGGGACATTTGCTCCGGCTTGACAACATGGCGGCCGAATTCGGTGAGTCCCGCTATACGCTGGATGCCCAGTATTTCCTTGTGGTGAACCATCGTCGGGCCGGTGTTCCGGATACCGTGCAGGGCCGCCTGATCTGGGAAATAGAACAGGGTCCAACGGGACTGTGGGCGCTCGGCAGCTGGACGGACCAACAGGTGGGAGGAAGCCCTTCCTGGAGCGATCTCAAGGCCGAGTTTGCCAAGTAAGGGAGCGTGCATGCTACGAGTCGCTGTCCCGCTGCTGGTGCTCCTCTCGGGAGGTTGCAACCCGTTTGCTCCCGCGCTCGGCGAAGGAGACGCGTTCGGCGATCTGCTGGGCGATCCAACCACGGTGAACGGATTTTTTGCCAATTTCAGGAATGCGTATGAACTTCGTGACCTTTCCCTGTATGAACCGCTCATTGACTCCCTGTTCGTCTTCGAATACACGGATTTTGATGCCGGGATTGAGCGGCAGTGGAATTTTGCCCAGGAGCTGGAGTCCACGCGCAGGCTGTTTCTCAATGCCACCGCTGTACAGTTGCAGTGGAACCAGGTGATTTCAAGGGCGATTTCCGACGAAAACCGCCAGGCGCGCATAGTTCGCTCTTTCAATCTGACGGTTGTACTGGATGGAGGTGAAGCGTTGCGCGGCGATGGCAACGTCAATTTTCTGCTCGTGCGACAGGACTCGACCAGCGCATGGCGGCTGCAGTGGTGGCGTGACGAAAGTGAACTGTAAACCGGAACCAGATCATGAAAGGAGATATCGGCCCTGTGCTTGAATACGCCAAAGGGCATCATGAAGCCTTTGTCCAGGAGCTCAAGGCCCTGCTGCGCATACCGTCCATAAGCACGGATCCTGCCTACAAGGACGAAGTGAACCGCGCGGCGAAGTGGCTCGCGCAGCATATGGAGCAGCTGGGCGTCACCTCGGCCCGGCCTGTAGCCACTACAGGGCATCCTGTGGTCCTGGGCCAGTACCAGGTCGATCCTGCGCTCCCCACGGTGCTCGTATACGGGCACTACGATGTGCAGCCCCCCGATCCGATCGAGTTGTGGGACTCTCCGCCTTTCGAGCCGCATCTACGAAACGGCGACCTCTACGCGCGCGGGGCCTCCGATGACAAGGGACAGCTTCTGATTCACCTCAAGGCACTCGAGGCATACGTACGAACCGTCGGACGCCCTCCGCTCAATCTGAAGTACATATTTGAAGGAGAAGAGGAGAGCGGCTCTCCCAGCATCCCCGAGGTGCTGGAGGCCCACGCCGATGAGCTTGCAGCCGACGTCGTGCTCCTTTCGGACACTACCCTCTTTTCGCGCGGCGTTCCGTCGCTCACATACGGACTACGGGGCCTGGCCTACGTCGAAGTTACGCTTACAGGTCCGAGCCGGGACCTTCATTCGGGTACGTTCGGCGGAGCGATAGAGAATCCGGCAAACGCGCTATGCCGGCTGATTTCCGGCCTGCACGATGAAGACCATAGGATTAGCGTGCACGGCTTCTACGACAATGTCAGGGATCTGACGGCCGACGAGCGAGCCTCCATGCGCGAGTTGCCCTTTGATGCTGCGGCATGGGCCGCGGACGTCGGAGTGAGCGCCACGAAAACGGAGGCTGGCTACAGCGCGCTTGAGGGCGCCACGGCACGGCCCACACTGGATTGCAACGGGATATGGGGTGGATACACAGGCGAGGGTGCCAAGACTGTGCTTCCCTCAAGTGCCAGCGCCAAGATATCCATGAGGCTGGTACCTGATCAAACACCCGACGAGATCATTGAAAAGCTCCGCGTGCATCTGGAGCGCCGCACGCCCGAGACAATGAGGCTCTCGTTTCGCAAGGTTCATACCGGGCTCGGCGTGCTGGTTGACACGAAAAGCCCGCCGATGGCGGCGGCGGCCGCGGCCCTGGAGGAGGTCTACGGAGTACGACCGCATCTCACGCGCATTGGAGGCAGTATTCCCATTGTTGCCGACTTCAAGCACCGGCTTGGTCTTGACAGTGTGCTCATGGGGTTCGGGCTGGACTCCGATGCTATCCATTCGCCCAATGAGCACTTCGGTCTGGACAGATTCAGCGAGGGAATCGAGTCCGTGATTCGCTTCCTCGCGATCTACGGCGCAATGGGCTGAGACAGGATCCTCCCTTTGCCGGCGAAGTACGGTCTGCAGGCCCGGGTGGCGGAATTGGCAGACGCGACGGACTCAAAATCCGTTGTCCGATGAGGACGTGTGGGTTCGAGTCCCACCCCGGGTACAGTCCATCGAATACCTCGTCAGGCATTCGGCTGAGGCGAGCGAGGAAAGGGGAGTTTCCGTTGAATGCGTTCCCTTCTGCGCTACGGGTCAGGCCTTGCTGGATGGCGGTCCTCGGTGTCTTCCTGGCATCACCGCGCTCCTGGCGATCAGAAGTGGGGATCGCGCGGCAAGGAACCTTCAGTAGTCCGGCAACTTTCTGCGGCAATCCAATACTCTTGTGCAGATGCTGCTGCCAAGCCCTTTGCTGAATCGGGAGCGCCGCCTTTGGATCTGGGCGATCGCTGTCGCCCTGGTAATCTTCACGGCCGCTGATCTGGCCAGAGCCGTGTCGGCCGCGCTGCACAAAAGCGGGCTGCCCGCGTCCGGCCCCAATCTGTTCAGTATCGGCATGTTGCTGATCGGGGTGATGATCCTGATTCAGGGACTAAGGGGGCGCCCGCGCGGCATAGAGATCGGCTTCGCCGTGGGTCTCGTGGCGATTACTGTATTAGGATTGGCCCGTGGGCTGAGTGAGGCCGAGCGTTCCCATCTTATTGAGTACGCCGTTCTTGCGCTCATCGTGTACGAGGCCCTTCTGGAACGGAGGAGTCGGGGGATACCTGTCCCTGTTCCCGCCATATTGGCGATCGGCGGGACAACGCTGGTCGGTGCACTGGACGAGATCATCCAGCTGTTTCTGCCTGACCGAACGTTCGATTGGTTCGATATCGGTTTCGATTTTCTGGCGAGCATATTGGCCGTTGGCTCAAGCGCCGGTCTGGGTTTTATTCGGCGTCTGCTCTTTTCTCTTGGCAGCCGGGCCAGGCGCTAGGGTAATTGAGGGGCACAATTCCTACAACTACAAGGAGTCTTCAAGCGCATACGCAGGCCTTGGAATGCGGCGACAGGCGGAACCGAGCATTGATGCGTTTCCGTTCGGCAAATCACAGGCGGGCCGGGCGCTGCGTTTCGATGTCCCGGGTCCTGTTGTGCGCCGATAGCTACCGTCCGGGCGGCGCTGCCGCCAGACGCTAAGTCTTGCACCCGTCGTTTCGGCCGCATCTGCCGCAGTCCGTACCTCCCCAGGCGGATACAGTCCGAATGCGGTTTGCGCGACCGGAGAGGTTACCGGCTGCTCCTTTGCCGGGGTGCCCCGGAAAAGGAGCAAAGGGTCAGCGCACATACCTGAGCTTGCCTGCAAATTGATGGTACCTCCGGCCTGTAACTGCATTGGAGGCCGCCTTCACGGTGAGAACCACTCCCGACCAGCGTCAGGCAATTCAGGGTAGGCTTCCGGCAGGTACAATCGAAATTCCTAATGGCACAGGGTCGATTGTCGATGGCCCTGACGGCGGCTGACGTTGACATTCAGCCATCTTTGCAAATTCAATTTGTCGTTCATCGCAAGCGCATTGTCGCCGTTGAAAGGGTGTGACATACACGTGTCACAACTGATCCATATCATTGACAACCGGAGGTCCTACCAAAGGCATAGCATTTTGAGCGTCGGTTGTACTGGAGCGAGCTTTAGTCCAATCCCTTTGGAAAAGCGAGGGACTTGTGGCCAATCGAAAGGCAGGCACGGCGCTACGGGCTCTCACGAGCAATCAAGTGACAAATAGTAGAGCCATCCTACACCATTATCGGTAATGCCGCACACCAGCCGCCAACAGGAATTTGCCTTTCCCGACCAGATTCTTCGAATAGAAGAAGCTGTTGAGCGACTAGCGAGAAAAAGCGGAATAGAGGAGCGTGGTGCGATATACACCAGGCGCGAGGTAGTTGACTTCATCCTCGATCTCGTTGGCTATGCAGAGGATCAGCCGTTGGCCGACTTTCGGATTCTCGAACCCTCGTTCGGCAGGGGCGATTTTCTTCTGCCTATCGCGAATCGCCTCCTGGCCAGTGCAAAGCGAGAGCCCCTCGGCTTGACGTATGACAGGCTTTCGCCTGCCATACGCGCTATTGAATTGCACCATGCTACATTTGAGTACTCGCGCTCTGCCTTGCATGCCTTAATGCTGGAAAGGGGCGTCAAGGAGCATGATGCAGCCGGGCTGCTTGAATCGTGGCTTACCCAGGGAGATTTCCTGTTATCAGAGTTCAATCAGGAGTTCACACATGCGGTCGGGAATCCGCCATATGTCCGCCAGGAAACAATCCCGGATATACTCATGGGAGAGTACCGGCGGCGCTACAGCACGATCTATGATCGTGCAGATGTCTATATACCCTTCATCGAGCGATCCCTGCGTCTGCTGGCAGCAGGGGGTAGGCTGGGATTCATTTGCGCTGACAGATGGACGAAGAATCGTTACGGCAAGAAGCTGAGGGCGCTGATTAGTAAAGACTACGCCCTGTCGACCTACGTTGACATGGTAGATACAGACGCGTTTCACTCGGCGGTTAGCGCTTATCCTGCCATTACCGTGATCGAGCGCCGAAGACCGGGTCAAAGAGCTGCGCCGACTCGTATCTATGCGCGGCCCAAGATCGATAGTGTCTCACTGAACAGACTGTCCGAAAAGCTCACAGCCAAGACGATAAAGAGCCCGGGAAGTGTATGTGAGGTAGCCCATGTTGCAGTAGGGAGTGATCCATGGATCCTAAGTGACTTTGAGGCCCGGGATCTCGTTAGTCGTATCGAAGCCGAGTTGCCGACGTTGGAGCAGGTGGGGTGCAAGGTTGGAATCGGAGTGGCTACCGGTGCGGACAAGGCCTTTATTGGCAACTTCGATGACCTGGATGTAGAAGAAGACCGGAAGCTTCCTCTGGTGATGACCAAGGACATTAGGGGAGGATGCGTAGAATGGGGCGGGAAGGGAGTGATCAATCCGTTTGATTACTGCGGCAAGCTCGTGCGTCTCGAAGATTTCCCGCGCTTGAACCGGTACCTGGAAGAGCGCCGTGATTTGATTGCCAATCGTCAGGTGGCTGTCAAGTCACCTCGAAACTGGTACAGGACGATTGACCGCATCTATCCTGAGCTCGCAGCCCGAGAGAAACTGCTGATCCCGGACATCCAGGAGGACGCTTCCATAGTCTACGAGGGCGGAAGGCTTTATCCTCATCACAATCTCTACTATATCACGTCTACCGAATGGGACGTACGTGCGCTCCAGGCGGTCTTGCAGTCCGGCATCGCACGCTTGTTTGTGTCCCTCTATTCCACCAGGATGCGCGGTGGCTACCTGCGATTCCAGGCGCAGCATCTGCGCCGCATTCGTGTCCCGCGGTGGGAGAACATAGACAGGCCGGTGAGAGAGCGCTTGTTAAGTCTTAGTCAATCAGGAGACCGCCGTGAATGCGTCGAATTAGTGTCGCAGCTGTACGGTTTTTCCAGGTCTGAGAGGGAGTTGATGGGAGAGAGAAGTGCATTGTGAGTCTCAATCTGGCAAACTACGAAGACCTGGCCCGTGAGGCGGTAAAGCTATTCTGGGGCACTCGAGAAACTGCTATCGCCAGGCAGCGTGCTTCCGGCAGGCGAGATGCCGGTGCACGAGGCGCCGTGACGGCCGGCACGAATATGGATGGGTACCTGGACATGGCCCGGTCTCTGGTTGAAGCGAACGGGCTGATCGGCGCTCGGATATGCACCGGGCAACGCGTGTTGACACTGCCGGGGTTCTTCCGTCCTACAAAGCGTTGGGATATGCTGGTGCTGCGTGACGACGAGCTCGTCGCGGCTCTCGAACTCAAGTCTCAAGTAGGTCCGTCGTTTGGCAACAACTTCAACAATCGAGCCGAGGAGGCTATCGGTACAGCTCACGACTTCTGGACGGCCTATCGGGAGGGCTCCCTTGGAGTAGATGCGGCGCGGCCTTTTCTAGGCTGGATTATGCTCTTGGAGGATTGCGAAGAGCCCACCGCGCCTGTGGCCGCCAGTTCCCCTCATTTTCCGGTGGACCCTGAGTTCGAACAGGCATCTTACGCGCAGCGGTACAGAATTCTCTGCGAGCGCCTTGTACAGGAAGGTCTCTATCGCAGCGCATCCCTGATAATGTCTGATTGACGACATTTAGAATTAACGGCGACGACAATTAAAATTAACGGGACTTGACGTCGTCTTGTGAGTGGACCGGCCGGTCTGTTCGGTCAGTCCACAAGCGAGATGGTAAAGGATGCGCAGGTCCTGCTTCTACGCAG
>CAZXEU010000039.1:0-5625 GCA_964639665.1 uncultured Rhodothermaceae bacterium | reverse complement strand
GTTACGCCCGTCACCGTTGCCGAGAATGCCGGACCTACACAAGTCAGAGTCACGGCTCACGTCGAGGACGATGATGGGGATCCGACCGCGTACGACGATGATGTCACGGTTTCGGTCAGCGTTTCGTCTATGCCGGCTACGGGCGCAGTGCAGTTTGAGCCCATCGAGCCTTTTGAAATCCGTATCGGGGACGGAAATGAGCGGGGCATCAGGATCATTACCGTTACTCCCATAGACGACGAGATCCCCCAGGATGATGCGGTACTCACCTTCTCTGGCACACTGAGCAACAACGACCGTGTGCGGCCGACGACACTTACGCTGGTTAACGACGACGAGGCTCCGATAACGGAGCTGACCATGACCCTTGCGCCTACGACCGTCTCGGAAGGGGATGGAGCCACCGACGTTACGGTGACCGTAGGCGCTGGGCGCACAGTGAGAACCAGCCAGACCGTAAACGTTAGCGTGGCCGGAAGCGGAGCAGCCGGTGCCGTGCAGTTTGAACCGGTGACTGACTTCAGGGTCACCATCTCAGCCGGGAATTCGGAAGGCACAGGCACCTTCACCCTGACGCCCGTCGATAACACGTTTGACGAAACGGACGAGACCGTTACTGTAACCGGCACGCTTGGCGAGGCCACGGGAAGCAGTACGCTTACCATCACGGACGATGATGATGCACCAACCGGGATCACGCTTGCCGCCGACCAGACCACAATTGCCGAGGATGCCGGTGCTACCGTGGTTACCGTGACCACGACCGTTAGCGGTGCCTCTACCTACGGCGCAGACCAGGTGATACCGATTTCCGTAATGGGAAGTGGCGCAAGCGGCGTCGTGGGCTTTATGGCAGTGCCGGATTTCAATATCACAATCGCACGTGGGGAGCGCTCCGCAATCGGCAGGTTTACGCTGACGCCGGAAGACGACGTGGCGGACGAGATGGATGAAACCGTCTCCATTTCGAGTACGCACGCGGCGGTAACGGCGCCGGTCACGATAACCCTGACGGACGACGACGCAGCGCCGACAGGTCTTGCCCTTGCCGCAAGTCCCGCATCCGTTAGCGAGGGAGCCGGAAACACGACCGTTACGGTAACGGCCACGGTATTGGGTGGCACGACGTACGGCAGCGAGCAGATGATTTCGCTTTCGGCCTCGGGCAGTGGACAGGACGGTGTAGTCGGCTTTGTTCCGGTGCCGGACTTTACCCTTACGATACCGGCCGCACAGGCTACGGCAACCGCTACCTTCACCCTCGCACCGGTCGACAACATCATAGACGAAGGCGATGAGACGGTGACGATCTCCAGCGGAGCTGCCAACGTGCAGTCTGCGAGCCTGACGATTACCGATGACGACGACCCGCCAGCCGGTGTCAGCTTCGCACTGGAGCCTGGAAGGGTGTCTGAGGGGCAGGGCGCAACGCTCGTTGGCGTCACCGCCCTTGTCGAAGGCGGAACGGCTTACGCCACAGATCAGACGATTACCATGTCTGTGATGGGCAGTGGAGCGCCCGGCGTCGTGGGCTTTGCCCCTGTTGCCGACTTCGATATAACGATCGCAGCGGGTGAAGTCCGCGCACGCGGGACATTCACCATTACTCCGGAAGACGACGTGGTCGACGAAAGCGACGAGACGGTCACGGTCTCCAGCTCCAGCTCCAT
Organism: uncultured Rhodothermaceae bacterium; assembly: GCA_964639665.1. Lineage (GTDB taxonomy): Bacteria > Bacteroidota > Rhodothermia > Rhodothermales > Bin80 > CAZXEU01. Next base: position 3,955 of record CAZXEU010000039.1, on the reverse strand, counting down.
CGCAATCGGCTCCGCCACGCTTACGCTCGTTGATGATGATGCCGCTCCGACCGGCATTGCACTGGCCGTCAGTCCCGCGACCGTTTCCGAGGGCGCCGGTGCAACGTCGGTCACGGTCACGGCCAATGTCCTTGGCGGCACCACGTATAGTTTGCCCCAGAATGTGCCTGTATCGGTTGCCGGCTCAGGAGCAGCCGGCGTCGTGGGCTTTGCGCCAGTTTCCGGCGTCAGCATAACCATTGATGCCGGTGCGGCTTCCGGTAGCACGATGTTTACTGTGACTCCGGAGGACGACATTGTCGACGAGACAGACGAGACGATAACGTTGACGGGAATCCACGGCGGTACCTCTCTGACAGCTACACTCATGCTGACGGACAACGATGATGCGCCGACGGGCATCGCCATTTCCGTGAATCCGACAACGATTTCTGAAGGCGCCGGCACAACATCCGTAACCGTTACTGCCACCGTAGAGGGCGGTACGCTGTATGCCCTGGATCAAACGGGCAGCGTTTCTGCTTCCGGCAGCGGCACGGCCGGAGCAGTCGGCTTCGCGCCGGTTCAGGCATTCGACCTCATTGTCGCGGCAGGTGCCGCGTCCGCCGTCGGTACCTTCAACGTAACTCCTGAAGACAACAGGGAGCGAAATTCCGATGAGACCATCACGGTATCGCTCAGGCACATGGGCGCCACGTCCGAGGCGGAGATCGCCCTTCTAGACAACGACCATGATATAGCCAGGGCCGAAGAATTGAGCATGTCGGTGCTTCCGGAGCTTGCCAGGGCGATGGCCTCGAGTTCTGTCGGGGCGGTTGCAGACAGGATTGCCAGGGCTCGCACCTACTCAGGCAACTCTTCGCTAAGCCTCGGCGGATACTCCTCCGTAAGCGGTCTGGCGCAAGGGCTGCGCTCCAGGCAGCAAGGCCTCGCTCCGGTGGGATGGCACCAAAGGCTGCAAGGCACGTCGTTTACGGTCTCGCCGCTGAGCTCCATTCAAGGCATTGCCGGCCGCATTACCATTTGGGGCGAAGGTGATTACCGCACGTTCTCGGGAGATGACCGCATCGTAGACTGGGATGGCAGCCTGGTTGGCATGCATCTCGGTGCAGATGCCGATGTCGGCGCAGGAGCACTTGTGGGCCTTTCGCTTTCACGCACGGCCGGGGATGTGGACTATACGTACAGCGGCAGCAACAAGGCCGGTGAAGGCAAGCTCTCCGGCACGTATAGCGCGCGCATGCAGAACGTAATGCCTTACGCCAGCTGGATGTGGTCGCCCGGATCCAGCATCTGGGCTTCCGTTGGATTCGGATCGGGTGAGGTGGAGATAGCGGACAGGGAAATCACCGGCGAGGAAAAGGCAGACAGCCGACAGACCACTACGGCCGTAGGTGTAAATTTGCGTCTCTTGAGCTCTGGCAACGTTAACCAGACCACGACGCTGGACATCAGGAGCCAGGCGTGGCAGTCCGAGATCGAGGTAGATGCAAACGGATCCGCTATTCGCGCATCGACGGTGAATGTCAACCGTGTGTATGTGGCGCTCGAAAGTGCCTACGCGCGTCATTTGCGTGGCGGCGGCTCCATCTCGCCGTTTGTGGAAGTGGGCATGAGAAGTGACGGAGGCGACGGGCTAACGGGACTCGGCGTCGAGCTGGGCGGCGGACTGCGATACTCGCAGCCGTCAATCGGACTGAGATTCGAGGGACGCGCACGAACCCTCTTGGCTCACGGTGGGGAGGTGCAGGAGTTTGGTATAGGCGGAAGCGTCAGTGTTACGCCTGGTGAAGCCGGCCGAGGAATGGCCATCGAACTGGGAACTTCGTCAGGCAGCTTCGCCAGCGGCATGCACCGCATCTCGGGCGATCGCGACATGTTGCCTGGAACTACTGTCTTCGACATGGCGCCACGTCTCCATTCCCAGATAGGCTACGGTCTCGGCGTGCGCGGCGGACTCCTGCGTCCTTACGGAGGCGTAGAGCTATCAGGACCCACGGGACTCAATTCGCGCCTCGGCACCCAGTACAGAATGGGCCGGCGATTCAACGTAGGTGTGGAAGTGGCACACTACACGCTGCCCGGGCAACCGAGCGCTGCCCCCATGGTACGCGGCGTGATATCGGTGCGTTAGAAGCCTGAATGCACCTCCGCGACACGGGCCCGCGTACTGTGGTACGCGGGCCCGTTGTCATTTGTGGGGACAGGACTCGCAGAAGTAATGACACACCACCCGATACGGACCGCGCGATCTTGCGACCGGGCCGCAGGGATCAGACTTCACCCAGATTCCACTGCACAAGGTCGTTCAAGCCTTTTCGCTCAAGGCTCGGAACCAGTGCGTCCTCCGCCGGATAGCCGACTGGGAATAGGATATACGGGCGCTCGTTGGCAGGGCGTCCCAGGATGTCACGCAGAAACCGCATGGGGCTGGGCGTGTGGGTAAGCGTGACGAGTCCCATGTTGTGGACGGCCGCAATGAAGAGCCCACAGGCGATACCACAGCTCTCCTGGACGTAGTAGTTCTTGCGGCGGCTGCCGTCAGCCGCCATGCCGTGCGACTCTGCAAAGCACACAACAAGCCAGGGGGCGTCCTCCAAAAACGGCTTGTGCCAGTCTGTCCCGAGCGGCGCGAGAGCCTCAAGCCACTCATCGGACATCCGGTGGTGGTAGCTCTCGTACTCCTCCTTTTCCGCGGCAATGCGGATTTCGCGCTTTAGTGCCACATCTTCGACGGCCACAAATTTCCAGGGCTGGCGGTGCGCACCGCTGGGGGCTGTTCCGGCCGTCATGATGGCCAGCTCGATGAGACACCGCGGCACGGGCTTGCAACTGAACTTGCGCACGGAACGGCGCTTTTTCATGAGCTCGTGGAAGTCTTCCGCGCGTCGATGGATTTCTGCGTCGGGGAAAGTGACGTGCCTGTAGGGCAAATGGGGCAGTGATTTCATTGGCAATTTGGGGTCTGTCACGAGCAGATGCGCCGGCACTCTGAGGTGAATTGTCGCCTACGAGGACTCGGCCACCACCGCACGAAGATACATGATCGCGACCAACGTGCGTTGACAGTCTAATCCAATTGAGACTTCGTACGTCAGCGTCGCGGACGCGTCCGCTTGCCCGGCAATGGCCATGTTCCGAGGCGCGCTGTCTACCCGTAGCGGGCCCAAGTCAGAACGATTGCCTGTCGCTTCCGGTCCCTGCAGTCGGCTTGTATCAGGCAGCAATAGAGGCTTGGATTGCGATTCGCTGTTCCAAACTGCGTATGCTGTCGTCTGAAGGCGTTTCTCTATACTACGATTGTTCCCGTATGCAGAACTTATTTGCTGACGAAGACAAACTACGGTCCCGGGATTGTGTTTTGTCGTTGTACCTACTAGCTAGACGTCGCCAATCACTTGGCCAATAGATACGACAGTCAGAATGGCAGATTCAATGCGTAGCGGTATGGTTCTTGCAGAGTGCGTGTTTCGATCGCCAACTCAAAACAAGGTGCAATAGATGGCACCTACGTAATCCCGACGAGAGAGGATCATGAGGGTGACATCACCGCTCTTTGATATCACGGAATGTGTGCGTCGCCACGGCCGGAAGCCCTTGCAGTCGTAGACATACAGACTAGTGCTTGTCGGCATTTCTTACCGCGAGAATTGCGCACGGCAAAATGAGGCCAGTCCGCGCATAGTTGTAATAACTTGAGTACCCACGGAGAACCATGGTTCCTGCGCAGGTAATCAGACGAACGTTCCAGATCAAATGCGGCAAGATAGCCGGAACATGCTTCGTTATCGATCTGGATGATAAGCAGTATATCTGTAAGCGTGCGGCGAACTGCATCTTGATCGGGTAACGAGTTCTCGGGAAATTACTGCAAGTACCGAGAACTCAAATCCTGGATCGCATGGCAAGACTCAGACGTACGGCGGAAGAGATGTTTCCGTTGGTGCAGCAGTAT
>CAZXEU010000038.1:0-6399 GCA_964639665.1 uncultured Rhodothermaceae bacterium | reverse complement strand
CTTCCGCAAGTAGCGGCGGCGTGCCCGCCTCCAGCCAGTCGACGCCGGCGCGCCTCTGCTACTTGCGGAAGGTCTCCGCGCCGTGAGCAGCCTGCGTGAGGCCTTTCCTGGAGTTCCCGTGGTAGCCGATCTCAAGACGATGGATGGCGGCTACCTGGAAACGGAAATGATGGCAAAGGCCGGAGCAACGCATGTCGTCGTAATGGCCAGGGCCCACCAAGAGACAATTCGCTGCGTGGTCGCCGCGGCACGGGATTTCGGCATCCGGGTGATGGGAGACAATCTGGCGTGTCCAGACAAGGTAGAAGCAGCCAGGTATCTGGAAGAGCTGGGATGCGACTTTGTCATCCATCACGTCGGCTTTGACGAGCGAAAAGGTCTGCGCGCAAGGGGCGAGCGTGCACCGAGCCCGCTCGATGAACTGCGGGCCGTCGTGGATGCCGTGGGGATCCCGGTACAGGCAGTAGGAGGCCTCTCTGTGGAGCAGGCCATTCAGGCACCATCGCTTGGCGCACCCCTGGTCGTTGTCGGCGCGCCGCTGGCGGTCGACGCGGAGGCTTTCATGCCGGCAGCGGGGGACGTTGAGGGAGCGCTGCGAGAAATCTGCCGGCGCGTGCGCAGTCTACGCGTGCCATAGCATTGCCAAGTCGTCGGCCCGTACGCTTGTCCAGGTACCGGTGTCAGTCGCGTACCGCTTCTACAGCATAGTAGCGCGGCGTCAAATGACGCAGCATCGGACGAATGCCGAGCGGCCAACCGGCGCTTGTCCACTTCTCTGTCCGGATTATCCGCCAGCCGGCCTTTTCGAGCAGCCAGTCAAATTGCCAGTCTTCAAACTCATGAAAGTGCCGGTCCCAAGGATCCGCGGGGTTGCGGTAGGCGGTGGCAAACCAGAGCCGGAGAGGCACGGTGGCAAAGAGGCGCGGGGCCTCAATGGCGCGCAGCACGAGCATCGGCGCGACCAGGTGCTCCAGGATCTCAAAGGCCGTTGCAGCCTCTGCCGCATGACTCCGGACCACTTCCGGATTTTCGTCCAGGTCGCCACGAGTATTGGCCACCTGGTATCCCTCGCTCTGCATGATGCTCGAAAGAGGATTTGGAGCCCCGAGGTCCAGGAGTTGCGCGGGAGGGGGCATCGATTGCCGCATGAATCGCAGCGTACGTACAAAGCGTCTATTTAGAACCGGGTTGGCTACCAGTCGCCTGGCGGGTTTCGAAGGCATGGGGAGGCAGGTTCCTTCAGCTTGAGGAAGAGTGGCACAGGCTCATCGTGCGATCAGGCGCTGTCGCTGCGATGGCGGGCGCAAGTACGCTACGCTTCGGAATGAGGATACGCTAGCCGGCTGCAAGATGCCACGGCGCGATCGCCAGGTGGAGAGTCTGCAGCGGCTAACGGAATGCGGCCGGGAGGCTGACCCTCGTGCTATTCCGTGGAGGCTCCCACATTTCGGGTGCACGGTATATATTGCGCGTGGCACCAGTTGCCGCTCTGTCGCAATGTGCAAGCATGAAAAACTCGGAGGTGTTACAGATGCCTGATGTTCGTTCAATTACCGGAGCCGTGGCATGTCTCTTGGTATTGTTGATCGGAACCGGATATGCGCAGGCCCAGCCGGCGGTGCCTGCCATGCCGCAGGGTCTCCAGAATGATAGCACCGCGCCGTTAGGCAACGAGCCGAATCCAGACCCGGAAGAGAACGAGGGGTTGCTGACCGGCGTGCTCACAGCAGTGCAGTCTGCCGGTGCATGTTACTGTGCACTCCCCAGGAAGTCGTCGCCGGAGCAAAGAGAGGCGTTTCAGGCGTGCTATCAAGGCCTGCCAGATTGCGACCGGCGAGAGTGGGTAGAGACCAGTGACGGCAGTCTCGTTCTTGTCTGTGTTTGCGGCCGCAAGTGTGTTATGTCCGAGCTGGACAAGGAGGCCAGGGATGGTTAGCCGGTTGCAAGCGCCTTAGGGGATGGCGGTAATCTTTTCGGGCTAACATCCGCGGAAGGTCGGTCCCTGGGTCTCTGCACTGCCTATCGCCAGTCGAGGACCAAGCCGCAGTAGCCGGCATGCGGGCAGGGCAGGCGAAGAATGCGGCGATTGCAGCCTCATGCGTGGTAGCGTGACCGGTGTCCCGGTCGTCTGCTCCAATGCGCTCTGAGCCGGATTTTAGTAGAAGGCCTGTCTCTGGGAGCGGTAGCCCGGGCCTTGTTGCCAGGCAGTGGCAGCGGCTAATGGGCGGTAGCACTAATTTCACGCTTGTCGTGGACGACCAGGTCTTGATGACCAGTCACGCGGACATCCCGATCACAACCTAAGGACAAGAATGAAGCTCAAGATCGTGCTCGTTGGTGCCGGAAGCCGTGAATTTGGTCCGGCAACTATTCGGGATATCCTTCTCAGTGATCCCCTGTGCCAGTGCAACCTTGAGGTTGTCTTGATGGATATCAGTGCAGAGAGTCTGCCGCCTATGCTTCGCTACGCCGAGGCGTTACGCGAACGACTGGGCCGTTGCTGCCGGATTACTTGCAGCACGGATCTCAGGGAGGCGGTTGCGGGGGCCGATTTCGTGGTGACGGCCATCGAAATACGGAGGTATTTCTACTGGGCTCAGGATTTTCACGTGCCGCGCAAGCACGGCTTCAGACAGATATACGGAGAGAACGGCGGCCCGGGAGGCCTTTTTCATGCGCTTCGCAACATGGGTCCCATGCTGGAGGTTGCGCGCGCCATGGAAGAGCACTGCCCCGAGGCCTGGCTACTCAATTACACGAATCCGTTGACCAAGCTCTGCGAGGCGCTCACGCGTCTAACGTCGGTTCGGACAGTCGGGCTGTGCCATGGAGTGTTTCAGGGCATGAAGCAGGTGGCGCGCATTCTGGACTTACCGGTAGACGAGCTGGACGTTGCTGCTTCCGGCCTCAACCATTGCACCTGGTTCCAGGACATTCGAAGCCGGAAGACGCAAGAGGACCTGTATCCGAGGCTAAGGGAAAGAGAGCGCCAGGCAGACTGGCTGGCAGAATGGGATGAGATCGCGCTAAGCCGTGTGCTCCTCCGCACGTATGGGCTATATCCGTCTCCCGGTACCAACCACATTGGCGAATACATCCGGTGGGCGGAGGAATTCCTCGCAAGCAGCGCGCTCCAGTTCTTCTATGATCCGGCTGACGGACAGCCGTGGGAGACAGGGGACGTTCCCGCCTGGATCTACAACCTCCACGAAAACGCGGTGGACCGCCCCTTGTTTGGGACCGATGACGAAGCTCCGACTTCCGACGCGATGGATGCTTCAGGCAATCTGGCACCATCCGGGGAGCTGGCCGTGCCACTCATGGAAGGTGTATTCTGCGGTGAACAGCGCGCTCTCGCCGCTGTTAACGTCCCAAACGGTGGCGCTGTACCCGGGCTGCCAAATGAATCGGTCGTAGAGGTTCCCGCCGTTGCGGACGGCGGCGGGCTAGAGCCGCGCTCGATGCCGGCGCTTCCGGAGGGTATTCAGGCCCTCTTGCGTACCCAGACCAGCATTCACGCGCTCTTGGTCCAGGCCTACGCGGCACGCTCCCGCAAGGCACTACTTAAGGCGCTGCTGCTCGATCCGACCACGCATTCCTACCGAAGCGCCGTGCACCTGGTCAATGAAATGTGCCGTCTGCAGGCCGCCGTTCTTCCGCCTCTCGAATGGTAGGCTGCAGGAAGAGAATTTTAATGCGTAGGTGCATTTTTTACGTCCGTTAACTACATTATACCCTTAGCCGCCAGATCGTACGTAACCCCGTGTTGGTGATGCGGCAGTTTTCTCACCTTATTCCTGTAACTCCAAACGCAGAAAGAACCATGAAGCAGCATTCTTTACGGTTGTCACTGGCCGTACTATGGGCTCTCCTGCTCGCGCCGGCCGGTGCCTTCGCGCAGGAGACTGTGTCGGGAACAGTAGTAGACTCGACCGCCGGCAGCCCACTGCCAGGTGTAAGCGTTGTCGTCAAGGGTACCTTGATGGGTACGGCGACCAGCGTGAACGGCTCGTTCTCGCTCACTGTGCCGTCACTTTCGGATACGCTGGTATTCTCCTCCGTGGGATTCGAAACGAAGGAAGTTGCCATTGACGGTCGCAACGAGCTCGAGGTTGAGCTCGCGGAAACCGTGTATGATATCGGCGAGGAGATTGTTGTCACAGGCTACGGCACCCAGGAACGACGTGCCATTACGGGTTCGGTGGCGAGTCTGGATGAAACGGACTTCGTGGCCGGCAACGTCAACGACCCTGCGGAAATGATCCAGGGCAAGGTGGCCGGACTCCAGATCACGACGCGAAACGGTAATCCGAACGACGATGCTGAAATCAGGCTAAGGGGCATTTCGTCCTTTGGAGCCAACCAGGAGCCGCTTGTCGTCGTGGACGGTATCGTGGGCGCCACTTTGGACAACCTGGACCCCAACGATATCGAGTCCATTGACGTGCTGAAGGACGCCTCCGCGGCGGCCATTTTTGGCACACGTGGCAGCGCTGGAGTCATCCTGGTAACCACCAAGTCGGGCGAGGCCCGCCAGGGCGTATCGATGGAGTACAATGCATACTATACGTTCGAGGGCATTGAGAACCGTCTGGATGTGCTGACCGGGGACGAATACCGGCAGCTCTCGCAGCAGACGGGATTGAATGCGCCTGACCTTGGCCACAACACGGAGTGGTTCGAGGAAGTGACTCAGGCGGGTTCCAACATGGTGCACAGCCTCGCGCTATCAGGTGGTTCGGAAAACAGCATTTACCGGGTGTCGGGCAATTTCCGTGACCGGAACGGCATTCAGCGCTACACGGGCTTCCAGGAGATTGGAGGCCGTGTCAACTTCACCCAGTGGGCGCTGGACCATGACCTGGAAATCACCATCCAGCTGGCGGCCACCAATCGGGAGGCCAATTACGGTTTCGCGGATGCCTTCAAGTTTGCGGGCATCATGAATCCGACGGCGCCGGTTTCTGCGGACGGTTTCGAAAACACGGGAGGCTATTTCGAGCAGCCGCTGTTCAACTACTTTAATCCCGTGGCGATCATCGAGGAAGGAGAGCGCCTGGGTGAGGACAAGTTCTTCAACGGCTTGGGGCGGCTGGAGTACAATCTGGATGCCATCGTTCCCAACCTGTCCATTGCAGCACAGTACTCACTGCAGACGGAAGACCTGATTCGCCGCAATTTCTATTCCAAGCAGCACAAGGTACGCGGCGGTGCCACGGCGGCAGCGCGCGGACCTGGTCTGGCGGAGCAGATGTATCTGGACCAGAGCAACGAACTCTTTGAGACGACGCTGCACTACACCAACAGCGATATTCCCGATGTGGATCTGGAGGCCATTGCCGGATACTCGTACAACGATTTCGTGGACGAGGGCTTCAATGTGTCCGGTGGCGACTTTATTTCCGACAGGGTGGCCTTCAACAACTTCGGCTTTGCCCAGGACTTCGACCAGGGTGAAGGCAACGTGGGCAGCTTCCGCAGCACACATCGCCTGATCGGTTTCTTTGGTCGGACCAACCTGAATTACCAGGGAGTCGTGTTCGTCAACGCCAGCCTCCGTCGCGAAGGCTCCTCAAGGTTTGGTATCGACAACAAGTGGGGCACGTTTTGGTCCGCCGGCGTCGGCATCGAAGTCGGACAGCTCGCCGAGTTGCCTTTCTTCAGCTCGCTCAGGTTGCGCGGAAGTGTTGGAAAGACTGGTCAGGACGCCCCTGTCAGTGGTCTTGCCCAGCAGAGATTCGCTCCCGCGGGCAACTTCTTCGTAAACGGCCAATTTATTCAGAGCTTTGGCCCTGTCAGTAACGCCAACCCCGATCTTAAGTGGGAGGAAAAGACCGAAATCAATATCGGCCTTGACTTCGTGGCGATGGGCAATCGTCTCAGCGGTCGAATTGACGCCTACAATGCCGTCACTTCCGACCTCCTGTTCTCGGTCGGCGTGCCCGTGCCGCCGAATCTCTTCCCGAGCACCTGGACGAATGTAGGTGAACTGGAGACCAGCGGCATTGAAATCTCACTCGACTTTGACGTACTGCAAGCGAGCCGTGCCGGCCTTGGATGGAATACGGGCGTAATCATGTCCTTCTATTCCGAAACCATGCTGAACAAGTTTGTAACGGAGGAGGAGCAGTATCTGGCCAGCCCCGGTTCTCCCGGTCTCAATGCACCGGATCTTATTCGCATCAAGGAGGGCGAGCCCATCGGACAGTTGTGGGGTCCGATGTATTCACGCATTGGCAGCAATGGAGAGTGGCTGTTTCTGAAACCGGACGGCCAGGAAGTGACGTACGGCGAACTGACGTTTCCGACTGACGAGCAGATTCTGGGCAACGGCCTGCCGGACTTCCAGATTGGCTGGACGAACAGGATGACGTACGGCAGCTTCGACGCCAGTATCTT
>CAZXEU010000037.1:0-8655 GCA_964639665.1 uncultured Rhodothermaceae bacterium | reverse complement strand
GCACTGGCTGCCTGTGCAATTGCGGTGGCCCTCGGCGCCGAGGGGGCTCCGGAGAGCCTTGCTTCCTTCCGCGGCATGAAGCGCAGGATGGAAATTGTGGGCACGACCGCAGGGGTTACCGTGGTGGACGATTTTGCGCATCATCCCACGGCCGTGCGGGCTACCATTGAAGCCGCTCGGGAGCACTGGCCAGAGCGCAGGCTGGTTGCGGTATTTGAACCACGCAGCAACTCAAGCCGACGCAAGGTCTTCGAAGAACCGTACGGGGAAGCCTTCGAGGGTGCGGACTTCGTCTTTCTGAGCACTCCGCCATTCCGCCACAATGACGATCCCCGCGCCTTCATGGATGCCGGGCGCGTCGCCGCGGGTATTGCTGCGCGCGGAGCACCGGCCGAGGCCATTGTAGATGTAGACGAACTGCTATCCAGGCTCCTGGAGCTGGCGCGTCCCGGAGACGTCATGCTTATCATGAGCAACGGCAGCTTCGGCGGCATTCATGGACGCATCTTGCGCGGGCTCGCCGAATGCTGAGAAGCGGCCGAGGCGCACCCGATCTGCCGGCGCCGCAACGCCGAGGGCCCTATCCAGCCAACGTATGGCGAGCTTTGCGGGCAGGGCCGCTTAAACAGCCAACCCGCAGCATTAGCGGCCGGCCAAACCCTCTTGGGCGTGCCGAGCCCCGACGAACCGCAAGGCACGGATTTCGATTCACCCGGCGGTGCCATGGCCGCCTGCGGTCCGATTCCCGGCGCCGGCTCTTGCAAGAGAGCCTGCCTTTCCGGTCACAAGCGCTTCCGCGGAGCTGGTGACCATGATTTCGAGCACAACTCGGGCGGCAGAAGCCGACTGCGAGCACGGATGTAGGCACGACGCTCGCCGTTACGGCTCGCCGATTCACGCGCGACGGCTGCACTGACAGCCAGCGCACTCCCTGTAACCCGGTCTCCCTATTCCTTCGACTGCAGGCGCAGGTCCTGCCAAATCGCTGCTGCGACCGCGCCGCATACGCGAAGCTGTCGGTCGAATTGAGTTCGGCTGCGCGGCGGCGACCCCACGTGCTTGCATGCTGGACGCGCGAACGCCTTCCGTGCTCGTCCGCCGTGCCCGATTCCGCGATATGGCGTGTACGGCGTTAGCGTTTGAAGAAGTGCCTGTTCACCTCTCCCCTGCGGCTCAGAAGAGGCGGTCCGCCTCTGCTACCTGAGAGCGGAGAAGCCGACTATAGGAGGATTGGCGAGGAATTCGTCCCAGAACGGACTGCCTTCTTCGGCCGGCTGCACCGTGACGTCCACCCAGCGGAATTCGCGAAATCCCGCTGCCCGAAAGGCATCCTCGTACGTTTGCCGCTTCAGATAGAAATTTTCGACCTCGAATTCCTGGCCGTCCGGATTGATTATACGGTACCGGACGCTGTCGCCTTCGGCGGGATCACTTGCACAGTACCTCTCCAGCCCGTATTTGGCAAACGACAACCCCGCAGGAGGAGGGCTCTTGACGTTGTCGTTGAGCCCGGCGAATCGGCCGCCCTCGCGCAGCGCATCGTAGCACGCCTTGCAGAATGCAACCAATTGGCTAGCACTTCGGGCGTATCCAAGCGAATACACCGCGATGACCAGGTCCACCGGCTCGGACAGGACAGTTGCGCCAACGTCCGACTGCTGGTACTCGCATCCGATCGGATTGCGCTGCTCCTCCTGTCTTGCAAGTCTGATCATCTCGGCGGAGATGTCGACGCCAAGCGCAGCGCGCGCTCCGGCCCGTTTGGCCCAGCGCGTGTAGAAGCCGTCGCCGCAAGCCATGTCCAGCACCCGCCTTCCAGACAAGTCACCTGCCAATGATCGGAGCGTATGCTGCTCGATGGCTTCCCGGAACGGCAGTGCCATGGAATCTGCATACAGGCCGGCTATGGTCTCGTAATGTTTGATTTGATCCATGTGTATTTCAGTTCAGTTGATAGGTTATAGGGCCAAGGAATCTTGCCTGGCCAGCATGGGTGTGCCCAAAGATCTTCAATCCCGTTTCAAGAATTCAAGCTTTGGTGCTCCTCCGGAACAGTGCCGGTGCCAACAACCCACAAAGGCCCAAGTCGCCAGCTGGATTATGCCTGCGGGCTGACTTTCGCATGGAAGACAAACGGCGGCACATGGCCGGTGGGCGGTCTTAAATGTCCACGACGGGCACGAATCCGCCGTAAAGCATGCGCCCTATGTCTATGGGCACGGGGTTCTTTTCCGGATCGAAACGCGCGTCGGTTTCCGCCATTTCCTGCATGCGCGCCATGGCGGCCGTTCGCGTAGCCTTGTCCGGCCATTCGACCCTGGAGAAACCGATTATCTCGTCCTCTTTGGCCTGCGCAGCCCTACGGAATTTCGCCAGCTGATCGTCCTCTAAGTCGTCTGCCAGGCACTCGACAATTCGCGTGGCCCCCATTTCCTTCGCGATGGCGTCCATGGTGGCCGCATATTCTATAAAGTCCTGCCTGTTTGCGACTGGCATTGCAAACAGAAAGCCGTCAATGTATGCCATATGACTTACCTCCTAACCCGGTTGCGCCGCGGCTTCCAATGCCGCGATATCGATCTTTTTCATTTTCATCAGGGCCGGCATTACCCTGACACCCGCATCGCTGCCCAACAACTCGACCAGTCTCTTCGGCACAATCTGCCACGAAAGCCCGAAGCCATCCTTGAGCCAGCCGCACTGGCATTCGGAGCCCCCATTCGCCGTCAACGCCTCCCACAGCCGGTCGGTCTCAGCCTGGTTCTCGGTCAAAACGGAAATGGATACGGCCTCGCTGAGTACGAAATGCGGGCCGCCGTTGAGAGCCTGATACGGCGTTCCGCCCAAAATAAACTCTACCATGAGCACGTCGCCGGCCCTGCCCGATTCCTGGTCTTCCGCGTGCCGGCCGACCCGTTCAACCCGGCTCTCCGGCAGGAGCGAACAGTAAAAGGTTGCCGCCTCGAGGGCCTGATCGTCAAACCAGAGACAGGTACGGACTTTGGGTATGGAAGCCATTGCTGCCCCTCCCTCCTACTGCGAACGGGCCAAGGCTTCCAGCTGATCGGTAGCCTTGCCCCAGCCTTCGTGGAAGCCCATTTGCTCATGTTCCCGGCGCGCAGCCTCGTCCCAGTGCATGGCGCTCGCCTTGTAGCGGGTCTTCCCCCCGCTTGCAGGTTCAAGGCGTATTTCTGCCACCATAAAGGCGCGCTCGCCGGGTATCCAGCCGGGACGAAAGGCATCCGTGGTCACCAGGCGCCTCCCAGGCTCTACCGCAAGCACAACTCCGGCATCGGGGAATCGCTCGCCGTCCGGACCGTTCATGACCATTGAGATTTCGCCGCCCGGCTGCAAGTTGAGCTTGAGATCCGTGACAAACCAGGGCTTCGGACAAAACCACTGTTCGAGCAGCCTGGGCTCCGTCCAGCAGCGCCAGACATTTTCCACCGGCGCTTCCAGCACGCGCTCAAGCGCGAGAACGAACTTGGGTTCAGTCTCCTGGCTCATCGACCTGCTCCTTTGGCTAACAGGCTTGCGGCGCCGTCCTTGCTGCGCACCGACGCCGCCATCTTACCCGGGCCGCTGGCGACTGTTCGGTGGTAGACCCCATGCTTTGCGCCAACTATCAGGCCTTCGTGGTACAGAGGATTCGTACCAAGCAATTGCCCCTACTCCGCACTCCTGACGGCGCCAGATTGACAAATCACCGAAAAGTAATTCCCGCTATCTGCAAATTCCGCGACTCGGGACTCCTGATCTTGGCATTCGGTGGCGGATTCCGAGCGCAGGCGTAGTTGACATAGGTACTAGAGCCTTTATCTTGAGTGAGTCCCATGCCGAAACGCTTGCGAGTTGCCTTTGCCTTCAGATCACCAACCATAAGCCATTCCAGCCACCGACATGCTAGCCAAGGATCCCGCCACATGGACACCAAGTCCAGTCCCTAGGAGACCATGGGTAATAACCAGTTCGGTAGATCGAAGTAACACCGGAAATGTCTCGTCAGAGGCCCGTGCGACATAGTGTACCCACGCGGCGAACACAAGTACGGCATACCCTGTCTCCAGGATGCTGCACCAAGCCTGCAATCAGTCCTCCGTCCATTGGAGGCGGACTTTGAGATGATTCAGCCGGTCGTAACGCACAAGCCCTTCATGTTGGAGTCTACCAACCACAATGCCTGGGGAAACTCCCTGCTCCCGAGCGAACCGGCGGACGGAGGCTACCGTATGCGGTTTTTCTGCTACAAAGTCTCGCCAATCATTTCGCCGGATGAGGGCGTTTGCTGCCCAATCATTTGCTTCACACTCCAGTTCCTCTGCACCGTTCTCCGAACTGTCCAGGAATGTCAATTTCTTGCTGTGGAGCAGAATATGCGCCGCCTCGTGAAACAGGCTGAACCAGAAATGATCGTCCCACCGGTGGCGCGCGCTGAGCTGAATCAGGGCCTGATCAGGTCTTAACCATCGAGCCGCCCCGCTTACTGGCGCTCTGGGAAGAGACCTGACTATGGCAAGCGCCACTCCGGCTTCGTTGCTTAGCTGTTGCGCGCGTTTCAAGGCAGCTGCAATCGGTTCAGTTGTCAAAGCTCGCATTTCTAGCATTGACCTAGCAAACCGACCCCTGTTGTAAGGGGCACAGTCCTGGCGCTGTACCTTCAACTCTCCCATTCTTAGCCATGTGGCCAGGACGGCTTCGTCACTCTCGAAGCTCGGGGAATGGCGGAATGTGACCCGAACCCGAGCAGCCTGAGTCATCCAAGCCTCATAAGATCCAACACCAAAGAATTTCAGCAGGCCGGCAAGTCTTTCGCGCTCTGCACTTGGTTCTTCGATGTACCCACGTGCTACCAGCTCGCCGACGGGGAACCGCTGCATCCAGTTACGAAGGGCCCGGGCCGATTCCGCCTCGGCTTCCCGCTGCTTGAATATCTGGTAATCTGAATCAATGCCAAGCCAGATCCCTGCGTCCATGCCGAGAACTCTTTCGAATTCCAGCGCAGTCCGGGGCTCTATCGGCGCCTTGCCCGAAATAATCTCGCTGATCAGCTTCGGTGAGCGTCCGCAGAGTCGTGCGAATTCCGCTTGTGAGAATCCCCTGGCGGCAAGATGCTCCTCAAGCACCCAGCCAGGCGGAACCGCGTAATCCGGATTGTACATGTAGGTCGACTTAGCCATGATGCCTCCGTCCTCAGTGATAATCGGCCACTTCTACGATGGTGATCGCTGTCACCTGCACCTTGTCTATGCCACCATCGGGCCGTCGAGGGACAGGATCGTGGCCGGGCTCAAGAATGAGTCGTGCCGGGTGATCGAGATCCATCGCGTACTGGCCGCTTCGCTTGCCACGAAGTTTATGCAGGCGCTCCGGAGGGCCGGTAGGTACACGGCTAAGGTTCTAAGCCTTGGCGAGTACGGCAAGACGCGCCCCAATCTTTTTCGCCATTTTACGGCCGTATTTTCTTTCCAGCTTCAGCGCAGAATTGAATACCTGCTCGTCCTTGCGCCTCCTGTAATAGACTTCCAATCGAAATTCAAAATGTTTCCTAAAAGGTAATGATTTTGCCATCACTAGTCAAGTCCCGGTTACGCGTGTATCTGCCCATTGCAGCGACAGGCAGAAGGCACGATTGAGGCAAGCCGCAGTCACCGGCATTCTTGCAGGAGCACCTTTCCTCCTAGAGTACACGAATCCGCAGGCGCCGAGTGATTCGACTCGGTCTTCGCGATTCCCTCGATCCCCGTATACCGCCGGCATGCGGCCATCGAGCTACAATTGCAAGGCACTGAACCTAGGCCCTTCAATATGTGAGAGCCCGATCGGCAGGGAACACAGAAACGAGGAAAGCGCGGCCGACCTCAGCTGTCGTACTCGCCCGCCGACTGGGCCTGGCGGCACAAGCATACAGCAAGGCGGTTAACTTCAGGAAGCCTCTTCTGCACCATGGCGGGTATCGTTGGGCAACTGCTCATTATCACAGCCTTCGTAAGCACAGCGCTCGCGGGCTTCTTCTTTCTCCGGGCCACCCGGTTCTCGACCGACCCGGTGGATTTCCTTCGGCTCGGTCGGATCATGTGGGGCGTCATGGCAGGCTGCGTCATGGCGGCATGGCTGCTTCTGGTGGTGCTAATCGCCACGCACCAGTTTCAGTACGACTACGTGTGGTCCCACTCATCCCGGGATCTCCCGTTTCATTTTCTTTTCTCCGCATCGTGGGAAGGGCAGGAAGGCTCGTTCCTGCTTTGGATCATACTGAACAGCCTGGTCGGAATTGCACTCATCAAGTGGGCTGCGCGCTCATTCGAAGCCCCCGTGATGGCCGTGGTGTGCTTCTGCCAGTTCTTTCTGCTTTCGATGATCGTGGGCCTCAAGCTGGGACCGCTACCAATTGGCTCCACGCCGTTTGCCACGCTCCTGGAGGCCCATCCCGAGTTTCCCGTCTTCCAGTCTGACCCGAATTTCATCCCCGCCGACGGCACGGGTTTGAACGATCTGCTGCAGAATTACTGGATGGTTATCCATCCGCCAATGCTCTTCGTGGGATTCGCCACGCTCATCGTCCCATTTGCCTTTGCCGTTTCCGCGCTCTGGACCAGGCGGTATACCAGCTGGGTGCGCCCGGCGCTGCCCTGGACGCTTCTCAGCGTCATGTGCCTGGGCGTCGGCATTGCCATGGGCGGGTACTGGGCGTACGAGACGCTCAACTTTGGCGGCTACTGGGCCTGGGATCCTGTTGAGAATTCCTCGTTCGTGCCGTGGCTTGCCGGCGTGGCCGCCGTTCACATGATGCTGATCCAGCGCAAGGGAGGCATGGGGCACAAGGCAGCCATCTTCTTGTGCATTCTGACCTACATGCTGGTGGTGTACTCCACCTTCCTGACCCGAAGCGGCATTCTGGGGGAGGTTTCCGTGCATGCCTTCGTGGATCTGGGCCTGTATAACCAGCTGCTCATATGGATACTGGCCATGGGGCTCCTGGGCTTCGGGCTTTTTGCCCGCAGGTACCAGGACTTGCCAAAGGCGGAGAAAGAGGCGCCGTACCTGTCCCGCGAATTTCTGGTCTTCTGCGGTGCCGTGCTGCTTTGCGTGATTGCCGCCGTCGTCATTCTGGGCACCAGCTCTCCCATCCTCGGGCGCCTGTTCAGGGACAATCCGGCCACTGTTCCGATCTCATTCTATAACAGCTGGACGCTGCCGCTCTCCGTTGGCCTGGTTCTCCTGGCCGGACTGGGGCAGCTATTCTGGTGGAATAAGATGAGCATCGAGAGCGTCAACAGGGTGCTGCTCGGCCCCACGGCCCTGGCAGCGCTCAGCACGCTGCTCGTACTGGCCCTTACCCCGTTTGTAAGCGAATCCGCCAGGCCGGAAGCCGGATTCTGGCCGCGGTACGGGCAAGGGCTGCAGATGCTTGTCTTGCTCTTCGCAGCCTTCTTCGCCCTCTATGGCAATGCCAAGGTCATGTGGCGCGTATCAAGAGGCAACCTTCGCCTGGCGGGCGGGGCCCTGGCCCACGTTGGCCTGAGCATCGCCGTTATCGGCATCATAGCCTCGTCCGGATTCAGCAATCCGATTTCCG
This sequence comes from uncultured Rhodothermaceae bacterium, assembly GCA_964639665.1. Taxonomy (GTDB): domain Bacteria; phylum Bacteroidota; class Rhodothermia; order Rhodothermales; family Bin80; genus CAZXEU01. The sequence continues at coordinate 1,079 of CAZXEU010000037.1, read as the reverse complement.
ACGCCCCTCCGGACAGCGAGCGCGAGAATTTCGTGCTGGAGCGCGGCAGGCCGGTCGTCGTGGAAGGCTATCGCGTCGAATACCTGGGCACGGAGCCCGGAACGCGCGATCAGACGGTCTACGTGCTGTCCTTCACGGATCCAAGGGGCAACGACTTCATTCTGCGACCCGTGGCCTACGAGTCCAATTCCGGCCAGTGGATTCTGCACCCGGACCTCAAGCTGTACGTCGAGAAGGATATATTCGTAGCCGTGACGCCGCGCGCAGCCCTGGATACCGGAAGACAGTCCGAGCTGACGATTGCCCAGGGAGAGTCCGCCATGCTGGGTGGCGGAGATTACCGGCTGCGATTCCAGCGCTACGAGACCGACCTGGATTTTGCTGCCGTGCTTGGCGCAGACGAAGCGCAAAGAACGGAGATCGCAGTAGGGGCCGCTCTGTCACTTACTCACCTGCCCACGCAGCAATCGTTCGACATGCGACCGGTTTATGCCATCCGTTCGGACCGTACCGTCCATACGGTCAGCAGCTTCGCAGACGGAATCGGCATCACGTTTACCGGCATGAATGTCAGCACAGGCGAAATAACTTTGGAAATCGACGGCGTGGAAGGACTCGACTACGTGGTGGTGCAGGCGTACGAGAAGCCCGCTATCAGCCTGGTCTGGATCGGCCTGATCCTGCTCACCGCGGGATTTATGATCGCGGTCGCAAGGCGCGCTGCCGACGTTGCCACGCGCCGCAAGACGGCGTAGCAACCGATGGCTGAGCCTGTCTGAAGGGCGGTTTGCTCCGCTATCATTACGGCGGCAAGGCGGCGCGCGAAATCATCCTGACGGAGCGCGCGCAAGGCTGGCAATCAGGCCCGGCTTACTTGGCCCATGGCTCCGAGGCTGGTATGAGTGGGCCACGCAGCGTAGATTCATGTTAGCATACAACAATGGCTGAGTCCATGCACCCGTCCCGAAGAACATTTCTGAAGACGCTGGGCGCGGCGAGTGCGGCGCCCTTTCTGCACAGCTATTCTGGCGCGGCCGGACAATCGGCGCCCATTGACAACCAGGCCCGCATTGCGCTGC
>CAZXEU010000036.1:0-35623 GCA_964639665.1 uncultured Rhodothermaceae bacterium | reverse complement strand
GGGAGGGACTGCGCCGGCCCTTGGACAAGGTGGCGGTGTATGGTCTGTATACGCTGACGGGCGTGAGCTGCCGTGGCCGGGCGCCGGAAACTGGCCAGTGGACAGCCTGCAAGCGGCGGCGTCAGAGGCGCTGCTGTACTTGCACCGCAGCGGCTACCTCTTTGCCCGTCTCGACTCCCACATCGTGGGCGCAGCCGACAGCGTGCGGCTCTTTGCCTCGCCTGGTCCACGCGTCAAGGTTCGCTGCCTGCAAATGCCGGGATTGACGGTGCTGGACTCGCTCGATGTCATGGCGGCTATGCGATTGCAACCCGGCAGCGCCCTTGAGGCCGACTCGCTGGAGGCGGATCTGGAAGATCTCATCGAGTCCTACGTCCGGGCCGGATATCCCTTTGCCGAGGCCTCGGTACGTGATTTGGGTGTCGGTGAGCACTCGTGCCTGGTCATTGTTGTGAATGAAGGCCCGGTCCCTACGCTGGCCAGGGTGGAGTTGCCAGGCGCCGGCCGCACGGGGGCCGCGTTTGCGGCCAGGGCGGCAGGTCTCAAGCCGGGGAGGCGGCTGGAGGGCTTTGCTGCGGAGAGAATACGCGCCCGCTTGCAGCAGACCGGGATGTTTCGCCTGGTAGACGAGCCCCGGCTCGTGGTCGGTGCCGACAGCACAGCCATCGTACGCGTTGCCGTGGACGAGATCTCACCAGGTGCGTTCGATATTGCGCTTGGCTACGAGCCTGCGAACGGGGCGTCGTCGCGTGGCCGGTTCGTCGGCAGCGGGCATCTCATGCTGAGCAACCTCTTTGGCGGCGGCCGGCAGCTTGCGCTGGAGCTTCACCGTCCGCCAGGCAGTGTCAGCCGTCTGAACTTCAGGATGAGTGATCCCTTTGCATTCGGACTGCCCGTTCGCATCAGCGCCGCATTCGACGGGCTGCAGCAGGATTCAACGTATGCCAAGCGGGGATACGGCCTGGAATTCGCCTATCTGGCGCGGGACAACCTGGAGTTGTTCGGAACGCTGACAAGGGAGGTTACGCGGCCCGGCCTGGCCGGTCTCGCGCTGGTCGAAGGGCGGCAGCGCATTGCTACGGCAACAGCGGCATTCTACGGCGTGGGAGCCAGGCTGAATCGACTGGACAGGCGCGTCAATCCACGCCGGGGCCTTATTGTCGAGACGAATTTTGAACGGGGTCGCAAGCGGCACAGCCGCCTGGTGGCCGGCCTCGACACCAGCGACGTCACAGCGACCGTTCGCCAGGACCGGCTGCAAACCCGCGCCCGCCTGTATGTGCAGGCCCGGCGCCGCCAGGTTGCGGTCTTCGGCGGAGAAGTCTATCTGCTGCGCAGCATCGATACGGACGAGAGCGACCTGTTCCGCTTCGGCGGTGCCACATCGCTGCGCGGCTACGACGAGGAACGCTTCCGCGTGCCGTTTGCCGCCCGCATACTTGCCGAGTACAGATTTCTGCCGGACGCTGCATCATACGGTGCCGTCTTCTTCGATCTTGGCTACGCCGATACCGGCGATGAGGGCAGCTTCTACCCGGGATTCGGCACCGGCTTCCAGGTGGGCACGGACGTGGGTCTGATCAATTTCAGCCTGGCGGCGGCTGCCACGCAGCCGACGGTCGTGCGGGCGCATATACAGCTTTCTGTCGGGCTATAGGTGCCGGACCATGGATCGAACCTTCTACGCCGGGCCCGATGCCGCGTTGGCAGCCGGGACACTCGCCTTGCCGCCGGATGAGTCCCGGCACATCGTTCGCGTGCTTCGCCGGCGGACAGGTGACGAGATCAGGGTCGTGGATGGAGTCGGGAACTGGTATCGCGTGCGGCTGACCGAGGCTTCGCAGGACTGCGCCAAGGGAACTATTCTGGAGGCCAGAAAGGACGTGGGGGAGCTGCCCCTTCGGCTGACGATCGGGATGGCCGTGCTGAAGAACAGGGCGCGCTACGAATTCTTCCTGGAAAAGGCCGTCGAGCTGGGGGCACGCAGGATTGTGCCCCTGGTCACGAGTCGTACGGTTGCCCAGGGACTTAGACAGGACAGGGCGCGCCAGATCATGATATCCGCCATGAAGCAGTGCGGCCGGTGCCGCCTGCCTCGACTGGAAGTGCCCCTGCCACTGGAGGAGGTGTACGCGAGAGGCGCAGCGGGCCTGGGCTTGTTGTGCGATGGCTCGGCGCCTGCAGCCCTGTCCGGCGCACTGGGGAGGATGCCGAACCGCGTTACACTCCTCGTCGGCCCGGAGGGCGGCTTTTCTCGCGAGGAGGTGGCGCGGGCCAAGACCTCCGGCTTTGTCCCGGTATCGCTAGGGCCACGGCGCCTGCGTGCGGAAACGGCTGCCGTGGCGGCGATGGCCCTTGTAGTGCATACGGTGACTCAGACCGAACGCACCGAAACACCGTAGCACAAGGGGCGTTGAGGCGCCAAAATCCCGGCATCCGATGTTTGTCTTCCTCATCGTTGTTATCACGCTGATCGCCGTCCTGATGACTTTTCTTGTCCTGATACAGGCGGGGAAAGGGGGCGGGCTTGCCGGCATTGCGGCCGGCGGAGCCACCACCCAGATTCTGGGCGCGCGTCAGGCGCCCGACGTACTCGAGAAGGGTACCTGGATTCTGGCGACGGTATTTATCGTGCTGTGCATTCTGACCAACTTTGCCATCGGTGATGGCACTGTGCAGGAAAGCGTGATTCAGCAGCAGGCCCAGGAAGGAGCTTCGCAGCCGCTGGCGCCCTTGCCGGAGGAGGGGGCACAGCCCCTGGCGCCGCTGCCGGAGAATATCTCTCCGGATCAGCAATAGCGCGCGGGGCAGCCTCCTGGCATGCCCCGGGCGGCGGCTTGTGCCGGCCTGTAAGCCGAATTCTGTCTAGCCGCGACGACTGCCGCCCTGCCGTCAGCGGTGAGATCATCATCTATCTGGGACCGCCGTCGCCGACGGCCTCGAGCGGCCTACCCGCACCGCATATTCGACGGGCCGCCTACTTGCGGTGCTGCTTGGCCTTGCACCCCGTGGGGTTTGCCCAGCCGCCCCGGTCACCCGGGACGCTGGTGGGCTCTTACCCCACCGTTTCACCCATCACCTGTGATCGGAATCCATCGGCTGGTCTGTTTTCTGTTGCACTTGCCGTCTCCGCGTTCGCGAAGCCTTCCCGTTAGGAAGCACGGTGCCCTATGGTGTTCGGACTTTCCTCCCTGCCCAGTCGGCAGGGCGATGATCCAGCCGGCACATTTGTTGTGTAAGACGCGATTTCAGAAACCGAGATCCCTGGTAGTTCGGTCGTAAAGATCCAGGTCCACAATGATTCGGCCCGTATGCTCGCAGGCAACAATCCGGTTGCACTGGCGGATTTCAACCTGCCGCTGGGGAGGTACGGCGAAGCCCGAGGCAGCCCCCCGCTCAAGCTTCACCACGGCGCGACCGTCGCGCAGACGGGTCCGGAGCCTGCCGTAGGCGCGCAGATAGCGCTTGTCGACCGAGCCCTCCGCCGTGCTTCGCAGCTCTTCCAGTTCCTTCTGCTCCTGCCTGGTTTCCTCCAGGACTTCCTCCAGCTGTTCTTTCTTGGTCTCCACCAGTTCCGCCAATTCCTGCAAGCGATCCTGGGCTTCCGCGACAGCCGAGGACTGCTCCTCAACCAGCCCCTCCGTCTCCTCGATCTGGTGCGTGGCGTCCTGGATACGCTGCTTCTGAGCCTCGATCTCCTTGGTCAGCGCATCGTATTCACGATTGTTGCGCACCTGAAGCTGCTGCTCATCGTAGCGCTTGATGAGTGCCTCGGCTTCCTTTATGTCCCGGTCCGCCTTTAGGCGTCCGGCGGAAGTTTCCAGCTGCTCCTGCTCAATATTGGAAATCCGGGTTTCCAGCCCCGCCTTTTCGTCCTCCAGGTCCCGAATTTCTTCGGGGAGGTCGCCCCTCAGCTTCTTGACCTGGTCGATTCGGTTATCAATATGCTGCAACCGGATGAGTGCACGCAGCTGCTCTCCGATACTGGTTTCCGTTGTGCTCGCCATGGATAGGAACGGTGGGTCGAGTGATGGTACGTAAATCTGAAATAGCGAATATCCTTAAACGCTGCCGCATTGTGGAGAGTTCGGGGCGTGGCAATAAGAGCGTACCGGGCTAGTCCGGGACTCCGTCCGGTGCCACGCCACACTCGGAAAATGCTGCTTAAGCCAGGCGTGCAACAAGGCCTCGGTGTGCGCTTCGGTTTCGTAGTGGCCGGCATCCACGAGCACCATGCGGGGCTCGCCATCCGCGTCCAGCACGTCAAAGAACTGGTGATATCGTACATCTGCGCTCACAAACGCGTCCACGCCTGCCGCCAGGGCCGCGCCAATCAGACCCGCGCCCGCGCCGCCGCATACAGCAACCCTTGAAATCCGCGCATCGCGGCGGCCGGCATACCGCAGACTGCCAGCACCAAGAGCCTGGCAGACATGGCGCAGGAAAGCGTCCAGCGACTTGGCCTCGAGCCACGTCCCCACGGCTCCGTGGCCCGCTTCGTCTTCTGCCATCGGCTCAAGAAAACGGATTTCCCGCAGGCCCAGAATGCCAGCGAGGGCGTCGGAAACGCCGCCAGGAGCAGCATCCAGATTTGTATGAATGCTGTATAGCGCAATCCGCTCTTCGGCAAGCCTAAGCGCCAGGCCCTGCGCATACGCGTCAGGCGTGAGCTGTCTGAGTGGATGGAAAAGCAGCGGGTGGTGCGTCACAACCAGTGTGGCATCCCGGTGCCTGGCCTCCCGAAGGACCGCAGGCGTCAGGTCCAGCGCAATCAGGGCGCACTTTACCGTGCGGCGTGCATCACCTACCTGGAGGCCCGAATTGTCGTAGGAGGCAGCCAGGCTCGGATTCGCCCACCTCTCCAGTGCAGCCGCGATGTCACCAATAGCGGGATAACTCAAGAATCATTGGGTTTGAAGGCACAATTGGCTAGCTTTGCCATTGTGCGCAGCGCTATTTCCCATGAAGGTCGCGGTCAGCTCGGATGAATACCATCACCTGGTGGAGGTGATCCTTGAGGAACTCGGGAAGAGGGGGCACGAAGCCGAGTACTTCGGACCCGCGCGCGGCCAGAAGGAGAAGGACTGGCCCGTGGTCACCCGCCAGGCCGTCGAACGGGTCGAGGCCGGACTTTCGGACGAGGCCATCGTGCTTTGCTGGACGGGAACCGGATGCTCGATTGTTGCCAACAAGGTTCGCGGCATCCGGGCTGCCCTGTGCTGTGATGCTGAAACGGCCCGCGGCGCACGCATCTGGAATCACGCCAATGTCCTGGCTCTGAGCCTTCGTGCTACCTCGGAGGCTGTGGTGCGCGAGATCCTCGACAAGTGGTTCGACACGCCGCCCGGCGACGATGACTGGAACAGGGAGCAGATTCGGCGCGTGCGCGCGATGGATGAGGCACGCAGCTGACCGGCCGCCTGCATTCCTGGGCAGTGGCCTCGCCGGTCTGCCGGCCGGCAGGCGCTCCGGACTCGATACCGGAGCCTGGGAGCCTGCCCAGCTTAGCGTTCTTGCAATCGGATTGCGCGGAGGGTGGCATGGCTGTGCCGGTGCTCAACTGAGGCGAAGCCCAATCGGTGGGCAGTTTTCCGGCACTCTTGGGATAGAACACTGCGCCTGACGTTCAAAAGGCAGCCCGCAGCAGAGTCGGAGTGCAGGATTTCTGCTCGGCGAGATGCGATAAAGCGGGGCCTGGAAGGGTAGCTACCGCAATTGGGATTGAGGTCCGCAGCGAAAGAACCAGGCAAGCGCGCCAGCCCCAGAGCCTCACTATAGGTCTGACCGGCGTGATCCTTGCGGTTTTGCGCCGCATCATTTTCGCCATAATCTGTTGCTGCTCTGTTTGCTAAATTTCAGAATGGCATGCTAGTCCGGAGATCGGCTTGATGGGCTCCGGCAATTCATTCCACAAAAACGAAGCTAACGTGTCTCGAATGTCTCAGAATGAAGTTCCGGTTGCGATCGTGGGTATGGCGTGCCGATTCCCCGGCGCACCAAGTATTTCGGACTTTTGGCGCCTGCTCGCTGCCGGCCGGAATTCCGTGACGGAGGGTCTTCCGGGCTCGGGCAATAGGCGTATCGACGAGCTGTTCTCCAACGTTGCCAATCCAGGTGGTGCGTGCCGCTTCTGCGCCTACGTCGATGACATCGAGCAGTTTGACGCGCAGTTTTTTCGGATCTCGCCGGTCGAGGCCGAATGGCTGGATCCGCAACAGCGGATGATGCTGGAGACCAGCTGGCAGGCACTTGAGGATGCCGGGATGGACCCGAACGGTCTGAAGGGCAGCCTCACCGGAGTGTACACCGGCATCAGCAACGACGAGTACAGGATGCTCGTCGTCGAGTCCAGCAAGCCCGCAGAGGCTGCCTCCTGCCTCTACGCCTTGAGCGGCACCAACCTTAACGGAACAAGCGGGCGAGTCGCGTTCGTGCTCGGCCTCATGGGACCTTCCAAGGCTGTAGACGCCGCGTGCGCCTCTTCCCTGGTTGCGGTACATGACGCGGTGTCCGACCTGCAGCAGAAAAAGGCGGATATGGCGATTGTCGGCGGCGTGCAGGCCATTTTGAATGGCCGCATTTTCGAACTCCGTTCGGATGCCATGATGCTCTCTCCGGACGGTCAGTGCAAGACCTTCGATGCATCCGCCAACGGATATGTGCGCGGGGAGGGATGCGGGGTGGTAGTCCTGAAGAGGCTGAGCGACGCAGAGGCCGACGGCGACAGAATCTGGGGAGTGATCCGGGGATCGGCAGTGAACCACGGCGGGGCCAGCACCGGACTGACTGTTCCTCACACGCCCGCGTTGGAGCAAGTAATCGAAACCGCGCTCTCGCAGGCTGGAATACCACCGTCGGAAGTGGATTACCTGGAAGCGCACGGGACCGGGACGGCCGTTGGCGATCCGATTGAGCTTAACGCTGTAGCGGCCGTCTACGGCAAGGGGCGCAAGGCCGAGCGCCCGCTGCTGGTGGGTTCCGTAAAGACCAATTTGGGCCATCTGGAGTCCGCTGCCGGGATTGCCGGCCTGATCAAGGCTGTGCTGGTCCTTCAGCGTGGCGTTATTCCGAAGCACCTGCATTTTCGGTCTCCCAGTCCGGCCATTGACTGGGACGGACTGCCGCTTCGTGTGACTTCTGACATGATGGATTTGCCAGAGCGGGCAGGACGGCCGTGTGTGGCAGGGGTAAACTCCTTCGGGATCTCGGGTACGAACGCCCACATTGTCCTGGAGCAATACGGCACTTCGAACGGCGTGCCCAGCGGGCAGCGTGAGGTAAGGGGTTCGGCCCGGGCGGTGACGGTTGCGCTGCCGGAGGCCATTAAAGGCCTTCGGCCGGCACAGAAGGCCAGGCGACAGCGCGAAGCGCGGCTGCTTCCGCTGTCCGGAAAGACGCCGACTGCACTTCGGGACTTGGCGGAGCAATACCTCGAATGGCTGGACGAGCACACGGATGAAATTGCTTCCGACAGCTCTGCTGCGGGGCCGCTTCTCTCGGACATGGCCTGGACGGCGGGCGTGGGGAGGAGCCATTTCGAGAGCCGCTTCGGCATAGTCTTCCCCGATGCGGCATCACTTAAGGAGCAGCTTCGGGCACTGGCTGCATCCAGCGAGAACGACCAGCCGCGCACAGTTGCCAAAGTGGCGTTTGCCTATACCGGCCAGGGAAGCCAGTGGACCGGAATGGGACAGGCGCTCTACGAACGCGAACCTGTCGCGCGGGCCGTTCTGGACCGCTGTGAAGAGGTATTTCGAGCCGTACGGGGGGTCTCGCTGCTCGACGTGATGTTCGGGCGCACCGAAGGCAATCTGAGCGATACGGCGTGGGAGCAGCCGGCTCTTTACGCGCTGGAGTGCGCGCTCACAGCACTCTGGTCGAGTGTGGGGCTGCAGCCGAGCGTCGTAATAGGACACAGTGTCGGCGAGATAGCCGCAGCGCAGGCGGCGGGAGTGTTGAGCCTTGAGGATGGCATGCGGTTCGCGGCGGCTCGCGGGACCGTGCTGTCGGAAACCGCCCCGGGCGGTATGGTGGCGATCTTTGCTTCGCCGTCACGGGTGGCGTCGGTAGTCGAGAATCTGAACGGGAAATCTGCGGCAACGGGGCTGAGCATCTCGGCGGACAACGGTACCCATCAGGTGGTTAGCGGCCTGGTCGAGGATATTGAAGCTGTCTCGAAGCACTTCGAATCCGAAGGAGTCCGGGTCAGGCGCCTCGAAACGGCGCGGGCTTTCCACAGCGCGCTGGTTGAGCCGGCACTGGACGCACTGGAAACTTCCCTGGATGGCGTGGCAGTCAATCCCCCTTCCCTTACGGTGGTCAGCAACCTGACCGGCCGAGCGTTGGAGCCCGGCCAACTGCTGGACGGTGCATACTGGAAGCGGCATGCCCGCCAGGCCGTGGCCTTTGCCCGTGGTATCAGAACCGTGGCTGAGCTCGGGACAGACCTGATTGTGGAGATAGGCCCACGCCCGGTCCTGACGAATATGTCGCTTTCGGCCTGGCCGGAGTCGGTCCAGGCTCCGGTGGTAATTCCGAGCCTGTGCCCGCCGTCCGACGATGCGCCCGGGTCCGCAAATGGCGCGGAATTCCTGCGGGCGGTCGCGGATGCATACCGCACGGGAATTCCTGTTCGTTTTGAAGGGCTCTTTGCCGGGGAGGCTCGGCGTCGCATTTCGCTGCCAGGCTATCCCTTCCAGCGTGAACGCTACTGGATTGAATCGACAAGGCACCGGCGGCCAGGTGCCGGTCATCCCTTGCTGGGCATCCGGCACGAATCGGCCAGTGGCGAGGCCACATACGAAACGGAGCTGTTCCGGTCGGATCCGGAGTGGATGAACGATCACCAGGTATTTGGCCGGGTCATAGCTCCGGGCGCCCTCTACGGCTCGATGATGGCTTTGGCGTGCCTTGCCGAGCAGCGCGGGGCCGTAGTGGTGGAGGACGTGCAGCTTCACAACGCGCTGATCTTCCAGGAGGAAGACTCTGAGGATGATTCGGCGGGCGAAGGCCGAACGGTGCAGACTGTACTCGAATCCTCCGAAGCGGCAGATGGGCGCCGCATCCAGATATTCAGCAAGGGAGGTGAAGAGGCATGGACGCTGCACGTGGAAGGCCGGATTTCATCAGGCGCGCGTTTGCCCGATTCCGGCGGGCGCGTTGACCTCGACCGTCTGAAGGCTGTCCTGTCGCCGGTGGATGTTGCGTCCTATTACCGCGCGCGGGCCGGCACGGGGATCGATCTGGGACGCTCCTTTCGCACGCTAAAGGGCCTCTGGTCGAAGCCGGGTGAGGCCTTGGGAGAAGTGTCGGTCCCGGATACTCTCGGGCGCAACGGACTGGAGGTTCACCCGCTTCTGCTGGATGGCTGCTTCCAGGTTGTTGCCGCGGCACGCAATCCGGGCGGAGTCGAGGATGGGATTACCTACCTGCCATTCGGCTGGCAACAACTGTGGCTGACGGGACGGCTGCCAGAGCAAGTGGTCTGCCACGTTCAGATGAGTGAGAGTCCGCAGGGAGTGGGTGTGGATTCAAGTGAGTCCCGGGAGGTCATGAGCGGCGAATTGCGCATCTATGATACTACCGGGATTCCACTCGGCGGATTGAGCGGGTACATGGTCAAGCGTGCTACGCGGGCAGCGCTGCTGTCCGCCGTGGAGGGCGTGAAGGACTTGCTGTACGAAATCGTGTGGCGTGACCGCGCGCTCGCGCCAGGCATGCTGCCTGCGGATTTTCTTCCCTCGCCAGCAGCGGTTGCCGAACGCTCCGGGCTGCTTTCCGCCTACCTGGCGGAAGAAGGCGTCGAGCCCCGGGAACGCACCGCCCTGCTGAGAGACCTGGAGCGCTGGTCGCGCTCCCGCGCACTCATGACACTGGAGAATCTAGGCTGGCTACGCAGCGAGGGTGAAGTTGTGTCGGCTGAGGAGCTGCGGCAACGGCTCGGAGTCGTGGAGGATCACAAGCGCGTTTTCCGCCGGATGCTCGAGATGCTGGCCAAGTCCAGCGTACTGGAGGAAGTAGACGGCGATTTCGTTGTCAGGATTGCATCCGGAGATCCGCTGCCGGACGAAATGCCGCGCGATATGGATGCATTTGCCACCCGCATGGCCGAGCTGTATCCCCACGGGGCCACCGAGATCGGATTATTCAAGCGGTGCGGCGGTGCCCTGGCTGATGTGCTTCGCGGTCAGGCGGATCCGCTGACGCTCCTTTTCAGCAGCGGAGACCCGACCCCCGGGGACCTGTACCTGAAGGCGCCCGTGGCGCGCGCGGCCAATCGGATATTGAGAGAAACGGTCAGGACGCTCGTGTCCGGGTTGCCGGAAGACCGGCATCTGAGGATAATCGAGGTAGGTGCGGGAACCGGATCGGCGACCGCTGCCGTGCTCCCGGAGCTGCCGGAAGGACGATTCGACTACATGTACACGGATATTTCGGCGGGCTTCTTTGCGGAAGCGGAGGCGCGCTTCGGAGGTTCCGAGGCATCAATCGAATACCGCCCACTGGACGTAGAGAAGGATCCGGTCGCACAGGGCTTTGGCAGGCATGCCTATGATCTAATGATCGCCTCCAATGTGCTGCATGCCACGCGTTATCTGGAGGAAACGCTGGCGCACTGCCGAGAGCTTCTCGCACCGTCGGGACAGCTGGTTGCGCTCGAGAATCTGAGCGGCCAGGGCTGGATGGACCTTACCTTCGGGCAGCTGGACGGCTGGTGGCGATTTGCTGACGACTACCGTCCCCATCACGCGCTGGCAAGTCCGGCGGTTTGGCGCCGTGCGCTCGGCGATGCCGGCTTTGGCGAAGTAGCCATCCTGGGGCTGGACGAGTCTGACCAGGCCGGAATACCGGACAAGGGCGTCATTGTAGCGCAAGGTCCGATTGAAGTCGCCGAACGTCCGGGCGTCTGGGTACTGGCGTCAGACACCGGCGGTGCGGCGGAGGAATTGGCTGCGGAGCTGGCTGCGCAAAACCAGACAGTAGTGCTTGCACAGCACGGGGCCACGGACACCAGGGATCCCAAGAGTGATGAGGCAAGCATCGTCCGGGCGACCCTGGACGTGCAGCGGCGTGAGTCGTGGCGAGCACTTCTGAAGGACCTGCCGGGGGATGCGCCGCTGAGCGGGGTCGTCCATCTTGTGGCACTGGACGGCCACGGCTTTGATGCGACGACCATACAGATGAGCCAGGACACGAAACGTGTCGTGGCAAGTGCGCTGGCCCTGACGCAGGCATTACTGGATGCCGATGCGACGCCGGAAAAGGGCGTGTCGCTTCTTACCCGGGGTGCACAAGTGCTGGAAAAGGAGCGTGCCGGGCAACTTGCCGGTGCCACGCTTTGGGGTTTCGGGAAAGCACTGGCCCGCGAAGCCGTGCACCTTCAGCCTCGAATGATCGATCTGGATCCAGGGGAATTGGCGCCCGCCTCTGACCTTGTTAATGAACTGTTGAATCCGGACGCGGAAAATCACATCGCATACCGGTTTGGGCGCCGCCGCGTAGCACGCCTGGTCAGGGCCAATGCCGATGCGGGGCGACTCGATTTGCCTGACGAGTCGGCGTGGGCGCTGGCTCCGGATCCGGACGGCGTATTTGACAGACCGTGTGTCAAGCCCTTGCCGCCGGGATTCCTAGAGCCGAAGGAGGTACGGGTCGCTGTCGAGGCTGCCGGGCTCAACTTCTGGGACGTATTTCGGTCTCTCGGATTCATAGAGGAGGGGAATCTGGGCAGGGAGATGTGCGGCTACATCATCGATGTTGGCTCCGAGGTCTCCACCGTCTCTATCGGTGACCACGTGGTCGGATTGGGCTTCGGCGCATTCGCCGCGGAAATGGTGACACGGGAGGAACTGGTGGCGCCCGCACCATCCGGATTCACCGTCACGGACCTTGCCACGGTGCCGAGCGCGTTTGTTTCGGCTGCCTTGTCATACGAACTCTCAGGACTGGAAGCCGGTGACAAGGTGCTGATTCATGCAGGCTCGGGTGGTGTCGGACTCGCGGCCATTCAGCTGGCCCAGGCCGCGGGAGCGGAAGTATTCACTACAGCGAGTGCGCCGAAGCAAGGATACCTCCGCTCGCTGGGCGTAAGGCACGTGTTCAACAGTCGCGAGACGGACTTTGGCCAGGAGATCCTTGAGGTCACGGAAGGAGCAGGTGTCGATGTAGTGCTGAACAGCCTTACAAGCGAGGGCTTTATTGAGGCCAGTCTGTTGTGCCTGGCAAAAGGGGGCCGATTCGTGGAATTGGCCAGGCGGGACATTTTGACCGAAGAGGAGATGGCGGCGGTTCGTCCCGACGTGGGCTATTCCATATTGGAATTGGATGTCCTGAAGAAAACCGAGCCGGAATGGGTAGGCAGGGTCCTCCGGGCCGTGTTGAAGCAGCTCAGGGAAGGGGATATACATCCGCTTGTTCACAGCAGGTGGCCGCTGGCCGAAGCGGGGGCGGCCTTGCGATTCATGCGGTCGGCTCGCCACCTGGGTAAGATCGTCGTGACAACCTCTCCGCTCGAAAGAGGGGAATTGAGGCAGCATGGCACCTACCTGGTTACCGGCGGCCTGGGCGGTATCGGGCTTGCCGTGGCCAACTGGCTGGCCGAACGCGGAGCCCGGACCATTGTGCTGAACGGACGGAGGCAACCGGATTCAGAAGCTCGGGACGTAATCGGCGCTTTGCAGGCACGCGGAATTACCGTACGGGTCGCCCTCGCGGATGTGACGGATTCTGCGGCGGTGGACGAAATGCTGGCTACGGTGGATCAAGAGCTGCCGCCGCTTGTGGGCGTCATCCACAGCGTAGGGGTATTGTCGGACGGTGCGCTCGGCAACCAGAGCTGGGAGCGGTTTGAGCAGGTACTGTGGCCCAAGGTAGTGGGCGCGTGGCACCTGCACCGTGCGACCGCGGACCGCAGTCTGGATCTCTTCATGCTCTTTTCGAGCCGGGTTGGCGTCATGGGCAACCCGGGACAGGCAAATCACGCCGCGGCCAACGCATTCCTGGATCAGCTTGCGGCGCATCGCCAGGCAATCGGGCTGCCGGGACAAGCCATTGCGTGGGGAGCGTGGTCAGACATCGGCGAAGCTGCGGAACAGCGCGAGCGGATCGAGCGACGACGGGCTGCACTAGGGGGACGCTGGTTTACCCCGCAGCAGGGCATCAGGGCACTGGAGAAGCTGATTCGCCAGGACGTTACGAATTCGGTCGTGATGTCGATGGACTGGACGGTCTTCCAGGAGGCCGTCGAGGACCGGCCGGCCTTGCTGGAGGATCTGCTCATTACTACGGCGGAGGGGGAAGAGGACTCGCCGGCGTTGTCGGAAGACCTGATGACCCGCCTGCGGCAGACACCTGTGGCTGAGCAGGAAGAATTGTTCGTGTCGTTCCTGCAGCAGGAACTGAAAGCGGTACTGCGATTGCCAAGCGAGCCCTCGCCAACGGTCGGTTTTTTTGATTTGGGAATGGATTCGCTGATGGCCGTGGAGTTGCGGAACCGGCTTAATCGTGCATTTGCGGACGAGTACGTCGCATCGAATACAGTCGTATTCGACTACCCTGATATAGCCAGTCTCGCTCACCATTTGGCCGAGGAACTGGGAGGCCTAGGCGCCGGGCCGGCCGCAAGTGTACAGCCCGAGGCCAAGCGCCGGGATGTAGCGCAAGTCGAGGAAGACCGTATCGCGGTAGTAGGCATGGCGTGCCGGCTACCGGGAGCGCCTGATATTGCGACCTTCTGGCGAATGCTGGTAGCGGGCCGCGACACCGTGACCGATGGACGGCGGGATACGGGTCCTTGGAGTGGAGCAGTGGGAGACCCTGCCGCCAAGCATGACGATTTCCGGCGAGGAGGATTCGTCGAAGGGCTCGATCATTTCGATGCGGGTTTCTTCGGAATCAGGCCCATCGAGGCGCGCATGATGGACCCGCGGCAAAGGCTGCTGCTAGAAACGAGTTGGCAGGCGCTGGAGGACGCGAATATGGATCCCAGTACGCTCAGAAGCAGTCACGCCGGCGTATATGCGGGGATAGGAAGCAGTGAGTATCGTGATCTGATATCCGCAAGCGGCCGGGAGGACAGCTACCTCGGCACAGCCGGAAGCGTCGCTCTCGGACGGATTGCCTATACGCTGGGGCTAATGGGGCCGGCTATCCCTGTAGACATGACTTGTGCGTCCTCCCTGGTTGCCGTGCATCAGGCGGTTGCTGCCCTGCAGCGCGGCGAAGTGGACCTGGCTCTGGCCGGAGGTGTGCATGCGGTACTCTCGCCTGCAATCTCGAGGTTCATGCGCGAGTACGGGATGCTGTCGGCAAGCGGCAAATGCCGGACCTTCGATGCCGGTGCCGATGGCTTTGTCAGGGGTGAAGGATGCGGAATGGTGGTTCTGAAACGACTTGGGGATGCCGTGTCGGATGGGGACCACATCTGGGGCCTTATCCGGGGTTCGGCAGTCAATCAGAACGGGGCAAGCGCAGGACTGACCGTGCCGAATGGTCGTGCGCAGGAGCAGGTGCTGGAAGAGGCGCTGGCGAGGGCCGGCATTCAGCCTGCCGAAGTGGACTATGTTGAAGTGCACGGAACGGGGTCGCAACTGGGAGACCCCATCGAGGTGCGTGCAGCGGCGGCGGTATACGGTGAGGGCCGCGAGCCAACCCGTCCGCTCCTTCTTGGCACCGTGAAGACGAATATTGGCCACCTTGAGGCAGCGGCCGGGGTTGCAGGCCTTATCAAGGTGATGCTGGCGATGAAACAGGGCGTTATTCCGAAGCACCTGCATTTCGAGGACCCGAATCCGCACGTGGATTGGGATCAGCTGCCAGTGCAAGTGACTGCGGAGGCCGTGAAATGGCCGTCCGCTCCCGAGCGTCCGCCACGGGCGGGAGTGAGCGCATTCGCGATTTCGGGCACGAACGCGCACGTCGTGGTGGAGGGATATGGTTCGCCAAACGGCGCGTCTTCCGCGGAAGCAGAGCGGCCCATTCCCTCTGGCTCGGAAAAGCTGGTTTCAGTTGACCTTCCGGTATCGGTAGCTGGCTCCACCGAAGCAGAAGGCTTGGAGCCGCGCCGGACGAGGCTGATGCCGCTTTCCGGTAAATCCGACGCGGCGCTTCGCGACCTGGCCAGAAGGTATCTCTCCTGGCTCGATGAGCTTTCAGCCGAGGATTCCGCCGGATCGCCGCTCTTGGCGGATATGGCTTGGACCGCCGGAGTGGGAAGAAGTCATTTCTCCCATCGCGCAGGCCTGGTGTTCGACAGCAGTGGGACACTCCGAAGGCAATTGGAATCGCTGGCAGAGTCGGCCGATAGCCGTTCGGCAGCAAATCCTCAAGCGACCACGGCCTTCGCATTTGCCGGAGAGAATGGCCAGTGGACCGGAATGGGCGAGCAACTCTACAGGACTGAGCCGGTCGCTCGTGCGATCCTGGATCGTTGCGACGAAGTGCTTCGGGCGGATCGCGGCGCATCGTTGCTTGATGTGATGTTCGGTGGTTCGGGCGAACTGGATGACCCGGCGTGGACGGTCCCGGCTGTTTTTGCCCTGAATGTCGCGTTGGCGGAACTATGGTCCAGTGCGGGACTCCGGCCGAGCGTTGTTTTTGGCAAGGGTCCCGGGGAGTTGGCAGCAGCGTATTCGGCAGGCGTATTCGCGCTGGAAGATGCGTTGCGCACTGCGGCACATCACGGCGTACTGAAGGCAGCATGCTCCGAAGCCAACGGAGCCGGGGCGGCCCTGGACGAATTTGAGCTGGCCGTCAAGGGAATGTCGCTCTCGCCGCCGTCCAGGTCCATTGTAAGCGGATTGACGGGTCGGCTGGTGGGCACCGGCAAGCCGCTTGACGCGGCGTACTGGCGTCGCCAGGCGAGCGAGCCAATGGCATTCGAGGCGTGCGTGCAGACACTCGCAAATATGGGTGTGGACATTCTGGTAGAGATCGGACCGGACGTTTCATTGAGTCCCATGGTCGTGTCGGCATGGCCGGGACAGGGTGAACAGGCAGGCCTGGCGCGCAGCAAACCGCCTACGGTGCTCGCAAGCCTCCGAAGACCGTCCGGCGGCATGCAGGTGGACGCAAGTGAGTTAACACCGGCGGTGGCACACGCGTACGAGCTCGGACTGGATATCGACTTCGCGGCCCTGTTCGCCGGGGAATGGAGGTCCCGAATTTCGCTGCCGGGCTATCCCTTCCAGCGTCGCCCCTACTGGTTCGATACGGCTTGACACCCATGGTGGCTAGTTGTATAATGCTTCGTCCATTCTCTATCACAAAAGGACTACAGAGACTATGGCTTCAGTCGAAGAACGTGTTGGATCGCTCGTCGAACAGCACCTGGGGATCAGTGATCGGGCCCTGCTGGATGCTGACACAAGTGAGCTTGGGGTCAATTCAATGGATGCCGTTGCATTCCTGAAGAAGGTCAATCAGGAGTTCGGTGTCGATATCGCTCCGGATGCCGCTGCAAGTTTCGCCACATTGCGCGACTTGATCAATCACCTCGAAGGTGGTTGAGAGCTAGCCGACGATCCGGATATAGTTTGGTATCGGACGACGAATCCATGCTCCCCTCTGCCGGGAGTATGGATTCAGGCGTATAGGCGGCTCATCAGCTGCAGGACGTTGCTCCGTATCCGGTACCGGCAGTCCACGGTCTTGGCGCTTGCCTTGCCAGTGAGTTGTCTTGTCCGCTGTGGCTGAATGCTCGTGGATTCGCACGTTTCGCAGTATTGGCGACATACTGGTCGTCCACGTGGACCTTGCGCCTCAAGGGGACCAGGTCCGGGAAGCTGCCGGGTGGCTTGACCAGGAAGAGGACGAACGGTGGCGCCGGTACCGGTTTGACCGTCCTCAGCGCGAATTCGCCTTGTGCCGAGCGGCACTGCGTATTGTTCTTTGCAGTCGGCTTGGCTGCGACAACAGCCAGCTTTCGGTCGGCGTCTCAGGCTACGGAAAGCCATTCGCCCTGGTGAACGGATTGCCTGCTCCCGCCAGCTTCAACGTCAGTCACAGTGGCAATCACGGACTTATTGCCGTAACGGGAGGAAGACGGTTGGGTGTGGACGTGGAGGAACGCGTGGCTCGTCGCGATATTGACGGAATATGCAGCGTGGTATTTGGCCCGAATGAGCAGGCCGAAATTGCCTCGCTTCATGAGCCTCGCAAGACACGCCTGTTCTACCGGCTTTGGACGCACAAGGAAGCCGTCATCAAGGCTCTTGGCACCGGCTTTTATTTGGATTTGACTCAATTCGAGATTCCGTCGGACGTCTTGCGAGGTGCAAGGAAGAGTATATTTCGGTTTCCCTGGGCGTCGAGTGTCAGCTGGGCACTAGAGAACTTGGGAAACGCGGATTTCGCCGCAGCGATTGCGTACGAATCGGACCTGAACTAAAGTTTGCAGAATGCACGAATTGAGATGATACTCCTGTGCTTCCCGGGAACGGACGAAAGGAGGACAGGATCGCATTTGCCCTATCGAATTATGCCGCCACCGCCTGAGAATTGGCATTAGAAAGTAGGGCCTTATGCTTCCCTATGGCAAGGTATGGGATGTACCCGAGCCGCATTCCGTGCGCGAAGTGCGCATGGAGGACGGAACGGTCATCTTCTTGCGACGTCATGGAAATCCGGCAGGTCCGCGGCTCGTGCTGAGCCACGGCAACGGCCTCGCGATCGATCTGTATTACCCGTTCTGGTCTTTGCTGTTGGATGAATTTGACCTGGTCGTATTCGACCTCAGGAACCACGGCTGGAATGCTTTAACCTCGCCCCGGAACCATAACATCATCACGTTCACCCAGGATCAGGGTACCATTCTCGAGGCGATTGACCGCCACTTTGGCGCGAAGCCCAAGGTCGGTGTATTTCATTCCGTTTCGGCTTTGGCGACGCTGCTCTCGACTACCGCGCGGGACGGGTTTTCGGGCCTTGTGCTTTTCGATCCGCCCATCTGCAGCCGGGGCCGCAGTTACGTAGAATTCGAGGAAGCTGCCCAGCGCATGGCTGCATTCGCTCGCCGGCGCGCATCCAGCTTTCCTACCAGAAGGCACCTGGTCGAACTTCTGCCCTATTCACCTACTTTCCAGCGCGTCGTCCCGGGTGTATTCGATCTCCTGTCGGTAACGACCCTGCGCGAGGCTGAAGATGGGGAGGGATTTGAGCTGTGCTGCCCTCCTAATTACGAGGCGCAGATTATTGAGTACGCGGGCAATTTCGCTGTGCTTGTCGATTTTGAACAGGTACATTGCCCCGTCAAGGTTCTTGGAGCCGACCCCACGCTGCCGTACTCGTATCTTCCGACATTTGATCTGCGACACGTTGTAAGGGTAGACTACGACTGGCTTCCGGGGGCGACCCATTTCCTGCAACTCGAACAACCCTCAGAATGCGTTTCAGCGATGCGAGAATTCCTTGAGTTGACCAATTTACTGGACGTGTAGCCGTCCAGGCGCGCGGCAAGATATCCCCACTGAACGGGCACTTGCGCGTGGGCTTACTGGACCCGTCGTGTCTGCATGGCCGGCCGTTATCCAGATCCTGTGAGCGTTAACTTCACTCTTGCCGGCGGGCCATGGCGCATCCTTCCTTTTCGCTCACGCGCTGCAACAGGAAGAACCCCACGACAAAGAACAGCAGAATAGTTGACACTCCCGCCCGCTGGCTGTCAAACAGCAGCGTAACCTGTCCGAGCAGCAGAGGACCGAGAAACGCAGTCGCCTTTCCGGAAAAGGCGAAGAAGCCGTAGAATTCGTTTTCCTTGTCGGCTGGAGTGAAGCGGCCCAGCAGCGATCGGCTTGCTGCCTGATTGGGACCTGCCAGGATGCCCGCTCCCATGGCTGCCACCCAGAACAGGGCCACGCTGTCGGTGAGCACAGCCAGGAGGCCGAATGCAAACAGCCCCATGAGCGAGATATTTATGGTCCGCTTGCCGCCCAGGCGGTCGTCGAGGAATCCGAATGCCAGCGCGCCCAGACCTGCAGCGACATTGATACCTATCCCGAAGACGATTATGCCTTCGGTTGTGAATCCGAAGGTCCCCTGGGCGTAGATGCCTCCGAATGCAAAAATGGTGATCAGGCCATCGTTGTACACCAGGCGCGCCAGCAGAAGCCGGAAGACATGCCTGTACCGCGTGCGTATCTCGACCAGGGAATTGCGTAGCTGCCGGTTGGCCATGGCGAACAGAGATTCCTCTGCGCGCACGCGCTGCGGAGCGCGATCCTTGACCCACAGGAAAATGGGCAGGGCGAAGACGCCGTACCAGGCAGCGACAAGGAGATTCGTCGCACGGATATTGGCGCCGCCTTCCGTTGAAAAGCCGAACAAGGGTGCATCGGTTTGCACAAAGGCAAACAGCGCGATAACCAGACAGAGCAGGCCGCCTGCGTAGCCCAGCCCCCACCCAAAGCCTGATACGCGGCCGATGCGTTCTACAGGCGCGATGCCCGGCAGATAAGCGTTGTAGAAGACGAGCCCCATTTCAAAGGCAATGTTGGCCACCGTAAAAATTACCAGGGCCATCAGCACCTGTCCCTCTCCCGGGAAATACAGGGCTATGCTGCCCAGCACGGCCACGACCGTTGCCACGGCCAGAAATCGCCTGCGAAGATTGCCCCGGTCCGCCAGCGCTCCCAGGTACGGCGAAAGAAAGGCGACCACGAGTGCCGTAATGGTTACCGCCCAGGACCACTGCGCGGTACCCAGTGTTTCATTGGCGGCAATCGATTTCGTGAAGTACGTTGCGTAGATAAACGTGACCACCAGCGTGGTAAACGACGAATTGGCAAAATCGTACAGTGCCCAGGAGACTACAGCCCTGCGGCGGCTGGGGGATGAAGTCATGGAGGTAGCGGGTGTTGCCGGTCAGTTGAACGTTCAAAGGTAGCGATTTGGATGGCAGGGCGCCTCCACTTGTGCTGAAGAGCGGCCGCAGACTCGTGGTCCGGCCGCGCGCCGCGTTGGCGGACGGATTTCACCGCACCGCAAGGCTAGCTTCGCTACATTCTGGCGCACCAACCCGATTCTGATGGTCCATGCAGCGGTTCCGCATCCAGGTACTTGACACTATCTCGCGTAAGGGGCTTGCCGTATTTCCCGCCGGCCAGTATGAACTGGATGGGGACCCGAAGGCGCCGGATGCGATCCTGCTCCGGAGCCGGGACTTGCACGGGATGGAGATTCCGCCTTCTGTCAAGGTCATCGCTCGCGCCGGTGCGGGCGTAAACAACATTCCGGTCGGTGATTGCACCGAGCGGGGCATTGCAGTGCTTAACACGCCGGGCGCCAATGCCAACAGCGTGAAGGAGCTTGTGCTGTGCAGTCTGTTTCTTGCTTCCCGCCGCGTGGTCGAGGGGATCAACTGGGCGCGTCGCATGGCTAGAGAGGACGAAGAACTGGAGAGCGTCATCGAATTGGGCAAACGCCAGTTCAAGGGACCCGAAATCATGGGCAAGACCCTTGGAGTGGTTGGTCTGGGTGCCATTGGCGTCTCGGTGGCCAACGCTGCCACGGCCCTCGGCATGGATACTGTCGGCTACGATCCGTTCATTTCCGTATCCAGCGCGTGGGGTCTCGCGCGCGAGGTCCGGAGGGCCCACGCGCTGGACGCCCTCCTTCGCGATGCGGACTATGTGACACTGCATGTCCCGCTAAACGAAAAGACGCGCCACCTAATTGGTGCAAAGCAACTGGCAATCATGAAGCCCGGCGCCCGGCTGCTCAATTTTGCCCGCGGCGGCCTCGTGGACCGGGAAGCACTCCTGTCAGCTCTGGCCAGCGGCCGCCTTGCCCGCTATGCGACCGATTTTGTGGACGGGGCGCTTGCCCGGCACGAGAAAGTCCTGCCCGTGCCCCATTTGGGTGCGTCCACGCCCGAGGCCGAGGACAACTGCGCCGAAATGGCCGCCCGGCAACTGAGCGACTATCTGGAGTCCGGCATCGTTCGCAATTCCGTGAACTTCCCTGTCGTGGAGCTGCCATACCGACCGGGCTCGCACCGCGTTCAGATCGTCAACAGGAATGAGCCCAACATGATACGGCAGCTTACCGTCGTGGTAGCGGATGCCGGCATCAACATTGCCGACCTGGTAAACCGCAGCCGCGGTGAACTGGCGTACACCGTCATGGACCTTGGCGCTCCCGTCGGCGACGACATGCTCCTGCGACTTGGGGCCATCGACGGGGTCATCCGGATTCGCCGCCTCGGGCCCCGGGGCGAGTGATTGCAACCGCGAAAGCAGGCGCCGAGTAACAAGTGACTGCTCCTGTAGGCAGGGCTGCGCCAATGGCACCAATGTCCTCGCGGACGTGGCCGCCCGGCCTGGAAATCTGGGGTCGCGGGGGCCGGCGATGCGCGTGAAACCGATGGCCAGTTCCATAATCGGTCCGGAAGTGCCCAGGCGCGGCAATGCGCTTTCCCGGTGGTTCTGGCTCGCCGTGCTGCGCATGGCCGGATGGCGCTTGGGGGGTGATCATGTCAACCTGAGCCACTTTGTCATTATTGCGGCACCGCACACGTCAAACTGGGACTTCGTGATTGCCATGGCCGTCAAGTGGGGCTATGGCCTGGATTTTCGCTGGATTGGCAAGCACACGCTGTTCCGGGGCCCTTTCGGCCCCGTGATGCGGCTCATGGGAGGCATCCCCATTAACCGTGAGCGGGACCAGGGCCTGGTTGCGCGGGCCGTCGAACTGTTCGAAAGTGAGCCGCGCCTGATGCTCGCCATTACGCCGGAGGGTACGCGTAGCCGGGTGCAGCGGTGGAAGACCGGCTTTTACCACATTGCCACGGGTGCAGGCGTACCGATCGTCCGTGCCTACATAGACTATCCGAGCCGCATGATCCGGTTCGCCCGGCCATTTGTGCCGACAGGGGACATAGACGCCGACATGCGTCGCCTGAAAGATTCCTACAAGCCTTACCGGCGCGCGGGAAAGAGGCCGGAGCGCGGGTAGGCGGCCTAAGGGAATATGCCCATGCTCTGGTAAGCCTTGGCGATCTTGTTGATTGCGTTGAGGTAGGCCCCGGTTCGCTGGTCGATGCCATGCAGCATGCTGATGGCATGTACTTCGTGGTACGCCTGCACCATGGTGTCCTCGAGGCCGGAATTGACCAGATCCGCTTCGCTGGCGCCGAATGCCACATCGGCCACGACCCGATCCAGTTTCTCAGGCGCAAACCGCCGGTCCGTCAGCGTTTCGAAGGCTCTAAGTATGCGTCCGGCCGAGTGCTGCTCGAATCTGCGGCTCATGCGCCCGTGGCGCACGTGCGACAGGTTGCGCAGCCACTCGAAGTACGAGACGGTTACGCCTCCGGCATTGAGGAATACGTCCGGCAGGATCAGCACGCCCCGAGCGTAAAGAGCGGCATCCGCGCGCGCCGTGGTCGGGCCATTGGCGGCTTCGGCGATGATCTTGGCCTGGATGCGATCCGCGTTGTCACTCCGGATCTGATGCTCCAGGGCCGCAGGCACGAGGATGTCACAAGGCAGCTCCAGCGCCAGCGCGGAATTGGGCAAGTCCTGTGCTCCGGGGTAGCCCAGAATGGAGCCGGTCTCTCGCCGGTGCTCCAGCACACGCTTCAGATCAAGTCCCTTCGGATCATGGATGGCTCCCTCGTATTCGGCCAGGCCCACGAGACGGGTTCCTGCCTCTTGAAGGAAATTGGCAACATGGAATCCGACGTTTCCAAGACCCTGTATCACGGCCGTCTTGCCGTCCAGGCCCGTGGGCAGGCCGAGCGGCGTCATGTCCTCTTCCATATTGCAGGCCTCCTTGATGCCATAGAAGACGCCGCGGCCGGTCGCTTCTTCACGGCCGCGGACGCCACCCTGGCCCACCGGCTTCCCGGTTACGCACGCCAGAGCATCCAGCGGATTGTCCGTTACGGTCAGGTACGTATCCAGAATCCAGGCCATCTCCCTTGCGCCGGTGCCGTAGTCGGGCGCGGGGACGTCGAATCCCGGGCCGATAAAGTTCTTCTGCGCCAGTTCGAACGTAAACCTGCGCGTAACACGCTCTAGCTCGCGCACGGAATAGTGGCGGGTATTGATCGCAATGCCTCCCTTGGCCCCGCCGAAAGGCACGTCCACGATCGCGCACTTGTACGTCATCAGTGCGGCGAGGGCCTTGACTTCGTCCGCGGTTACGGTGGTGGCGTAGCGAATGCCTCCCTTGGTGGGCAGCTTGTGGTGACTGTGCTCCGCGCGATATGCTTGCACAACCTCGATTTCCCCGTTATCGCGCACCAATGGGAAGCCCACGTGGTACACGCTGTTGCAGCTCTTGATTTGTGCGAGCAGCCCGGGCGGAAAGTCGGTATATGCCGCTGCGCGGTCAAACATCTGATTGACCTGGTCGAAGAAGGAGAGGTGCGAAGTGTTGGCCATGGGGCTGAGACTATCGGTTCGTAATCATGGGCGACAATTTAGTGCGTAGTTTGTGTTAGGCGCACGTTTGTTGCAGGTAGCACCACAAGCGAATCCACAATGGCTGATCAAATTCTTGTCTCCATTGTAGTCGTAATCGCTCTGGGAATCGGAGCGCAGTGGTTTTCCTGGCGCATCCATGTGCCGTCCATTCTGCTGCTTCTCGTATTCGGATTCCTTGCCGGTCCCGTTACAGGCATTCTGGATCCAGCGTTGCTGCAGGGAGACTGGGTGCTGGCATTCGTTTCCCTGGCGATCGGCATCATCCTGTTTGAGGGGGGACTCAGCCTACGAATTTCGGAGCTGCGGGAAGGGGGCAAGCCCATCCTCAATCTCATTACCATCGGGGTGCTGGTAACGTGGGTTCTGGCCGGAGCGGCGGCTTATTTCGTGCTGGGGATGAGTGTTTCCTTCGCGGTATTGGTGGGCGCGATTCTAACCGTGACCGGACCAACCGTTGTGATTCCCCTTCTGCGCCAGGTGCGCCCCAAGGGTCGCGTCGGCGCCATCGCCAAATGGGAAGGCATCACTATAGATCCGGTAGGAGCCATAATCGCTGTACTGGTGCTGGAGGCCATCCTGCAGCTGAATTCCGTGGAGGCAGGACAGTTCGCGAGCTTCTCGGATGCGCTGCTCCATGCCTTGGAGGCGCTGCTTAGGACCATCAGCGTCGGCCTGGGCCTGAGCATCATGGCTGCCGCAATCATGATTGCGGTGTTCCGGCGCCGCCTTGTCCCGGATTATCTGCAGAATTCCGTGGCGCTCATGATAGTGGTGACCACGTACGGCCTCTCCAATTCGCTTCAGGGTGAATCGGGACTGCTTCAGGCTACGCTGCTGGGCATTATTCTTGCCAACCAGAAAATCATCACAGTACACCACCTGACAAAATTCAAGGAGGACCTTCAGGTGCTGCTGCTGGCCTGCCTCTTCATTCTGCTCAGTGCGAGACTGGACCTTGGCGTACTGCAGTATTTTGATGTGAGGGCTTACCTGTTTCTGGGCATCCTGATCGTCGTGGTGCGTCCGGTTGCGGTGTTTCTCTCCACACTCAGCACGAACCTCGACTTCAAGGAGAAGGCGCTCCTTGCGTGGCTTGCACCACGAGGCATTGTGGCGGCGGCCGTCGCCTCCCTGTTCGCGTTTACGCTTGAGCCCTACTTTCCGGAAGAGGCGGCGCGCCTGGTGCCCATCGTGTTTTTCGTCATCGTAGGGACGGTCGCCGTTTATGGACTTACCCTCTCTCCGGTGGCGCGGCGACTCGGCCTGGCCGACCCCTATCCGCAGGGCCTTCTTTTCCTGGGAGCCTATTCATGGGTGCAGCGCATGGCGATCGCTGTCCAGGAGCTTGGATTCAAGGTGTTGCTCATCGATGCCAACGCGAAGTATATCGAAGATGCCAGGGCCCTGGATCTTCCCGCGGCCACGGCCGATGCCCTATCGGAGTCCGTTCTGGATGAGCTGGACTTCAGCGGACTGGGACGCTTTGTTGCCGTAACGCCCAATGACAACACGAATTCGCTGGCTGCACTGCACTTCGCCGAGGTATTCGAGGAAAGGGAAGTGTACCAGCTTGCCGCAGGACCCGTATCGCGTGCGGACGGCCCCGGCAAGCTGCCCGGACACCTCAGGGGCCGGCCGCTCTTCGGCGAAAGCACAACACACACGTCTATTGCGGCGAGATTCAACCTCGGGGGTGAAATCCGAACCTTCCGCCTGGCGGACGAAGGGGCCTATGAGGCCATCCGCGCACGCTATGAAGATGATCTGGTGCTGCTGTTCATTGCGCGCGGATCCACGCTGCTCGTGCATGCCGAGGAAGATCAGGTAGCGCCCCAGGCGGGAGATTCGATCGTCGTCATGCTGCCCGAATTCTCGCGGGACCGCGAATTGCAAGACGGTCAGGACTTTCGGGAAATGGTATCGCGAGCACCGGTGCTGGACCTTGAGAACGAGATTTCCATGAAGTCCATCGCCCTGCGCGCCTCCAGAATGCTCTCGGAGCATCTTCCCGTAGCGGCGCCCATGTTACGGGAGGGTCTGGAAGAGGCCGTTAGCCTGGGAGGTTCACTGGTTTCTCCCGGAGTGGCCCTGCCGCACTTTAGCGTAGGCGGACTTAAGCAGCCCGAGCTCGGCCTCGTGCGCGTGCGGTCTGGACTGGAAGCTCCCGATGCGATGAAGGCTGAGGCCATATTCTTCAAGACAGGAGATGTGGGGCCCGTTTACGCCTTCTTCTTCCTCGTGAGCCCGAATAACAATCCCGGTCCCCACCTCCGGGCGCTGGCGCACATCGCCGGGCGCATTGCAGAGGACTCCTTTCTGGAGGCCTGGCGCGCGGCTGAAAGCGAAGAGCAATTGCGACGCGCGCTGGCGCCTATTGATGCGGAGGACCGCGCCGAGAACTAGGGGTTTCCGTGTCTCCGGGGGCTGCGCAACTGGACCGGTTCGGCCGCAGGCCGCGCCCGCAGCCGCAGGTTTAGCAGCTCGACGAAGACGGAGAAGGCCATCGCGAAGTATATGTACCCCTTGGGAATGTGCATGTCCATGCCCTCTCCAACCAGTGCGATGCCGATTAGCAGCAGGAAGCTGAGTGCGAGCATCTTGACCGTCGGGCGTTTGTCTATAAACCTTGAAATTGCGCCTGCGGAGACCATCATAACGCCGATTGCAATGAAGATGGCCGTAATCATGACACCGACCTCGTCGGCCATGCCGACGGCCGTAACCACGGAATCCACGGAAAAGACCAGGTCAAGGAGCAGAATTTGAACTATTACGCCCGCGAAGGAAACGGCAGCGCGCCTCCCGCCGTGCCCATGCGGATCTCCTTCCAGCTTGTCATGGATTTCAAACGTGCTCTTGCCGAGCAAAAACAGTCCGCCCGCTATCAGTATCAGGTCCCGTCCGGAAAGCTCGGTGGAGAATATCTCGAAGATCGGGGCGGTAAGGCGCATGATCCAGGCGATGCAAAGCAGCAAGAGCACGCGCCCGAATAGCGCGAGGGCCAGGCCCAGCATCCGTGCCCTTGGCTGTTGCCCGGCCGGTAGCTTGGAAGACAGGATCGAAATAAAGATAATGTTGTCGATGCCGAGAACAATTTCAAGGATCGTCAGCGTTAGTAGCGCGACGAGCGCTTGCGGGTCGGTTATCCATTCCACGGTGAAGCAGCTGGGTTTGGCTTGAAGAAAATGGGCTGGCGTTTGCGGTGGGGCGGCCCCGTGCGTCGGCTGAAAGTAGGAAAAAAGGACGGAGGGTCAGCATGCAAATAACGACGTGGCCGGTGGACGCAGCAACGAGACTTGTTGGCATCCTGGGCTTTCCAGTGTCCCACTCCTTCTCGCCTGTGCTTCACAATGCGGCTTTTTTCGCCCAGGGGCTCAACTTTCGATACGTGGCGCTGCCGGTCTCGCCTGACCAATTGGAGCCGGCGGTGCGTGGCCTTGCCAGCCTGGGATTTGCCGGTGCAAACGTCACGATCCCGCACAAGGAGGCGGTGGTTCCCATGCTGGACGTCCTTACGCCCAGGGCACGGGCCGTTGGCGCCGTAAACACCATTGTCTGCCGGCGCGAAGACAAGCAGGTCGCGCTCCGCGGCGACAATACGGACGTCGCGGGTTTTCTGGCGCCGCTTGAACCACTCGAGCAAGGCTTGCGGGGCTCGTCTGCGGTCATTCTGGGTGCTGGCGGCGCGGCGCGTGCGGCAGCCTACGGGCTGCTAAGCCGGTTTGACCTGCAGCGTATCACGGTGGCAGCGCGCACGCTGCACAGAGCTGAACGGCTCTGCGAGGCGTTCTCTGCACTGGATTCAGGCGGCATCCTGAAGGTCATGCCCATCATTGAAGCCGGGCCCATTATAGGGAACGCAGCCCTGGTCGTAAACGCAACTCCGGTAGGCATGCATCCGCGCGAGTCCGAAACGCCGTGGCCGGACACCCGGGTTTTTCATGGGGGGCAAATAGTCTACGACATGATTTATCGTCCACGCCTCACGCGCCTGCTTCGCGAAGCAGGCGAGCACGGGGCCCGGACCATCGACGGGCTGACCATGCTGCTGCAGCAGGCCGCGGCTGCGTATTGCCAGTGGACCGGCAGCCCCATGCCGGTGGATGCCGCGCGCGAGGCGCTGACGGATCGCCTGCGTTGAACCAATACCTTCCGGCTCCTGCGCAGAGCACAGCCGCACCGTATATTACCACACCGTGCGTTTTTCACGAATTCCTTAGTCGCCATGTCATCGCTTCGTGTCTCGGGCCTGATCGCAATGGCCATTGCTTTGGCGGGTCTGCCTGCACTCTCGCAGGACCTCGGCGTAACCACGTTCGACAATTCCGGAGCTGCCGAGGCCCAGGATGACTTTCTGCGGGGACTATTGCTCTTGCACAGCTTCGAATACCCGGATGCTCGGGAGGCCTTTGCACGAGCCCGGGAAATAGATCCCGGATTTGCGATGGCCTATTGGGGCGAAGCGATGGGATACAATCACCCGATCTGGCAATCCCAGGAGACGGAGGAGGGCCGCAGGGTGCTGGAGTCACTCGCGCCTTCCCTGGAGTCCCGGCTGTCCAAGGCTCCCACAGAGCGCGAGAAGGCCTATCTGCGTGCTGCCGATGCGCTGTTTTATGGCTCCGAAGACAAGAAGGAGCGGGACTATGCCTTTGCAGCAGCGATGGCGGAACTGCATGAGGAATATCCCGAAGACCTGGACGCCGCTGCCTTCTATTCTCTGGCGATTCTGGGTACGAGCCATGGTGGTCGCGACTTTGCCAAGTACATGCGGGCTGCGGCCGTCGCGGAAGGCGTTTTTGCCAGGAATCCGCGGCATCCGGGAGCGGCCCATTACCTTATTCATTCCTATGATGACCCCATCCACGCTCCGCTGGGCCTCAGGGCAGCCTACGTGTACGCGGACATTGCTCCTGCTGCCTCGCATGCCCAGCACATGCCATCTCACATCTTTGTGGCCATGGGCATGTGGGACAGGGTGGTAGCATCGAATGAGGACGCTTCTGCATCTGCCGACGCGCGCATGGAGCGCAAGGGCCTGGGCCCGGGAGCCCGGTCCTATCACGCCCTGCAATGGCTCGCATACGGGTATCTGCAGCAAGGGCGTGCGGAGAATGCAATGCAGATCCTGCACGAGATACAGGCAGCCGTCAAGCAGACAAACGGGGGCAGAGGTCCGCGCAGTCACCTGGCCATGACCCGTGCAGCCTATGTCGTGGAAACCGAGGACTGGAAGGGTGAGGCCGCGCGCATGGACGTGAATGTGGAGGGGCTGGGAGCCCAGGCGCGGGCCACGGACGCATTTGTGCTTGGACTCAGCGCGTACAAGCGGGGAGAGGAAGAGCTGGCCCGAAGCAGCCTTGCCCAGATTCTGGAACTCTCCGAGAGGGAGCCGGAGCGGCCCGTGGTCGCCATTCTGCGGGATGAGCTAAAGGCCCTTTTGCTGCTGGACGAAGGCAGGGAGGAAGATGCTGTGGCGATGCTGACCAAGGCAGCAGAAAAGGAGCGCGCAATGCCGTTTGAGTTCGGGCCTCCATCTCCGGTCAAGCCTTCGGATGAGCTCCTTGGCGAAGTGCTTCTTTCCAGCGGCCGCGCGGAAGAGGCGCAGGAGGCGTTTTCGCGGGCACTGGAGCGTGCGCCCAAGAGGGTAAGATCCCTTGACGGTTTGGCCAGGGCTGCGGCACTTGCCGGGGATTCGGTATCGGCGGCGCGGGCGCAAGCTACGCTGCGCGAAATCAGCTACGCCAGCGCTGCGGCAGCGGAGATCGAGTAGCTGCATTCGCATGATTGCACGGGAGTAAGGCGAAGACCGACCCGCCGGTGCGGGCGGTATGGCGGGCCGTGCTGCGTTCGCGCCGCGGTGGATGCGCTGAACAGAAAGGAAAGTCGGACCGTGAAGTACGCCAGTTGCTGCTTTTCTGCGATGCGACAGGATGCCGGTCCTGAGATCTGTTCGCAGAGCTTGACAGTCGTCGGCCACAAGGCTGCTCGTGCTGCTGCCTCGCATGGGGAAGACGGCGGTCCTGGAAGCAGGCCATGCCTGCCGGGGGCCGGCGCCTACGGTGGCGTATTGCGCCGCGCGCGGAATATCGTGCGCGTCGTATCGGGCCTTCTGCTTCTCTTCGTGGCACGGCCTCTTGCATCCCAGCCGACGCCGGTGCCCAAGCACGAGTTCAGGGGAGCGTGGATAGCGACGGTTGCCAATCTCGACTGGCCGGTCCGGACCGATACGCCAGATCAGCAAAAGGCGCTTTTGGTGCACATGCTGGATGCGCTCGAGGATGCGGGCATAAATGCTGTCTTCTTCCAGGTGCGCTCCGAGTGCGATGCGATGTACGACTCGCAGTTGGAGCCATGGTCGTACTGGCTTACCGGGGAGCAAGGAAGGCCTCCCGACCCTTGGTACGACCCCTTGGCCTTCGCCATTGAGGAAGCCCACAAGCGCGGCTTGGAATTGCATGCCTGGTTCAATCCCTACCGGGCTCGCCGGGGCACAGCGACGTACATGCCGTCGTCCCGGCACGTGGCCCGGACTCGTCCCGAGTGGCTACTCGAATTCGGAAATCTGCTGATGCTGGATCCCGGAAGAGCGGCGGTCCGGGACTACGTGACGAACGTCGTCATGGATGTCGTGCGGCGTTACGACATCGACGGCGTACACATGGATGACTACTTCTATCCCTATCCGCCAGACGAGATTGGCACGGAGGATTCGGTTACATTCGCGGAGGAAAGCCGCGGATTCTCAAACCTTTCGGAGTGGCGCAGGGACAACGTCAATACCCTCGTCGCGCAGCTTGCCGACAGCATTCGCGCGGCAAAGCCTTCCATCAAGTTCGGCATCAGCCCTTTCGGTATCTGGCGGGACGGGGTCCCGCTGGGCATCCGGGGCATGGACGCTTACGAATCCATATACGCCGACCCTCTGGCATGGATAGACGCCGGCAGTGTAGACTACCTGATCCCGCAACTCTACTGGCCGTTCGGCGGCGCACAGGATTACGGCAAGCTCGCACCGTGGTGGTCATACCATGTTCAGAACCGTCACCTGTATATCGGCCAGGCCCTGCATCGCACCGAAAGCCGGTCCTTTTCCGGCACGCCGTTCACCCCGGAGGAGATCCCGGCACAGATCAGGCTGAACCGAAGGACCGAGAACATTCTTGGGAACGTCTTTTTCAGGGCCCGCAATATTACCCACTTTTCATCGCACGGTATTGTGCAGCGGCTCGAGACCGATTTCTACCGCCATCCTGCCCTTACTCCGCCCATGGCGTGGAAGGCGGCCTCCGAACCTGGAATCCCCGAAAATCTTAAAGCGCACTGGACGGCGGACGGGGACCTGGCACTGTCCTGGGAGCCCGGAAGCGGCGCAAGCCGGTATGCGGTATACCGCACTGTATCGGAAGGGCCGCCTGACGTAGATGCAGCCTCCCGCCAGGCGCAAAACCTACTGGCCGTGACCGGCGAGACTGCATGGACGGACCAGCCCGGCCTGGCCTCGGATCCGTATTACTACTTTGTGCGGTCCGTGGGTGATAACTCGCTGGAGAGCGGCCCGAGCAGAACAGTCAGCGTTTTGGGGCGTGATGCGGCTGCGAATGTGGAATCGCTGCCCGCGCTGGCTGTGGCGACCAGCCGAGACCCGTATTTGGACGCCGCAGCCCGAATTACGCTGAGCCTGGACGAAACTGCCATCATCTCGCTTCGCATTTATGGCAAGCTTGGTCAACTTGAACGCACGCTCGCAGACGGCAAGATGTTGGGACCTGGAAGCTACAGCTACACGTGGGACGGCACGGACGATGAGGGCGTGCGTCTGGACCGGAGCGTGTACACCGTCATGCTGGCAGCCGGCAGCCGGCCCTTGGCTAAACCTGTGACTCTCTTGCGCTGAGCGCAAGCTGGAGCGCGGATATTGGCAACCTTTAGACCAGCCAGGCCGGAATATTGCCGGGACCGATGGTGGGCCCAAGGCGCCGCCGGAATGCTAACAGGGCACGGGCCGCGCCGGCATAAACGCAATTCGGCAAGGCCCGTGCACGGCGCGCCTGATTGCCGGCCGGAATGCGGCGACAAGTGTTCGAGCGCCTGGGCCCGTCAGGTGACCGGAGGCAGCAGCAAGGCTGAAGAGCCCTTAACGGCGTCCGCGCGTTGCCACCATGCTGGCGGCGGTGGCGCGAATGGGTCATCTCTGGCGTTGCGGCACAAATTCCGCTAACTTCATTCGCGGAACATTCCGGCTTTTGTGTCTCCACCCGGCAGCATTCTCGTGGAGCGTCTTCCCCGGCTTTGAAAACGAGACCACGCCGAGGCGCGCATGGGCCGCGCATTTGACCAGTTAGCATTCGGCCGATCGAATAGCGCTTGATTGCCCCGACATCGTGAAAAGGAATTGTGCACTGCTTCTTGCCCTTGGCCTTTTGCCACTTGGTTCCGCGGTTGCACAACCCTTGCAGCCGCCGAAGCATGAATTCAGGGGCGCCTGGATCGCTACGGTCATTAACCTCGACTGGCCTATTCGGGGAGCGACGACGGACCAGCAGAAGAGACTTCTTGTCCTGATGCTGGACAGGCTAAAGGATGCCGGGATCAATGCGGTATTCTTCCAGGTTCGTTCCGAATGCGATGCCATGTACGACTCCGCTATTGAGCCGTGGTCCTACTGGCTGACAGGACAGCAGGGAAGGGCTCCCGATCCCTGGTATGATCCGCTGGCCTTTGCCGTGGAAGAGGCCCACAAGCGCGGCATGGAATTGCATGCCTGGTTCAATCCGTACCGGGCTTACCGGGGCTCCGGCTACGCGAATTCGCCGCAGCACGTGGTTCAGACCCATCCGGAGTGGACGCTGCAGTTCGGAAGCCTGCGGATTCTGGATCCCGGCCGAGCGGCCGTGCGCGACTACGTTACGAGCGTGGTAATGGATGTTGTGCGGCGCTATGACATAGACGGCGTGCATTTCGATGATTACTTCTATCCGTATCCGCCCAACCAGATCACTACCCACGACGCCGCCACTTTTGCTGAGGAAAGCCGCGGCATTACCAGCTTGTTCGAATGGAGGCGCGACAATGTGAATCTCTTTATCTCGCAGCTTGCGGACAGCATTCGTGCTGAGAAGCCTGCAGTGAAGTTCGGCATCAGCCCGTTTGGCATCTGGAAGAACGGCGTACCGCTGGGCATCCGCGGCCTGGATGCATACAACGTGCTCTACGCGGATCCGACCGCGTGGGTGGAAGCCGGGTCCGTGGACTACCTGGTTCCCCAGTTGTACTGGCCGTTTGGGGGCGCGCAGGACTACGCGAAGCTCGCGCCGTGGTGGGCAGAACAAATCCGGGACCGTCACCTGTACATCGGACAGGCGCTGTACCGGGCGGACACCCGGACGTTTTCGGGCGGACTGTTTTCCCCAGCGGAGATTCCGGAGCAGGTCCGCTTCAACCGGGACTATCTGGGCATCCTGGGCAATGTATTCTTCCGTGCCAGGAATATCACGCACTATCCCAGTCAGGGTATAGTGGACGTACTCAAGACCGATTTGTACCGATTTCCGGCCCTCACGCCGCCCATGGGGTGGAAGACCGACGAAACCCTGCCGGTGCCGGAGAATGTGCGACTCGAATGGACAGCAGACACAGAGCTGACTCTGTCGTGGGATCCTGTCGACGGTGCCCGGCGCTACGCAGTCTACCGCACCCGTTCGGAAACGGTACCCGACCTCGGCGGCGCATCCCGTGATGCCAGGAATCTGCTTGCGGTGACCGGTGAAACCGCGGTGACGGATCGCCCCGGCATCGCGTCGGACCCGTACTACTACTTTGTGCAGGCGGTCGGGGCCAATTCGGGTGAAAGCGGCCCGAGCGAAGCTGTGAGCGCCGTTGGGCGCGCGACAGCAGTGGAGCCGAGGGAGCACATTGCCCGCGACTTTGCCGCAAGCTATCCCAATCCGTTCAGCGCAAGGACCGAGATTGCGTTCACCCTGGATACGA
Source organism: uncultured Rhodothermaceae bacterium (assembly GCA_964639665.1). Lineage (GTDB taxonomy): Bacteria > Bacteroidota > Rhodothermia > Rhodothermales > Bin80 > CAZXEU01. Next base: position 2,210 of record CAZXEU010000036.1, on the reverse strand, counting down.
CCGCCCCGGTGACCCTTCGCATCTTCAACCCGCTGGGGCAGCTCGTCCGGACGCTGGCCGACGGCAACGTAAGCGGCCCCGGCACCTTCGGCTACCAGTGGGACGGGACCGACAGCGGCGGGGCGCAGGTTGGCAGTGGTGTGTACTACTTCGTGCTGGATGCCGGCACCCGGAGAGTGACCGGATCTTTGGCACGCGTGCGTTAGCTGTCTCAAGCACGCTTTACGGCCGCACGAATTACCCGATTGAAAGCGGTTAATTGCAGGCTGCACAGTAAAATGGCTTGGCACGGTGCGATTGCCTGAAAAGGCCAGTTCAGCTTGCCGCCGCTGTCAGCCCGGTGCTCCTCACGTGACCGGGAATGCTTCCGGGGCGGAGTCCCCAAGCATAACCGAAGGGCGGTAGTCCTGGCAATACGCACCTGGTCCAAGTGGCCCGAAATGCCCTGCGATTCCGAATTCCATTCTTCTTGTGGCAATGCTCTTCGGCACACTTGCCAATAGACGCGGCAATAGCCGGATCGAATTGGGACTCGAGCGCTGGACGGGTGATCTGGACTTGAAGGCCAGCCTGTTTGCCAACTGTGTCCGCCACTATATTGAGCATATGTAGCGAGGGGCTGGGTGCCAGATCCGGCACGCTGCGTTTTCGGGTCTATGAAAACGCCCGCGGGGTCGTGCTGGCAGGAGGCGAACTCAGCGGCACCGCGCAGTTGCCATGGTGCCTTGAGCTAACGGGCACGGCGTCCTTTACACGAGGGCAGAATGGCGATGCCGCAGAATCGGGTCGCACGCATCTTGGTCTATGAGAAAGGTACGGATGGCTACAATGTCCTGAATGCTCGTAGCAGTTTCCGGATTGCACGGGAAATGCATCTGTGACTCGGCGTCGAGAACATCTTCGACACGTTTTGCCACCAACACCTCCGTATCGGAGACCTGCCCAGTCTCGGTCGCAACCTCAACGGCAGGCAGGCATTCTCGTTGTAATTGCCGGTCGTCGATCCGGTCGGCGCGGCGCCCGACCGGGCCCCTGGGCGCATATGGAAGAAACAAGGAGTCGGAGTGCCCGATATTCAGCGCCGCAGCAGTCCTTATTGATCCTGTGCTGACAGTCCACTTGCTGGGCGGCGCGACCAACTAAGGAGGCTTGAATTCCCGTTGTCGCAGAGGGTGGAATGACTGAATGCATACCCTACTGACATAAGGAATCCTGGAGGTTCCGATAGTCCCTGAGATGATCAGAAGCCTTCGGGCGCAGAACTATTTCAGTCTGCTTTATTGTCATAGTCTCGCCGTCCCAATTTAAGAAGTCAAAGCCGCGATCCATCCACAGTATCGCTGACTGCGTCTGCAAGTATCGCGCATGGAAGTCCTGGTCTGGATCATGCTTTACGACGAGGCGAATGGGCCAATTGAAGCTCCTCTTCAGCTTTGACACGAGCTTGGCATTGATCTTCGCGACTGCATCCTTGTTTTCCCGCATTGTGCCTGGATCGACGAAATTCGGGTTTACCTTCTCTTTTTCGCACGTGTAGATTTGCACATGGCAATCTTCCCGACTTGCAAAGTAGCCGTAATCACGCCACAGCCGCAGAATGAAGCTGATCCCGCGCAAGAAGCCATCCATGTTCCCGCCCTTGCCGATCTGCTTGTCGTAGATGCGCACGTACTTTGCGAAGCGTAGCACGCGAATAAACAAGTCCTCGCACTTACGGAATTCGAGCTTGTGGAGAGGCGGGAGGCAATTGTACTTACGCCGCCGTTCTTCGCAATTGCTATATGAATAGTTCGAAAGTAGAATCACTTCGGACTCTCTGCACAGAGTATTGAATTGCGCGACGTTCGCTTCACTTGCAACAACCGCATCAGGGCGAAGGTGGCGCTCAAGCTCGCAGCATACTTCCTGCGGGACCCTGCTGCCAATGCGAGCCCTGTAAGCTACAATTCGCCTGTCCTCAGCTTTCCTAATCTCCTCGAACAACTTTTGGAGCAATTCCCCGCTCTGCGTCGGCAGGGCTTTGATCCTTTCGTGCATTTCACGGATCAGCAATTCATCCTCGTCCGCAATCAGAAGGCCGTTTTCCGTTATGCCGTGATTGACGACATTTAGAATTAACGGCGACGACAATTAAAATTAACGGGACTTGACGTCGTCTTGTGAGTGGACCGGCCGGTCTGTTCGGTCAGTCCACAAGCGAGATGGTAAAG